>NZ_JAGEMN010000001.1:1015793-1354391 GCF_017921835.1 Sporosarcina sp. 6E9 | reverse complement strand
GTGATTCAAGACAAGATAGAGGATCCATTAACGGATCTCATTTTAGAAGAGGAAAGCGTTGAAAAAGTCCATGTCGATGTTGTGGAAGAAGAGATTGTAGTTTCAAAAGTATAAGTAACCCGAAAAACCACTGAAAAACATTATCAGTGGTTTTTCAAATTTATTTTTTTATAGAGGCAACAGCATGATAACTTGCGTAGTTCAGATGGGAAACCTGAACGCTCACAATTACATTTCGGATTGATTTTTGTAAAAATGGTTTGACTCTTCCTGTATAGTCTTCCAAAGACTTACATTCATAGCTTCGCGGAAGAAGCGCTACATACTTGCAAATTGTTTTACCTGGTAAATCATATTCTGAAGGTATTTCTTCTATTACCTCTAGCGCAATCGTTTTCCTCTTAAGTTTCTTGCTAGTCATTTTTTTGTCGTTTGATAAAAACGTCACAACACCGCTTGCATAAATCATTTATTTCACCCTATATTTTAATCATTACTTTTAGTCAGCAATTCCAAAAAGTTAATCGGGAAGTCGAATTCAGTTAGCCCATCCAATGTATGAATAGAATCATCCGTTTGTTTAATTTTTAGGATTTCCTTATGTAAATGCGCCATTTTGTTGTCCAATTCATTAGCAGATTCGGCAGCCTCTGCCAGTTCTTTTGTAATATTTTCAGGAACGGCTTTATTGTATTTATAGAAAATTTTATGTTCCAAACTTGCCCAAAAATCCATCGCAATTGTTCTAATCTGTACTTCGACGAAGACATTTTCAACACGATCAGACATAAAAACAGGGATTTTCAGGATTAAATGCAGACTTCTATACCCATTGGGTTTTGGGTTTTTAATATAATCTTTGCATTCTACTACTTCAATATCTTGTTGCTTTTGAATCATTTCGCTCAATTTGTAAATGTCAGCGTTAAAGGAGCAATTAATGCGAACGCCTGCAATGTCTTGGATGTTTTCTTTAATCGACGGTAAAGATAATTCAATGTTTTTGCGTTGCGCTTTGTTAATAATACTTTCTGGAGTTTTTAAACGGGTATTGATGTGTTCAATCGGATTATAATCGTGGATCAATTTAAACTCTTGTTCTAATATATTAAGTTTTGTACTGATTTCATCTAGAGCAAATTTGTAGGCAAGCATAAAGCGCGTAATTTCTTTTTTCATTGTATTCAGCTGCATATAATTTACTTCATTGCTAAGGGTCATATTAATTCAATTCCTCCATTGTTTCTACTCCCTCTATATTACCATGAATCGCCTAATTAATATAAAAATCCGTGTTGATATAGAAAACAAAAAACACCCCGATTTTATTGAGCGGAGTGTTCCAATGAAATATTTCATTCCTGAACGTCATTTTTCCGATTTAGGTCTTCAATTATTTGTTTATCAAGTATGATAAAATGCCTAAGGGAGCGATTCTTTAGTTTTTTGCTGTACGCCTTTATGTATGTTGATTAGACGTCTATTGAGTGCTGCTTCTAGTTGCTGAATGAATTCAGGATCAAGCCCTAATTCCTTGGCTTGAAAATAAGCTTTTTTTAGCTCTTCATCTGATAATCTTCTCATGTTGATTTACTTTGGTTCTCCTTTCTATAAGCCCATAAACGATTTGTTAGTCAGCGTATTGTGCGGTAGACGCACGACATTGACAAACTAGTTATACCCGAAGCCTATAGGCTATAAACCTGTTATGTGAAGACCTCTTTTCATTGAATAATATCCGCGAATTCTGTTGGGCCACTAAGTTGTTCATAACTACCATTTATTGCAAGAGAAGATTGTTTGCATTTTCATATAATGATAAAGCAGTCGTGCATGCCTTCCTTGTTGCGTATTTGAATTTATACTGGGACGTAGTCGATTGAGAAATTCTTGATCGCATTCACAGCGATGTCTACCTCTTCGGTAACAAGCATCATGCGCTTTACAAGCCGCATCCACTTCGTTTATAGGCGCACCTGGTCCGTTGCAACCTGGTTCACACCAGTTATAACCCGGCAAGACACAAAAACGGAATCTATTATTTCTTTTTTGTGGCATCACCAAAACCTCCTTTACTTTAGGGTATTCAGATTAGAACAAAATTGTATAAGCTGCCACCCATGTATATTACAATTAATTTAAGCAAGAAGTTTGTGATACCATGAAATAAAGATAAGTTTTTTTAGGGGGATTTTAGACGATGTTTGGTTTTTTTAAGACGAAATGTGCGATGTGTAAACGCAGAACGAGGGAGTTTCAAAGTTATCGGAAACCCTCCGAAGAAAATGTAAAATTATGTTTAGCCTGCTCCGAATACGCTGAACGTCGTGCTTACAGAAGAGTTTAAAGTAATAAAAACTAACTACCCAATTTGATGTTGGGTAGTTAGTTTGTCTCGACTTTTTATTTTTCAAAAACCTGATGAATTACATCATTCGCTTTGCTTTTATTTAGATTTTTGTAAATGCAACTCGCTGGTTTTTCTCGTAAAGTTTCGGCAAAAGCATTGGCTAATTCTGTTTCGCCAGATACATGTATTTCGTGCCAGCCGCGTTCCTTCTTTAGCTTTTCAATAACCTTGTCCATTCCTTTAAAGAATCCTTTAATTTGGGTTCTCGGCCGTACTTCTAATGCAGGGCCAGCGGTGGTTTTCTTTCCATTTCCGCGGTCATGATTAGCTGATTCTATTTTCCGGATTTTCCAAGCCTCCACGCCCGAGTCAAATTCATACACAAGTTCATCTTTCACCGCTCCCATGGCGGTATCTAAAATGCGGACTTCCCCATAACTCGGTAAAATAACGCCCGACTCGGGATATGCTTTGTACATGTACTCCATCTCTTCAGTCATGGGAAGATTCTCCCAGTGGAAACTGGTCTTAACGGGGACTTGCACATAGTGGACTGACCATAATTCAGGCTCTATCGCGGCAAAAATTACAACACTTTTGCTTAAGTTATTCTTTTTGCTTTCCACTTCTTCTGTAACTTTCTTCTTGAGTTCATTAAATGCTTTCAATTCTTTTTCATTTTCTGAAGCGGTAATATACTCGCCAATTCGCTTTAATCCTGTCTTTAAATGAATTCTCCACCCGCCGTTTAATTGCTGCGGATCACCGGGATAGGTATTCAAGTATACACTCAATACACAACGGTCGTTCTCACAGTGAAATTGTTTCAAAACCTCAAGCTCTTTACTTAATGACATTTATTAGATATCCCTCCTTAAGTTAAGATACGCTTTTAGTATGCCCATTTTAAGAAAACAATTTTAAAACTGCGATTTTCAGAAACGGAAAATCGCAGTAGCTTGTAAAAGGTAGACCTTGGTTAACTTTTGCGGTTTTGACGTTCTGCTTTTGTATCATTTTTAACGGCATTATCAGCTTTTTTAAACTCGTTCTGGTACGTAACTTCTTGCGCGGAAGATAATCCATTGTTTTTCTCCGTCATTTTTTCATGCGGCATTTTTTTCTCGCTCATCAATAAATTCACCTCTATATTAGCTTTTCCATATCCATGATAATTAGTCATCAATTTGCTGAATAATGGTATGATGAAGTGAGAGTCAGATTTAAAAGTATTTTTTGAAAAGGGGATGATATAAATGAGTACATGTAATTTGAATCATACTTTGGAGGATGTAACAAAGAAGTTATCCGAACAAAAATCATTTCTCCCGGCAGACTTATTTATTGTGAGTAATCAGTTATTGGAGAAAAGACCTAATCAGAATACACTCAATGAGTTATTTCATTTTCTAAAAAAGTATGACTTGGCTTCAAAAGAAGAACAAGCAGAAAGAAATGTAGGGATTAAAAAACTAACCAATAGATAATAATAGTGACTTTACTTGCAAATTCCTTTTGTAAGTGAAGTCACTATTTTTAATCAAGGGGTTATTTTTCGTATGATTAAAAAAATCCAAGTACTAATGATAAAAGGAGATGTCAAAGCAGGCAGACCAATTGGATTGAGAAGAGCATCCATGCCAGCAGTTATTGGGACAGTCATTGCGGCGGCCAATATTCCATAAAGTAAATAATTTCTTTTATCATCAAATAACAATCCTACTGCAATGACTGTCAGTACGGCATTGTAATTATAGAGACCCAAATCCAATGATTCAGTATCAACGCCTAAAGATCGTGCAGTAAGCCATGAAATGAATGTTCCAAAGACGGCATACACCCCGAATCTCCAACCAGCGACAAAAAGAGCGATAAGAATAAACAAACCAGCCCAAAATGAGTCGATAATAAAAACTTCTCCAACGCCTTTGATTAATCCGAGAATGAAATTTGGTTTCCCTTCTGATGGGATATTCCATTTTACCGGTGAACTAGTAATGAATGCCGGATTTTTGTGTAAAAAGTTAATCGGGTATGTTACGAGTAGCCCAATCCAGGTTATCGCGACAAAGGGAGTTGTTAAAACAGGTATCTTCCACCGGATAACTATCATTGATAAAAAGTACATTAAAAAAGCTGAGGAAGCTGCAGCAATTAGAGCGATAATCCACCGCCAATCGCCATGTAAAAACAGCATGGCTGCAACGCCACTCAAGATTGAGTTGAATCCATATATGCCTTTCTTTGCAGTTTCTTTATCCTTTAAAAGTCCAATACTTGTCCCGACGATCGACGAGAGAAGCGCCATGAGACCGAGATATGGAGAGTGTAATATAAGACCTAACAAAATCAACCCACCAGAAAATCTGTTTTCCATTAACATAACCTGCGAAAATCCTTTAAGTGAAAAAAGGATTAAAGGTTTTATTTTTTGGATCTCGAGCCTGTGGCGCATATATTCCACCCCTTCGGAAAAATGACTTTAGCATATACCATATACGTAAAGATACCATTTTACCGCGAAAATTGGATAGTTTTTTATGGGACGATCTATATTCAGCACTTCCAATTTATTATACGCAATATGTTTTTAAAATTAGGCACATTTCTGAATTAGATTTAGTGACTAAGCCATATTAATTAGGAACGAAAACGAAAAAAAGGAGGTTTTATAATGGGAAATCAATTTAAAGGCGCTAGTAGAAATTCTGGTTCTCTGCCACAAACACCAAAAAACCAGAAGATTAAACCTAATAAAATAAAAGAAGAAATTTCAATGGAACTTGCTGAATTGGGGAACCTGAATCCCAAGCACGATCCAATGACGCCAAATCAACGACAAAAAAGAGAATCAGAAAAAACGTATAAGTAAGTTAAGATTTAGCGATAAAGATTCTAAATATAGACCTTCCCAGTCCAGGGAAGGTTTATTCTTTAAATTTTTTTGTAATATAGCGAGGTTACTGATATATAAATCATCCCCAGACTGGTTCTATAGTCTAATTCACTTTGCACTATGGAACACTTGTTCTGTTTGTGTTACACTGTTTTTATGTTAGCTGTTTTGGTAGGGGAGCGGTTGGTCACTTCCTTCATAATGGAGGTGATTCCAATGTCGATTTACGAAACGATGAATCTATTATTTCATCTTGCATCTATATTTATGGCGATTTTTGCAGTTGTAATAACATTGGTGATTTTCTTTGTAAAAAGAAATGACCGTCCCCCCAGCTAAGGTATGACGGTCATCAGTGACTTCAACCGGGCCAACCGCTCCTACTGCGGTCACACAGTTGCTTAGCCGAGTGTTGCATGCACTCGGTCTCCTAAGCCTATGCAATTCTACTATAATTATACCCAGTGAAATATAAAATATCAAACGACCCTCGTGAATATCTCCCAAATTATTTTTAAAAACTATTAATAGTTCTGTCATTGCTCATTATAAGTAGTTATAATTAAAAGTGGATTATTTTGAATATGAGAAGAGGAAAGTAAATTATGTTGGATAGTCCTGTAGAACGAATTTTATTATTTTTGCCCGATGTAAATCGAAACCATCTGGAGATAGAACAAATGGGATCCGATGATAATAGTTATGAAGTTAACGATATTTTAAAAGGAACTACTTTTCTATATTTCGTCATTAATGACGAAAACAACTTAGAATCCTTGTCGGTCGATACGGATTATTTTAATCAGGTGGATACGGTAAAAAAAGAGAGCGTGTTAGAACGCTCACGTAATATCGCCAATGAATTTATAGATGACTGTGATTTGTTACATTTATCCGCAGCAATAGATTTTGACGACTATTGGTGGATTGAATTCATACGTAAAGATCCGTTTATGGGATTGGAACTACCGAATTCTGGTGTGTCAATTCAAGTTGAGAAAAATGGATTGATTTCCTCGGCGACATTTACAAATGAGTCCTTTGTCATCCAGGAACCTATCATTACATTGACAAAGGAAGAAGCGAAACAGATCTATCTAGGAGAACTTATCTTAATGCCTATGATCTGCCAATTCGACACTGATTATATTGGAGCAGATGACGAGTACCATTTAGTTTATGCTGTCGAGGATTTTGTCATGGGTGTTGGGACTGACGGTGAAATCCATACAATTGAAATGTTTGACGTGCAAAAGTTGGAGTATATCGAGCTATCGTCGGTTGACAAATCTCTTGATAAAGATTGTTTAACCGCATGCAATCAGTCAATTTTATTTTTACAAAGTCAATACGAAAATACTTTTGAAAATTTTTGTTTACTAAAAGAGGAATATCAAGATTTAGAGGAGGAAGATTCCCCTTTTCGCTTTACGTTTCAACGATTTGAGCGGGGAATTCGGGTGGGGAATGCTACCATCACAATAGAAGTAAATCCAAATACACTTATTATTACCGAAGTTAATACTGACTCTGAGGTATTACTGGACCTCTCGAAAATTAATAGCGTTTGTACAATTCCACTTGAAGGTGCGATTGAGATTTATGGTAACGCTCTTGAAATGGAACTAACCTGGTCTAAAGAAATTGAAGAGGATCAGGTAACCTATAAGTTGAACTATTTGCCTTCATTCCCGGAAACGGTTGGACATATGCGGGCAATCGATGCGAAAACTGGAAAACCATGGATCATCGATACATCCTATATGGAAGAGTTTTGATAATTATTTAGAATGAGAAGGGATATATTATGTTTTTTAAAAAAATGACTGAAACTGAAATTGTAAATAGTAAGAAAGGTCAAGAGCTTGGATTTTTGTCGTTTGCAATTTTGTTATTAATTAACATTATCTATTACTGGTTTAAGGAAGTTGAGTTATTCTCTAATTTTGTCATTTTATTTGCGGGGTTGGTCATTGCTTTTGGTTACGAATTTATTTTGAATAGAATGGATAGGTCTAGAAACAAAAGATGATTCGATGGGGGGGGCAGTCAATGGATATTCGTTCAATCCCTTTTTTGAAAAATAATTCATCATTTGAATTTATCGAAGAAGGGTTTTCGGCTGATGAGAAATGGTGTGTGGATCATACATATTTAGTGCGAATATCTCCAAATGGTGATCGACAGCGATTAGACTTGCAGGCAAACTTAGTAAAAGCAGCGAATAAAAATGATTCGCATATTCCTTTCGTGCATGAAGTAGGGGTTCATGATGGCAGTCCTTATATGATTTTGGATTATATCAAAGGTGAAAATGGGCGAGTGATGCTACCGAAACTCAGTCAGGAAGCCCAATATCGAAACGGTCAACAGGTTGGACAAACGCTTTACAAGATGCATCAGATTCCAGCCCCGATCAACTATCCAGCTTGGGACCACCGGTGGATTACTAAAGTTGAAAGACTGTTGCCACGATTTTCCAAAATTGCTGTTGAGAATAAACGGTACGAAAAGGTTGCTCGTTTTGTCATGAATCATCTGCATTTAATTTACGGACGCCCAAGTTGTGTTCAGCATTATGATTTTCATCCGGGGAATATATTGATTCATGAAGAACAATTTACTGGTTTGATTGATATGCAAAAAATAACATATGCGGACCCCATTAATGAGTTCTACAAAATGGAGTATTTTAATGTGCCAATAAGTAAAGCTTATTCACGCGGGGTATTGGACGGCTATCATGATAACAATGCCATTCCGACATCGTTTTGGAAATTGCACAGATTGTACGCGGCGATTCACATTATGTCTGCAGAAGTTTGGGCTAACGAAATAGCGTTGGATCAGCAAGAGCGCTTTAAAATATATACTGATTTTACTTTAAGTCAATTTGATGATTTCGATTTACTGATTCCCAAATGGTATGCGGGGGAATCTTAAAGTTCATGCGCCCGAAACAGTGTCCGGGCGCAAGCAGCAATGAGGCTGCTGTCACTCAATCGCATGATAATACTCATCGATCGGCACAAACAAACCAACTTTACCGTGGACTTCGTCTTTCATAGTCGCAAATACAACACCAATTACTTCACCGCTTCGATTGATTACAGGACTGCCACTATTTCCTCGATAAACAGGTGCTTCCATCATAATGACTGGAACGTCCCAATCAGTTAATTGTGTATAATCAATAATTGTTCCTTCATTTGCGATTCCTTTAAAACTCAGTGGATTACCAATGAAGTAAATTGGTTCATGGCTGGTAAATATTGTTTGATCTGCAAGTTCTAAAAACGGTAGGTTTTCGGCATCGACATCCAACACAGCAAGGTCGACTGACGGGTATGTATTTACAACAGTAGCTGTAAAACGACCTTCATCGGGAAACACAACGGTGATTGCGGTATTTCCTTCAATGACGTGATGATTTGTCAGTATTGTTCCATCGCTGGAGATACTAAAACCCGTACCTTTACCATCCTCTGTCACAACTACGACAACAGCGTCTTTATAAGCCGCAATATCCTCTTGTTGCGACAGCTTCATTGATGTTCTTAAAAAGTCAATTGCTGGAATCGAATAGATTTCAAATACGACTGAAAATGTACTAACGAGCATCATGATTGACATCAACCAAAAAATCCATTTCGGGAAGGAATGTCTTGGTTTGGAATTTGGTTGCTCAAGTGATGCCTTGTAAAGCGCCTCCCGCTGTGCTTCTAATACAAGTACCTGTAATTCTTCATCGCTAATTTCTCCGTCAACTTCTTGACTGCTTTCGACTTCAATCTTTTTATCTTCATAATCGTTCTTTGAATCCACGCGCTCACCCCTGGCTACCAACACTTTGCACTATATACAATTATACACAAACAAGAGAAGGAAGGAATTTTTCTTCGTATATCTTAAAAACCCGATTCTGCTAGTAAGCAGAACCGGGTTTGATAATTATCTATTTCGCAGCAAGTACATCTGCAAATGCTTTAACATATGGCGGTAAATCAGGTGGACGTTGACTAGAAACAATATGACCGTCAACAACGACAGCTTCATCCGTCCAGTTTCCACCAGCGTTCATCATGTCGTGTTTTATTCCTGGCGTACTTGTTACATTTACACCTTTCAAAATGTCAGCTGAAATGAGTACCCATCCGGCATGACAAATTTGACCGATCGGTTTTTTAGCATCATTCATAACACGGATGAAGTTCAGCACTTCTTCATATCTTCTTAATTTATCAGGCGCCCATCCTCCAGGCACAAGAATCGCATCATAATCTTCTGCACGAATATCGGAAAACTGATAGTCGGATACTGCTGGAACACCGTACTTTCCAATATACGTTTTTCCTTTTTCTAATCCAACTAAGTGAACAATCGCACCTTCTTCACGAAGACGATAAATCGGATACCAAAGTTCTAAATCTTCAAATTCATCTTCGACAAGGGCAATAACCTTCTTATCTTTTAGTCTCATTCAAATTCCCTCCTTTACGTGTAACCTATAGCTTATCAATAATAGAGGTCTAGTTGAAATGGAAGGCCTTGCAATTAGATTCCGAACATCTTTAACATAATCCAAGCCGACGCATAAAACACCATAAATTGCACGCCTGCACCGATGCCTAAAATACGATTTAACAGGCCACCAACCGCCGCTACTGTAAATGTTAAAACGATACCGACGACTTGTCCTTCATGGAATGCCAAGAGACAGGCTAGCGCTATGAACATTGCGACAATCGCTTCTTGGCTAATAAATTTCATGACCAAGACTGAAGCTTTTCGTGCGTAATTCATTGTAAACGGGTAGGCAATCAATGCTGCTACGATAAGACCAATCGCACCGTATAGGAAAAACTCCCATGACGTTAAATAAGTATGCAAGTTGTTGACGGGGTCTATTGTAAAAATGGGCGGCGCAATAAATAACGGGGAAGCCGGACCCAATGCAACGGGACTTAGCGGAATACCAAAAGCGATTAACGGAATAATTGTTTCCGCAATATATGTAGATTCCGTAACACCATTCATAACGGCTAAGCTAGTCGTTGACTTTTTGTATGCGCCTTTTGTTCGGGAACCGACAATTTCTCCCATTAGAGAAGTCATTCCAACGGGACTAAAAACAAACGTGAGCGATGAAATGAAAGCCGTAATAGCCGTGAATAGTTTTTGTTCTCCTGATAATATTTTCAATGGATTGGGGAAAAAGCCTTTCCACATGTTTGTTTCGGGTGCCAATTGATATTTCTTCGGCTCGCTTTTTTCGATTGCCCGTTTTGCGCTTGAAGAAGTAGCAGTGAGTATATCAGAGAACATCGGGCCAATCGCAATCCCTAAGAAGAAACTAATGACCAAATGTTTGTCTAATATGCTGAAGCTAATCATGTCTAGACTTTTAATGAAAAAAGCAAAAGGGATAATCATTAATACACTTACCCATCTACCTTGAGAAAAGAAAGCGATTAATACGGCCGCGATTGTAAAGATTATGCCTGAAGAAGATTTAAAGAAATCGGCAAACTGGCCAAGAAATTGACCTAATAAGACTGCTGTTGGCAGTGCGATAAAAGCCCCTATAATTCCACCGGAAAGCATCTTTCTTAATGCAATATGCGGCATGCCCATTCTTCTTAAAGTGTTTGCATGATCAATTAGAGGAACTGCCGTAGTGTCACCGGGAATCCCCATCAACGCGGTAGGAACAGCATGAGTTAAGTGTTTTGCTAATACTGCCGCCATAAAAAATGAAAAAACCGCTGCTGGGGGAGTACCTAATAAGACGACCAATAAAGTTAAGGGAACCATTACCGCTGTTTCATCTGTTCCAGAAATCAAACCAATCAAGGAAAAAACAATTGCGCCTATAAAGGCGAATAATATGGCGGTCATAAGTAAACTCATTTTTTATTGTCACCACCCAATGCTTCGAAGTGTTTTAACACGCCAAGGTCTTTTAATTCTTTTTTTATAATCGGATCATTTTCAATCAATTTTAATTCCTCATGGGGATCTAATTGCAAGTCTTCAAAAACTTCCCTCATGCTTTCAATTGAGGTCTCTTCCTCAAGTAATATCCGTTTAGGCTTAAAGATTATTGAACATAACACTAAAGATAATACAGTACCTACAATGCCAAGAAGTAGGGAATATGATGCAACCATATTTTCACTGGCAATTGCGGGAAAAATTCGAAGGCCAATAGTATAGCCACCTAAACTGATGCTGACACTTAATATAATTGCAAATAATAATTGATTGGGAACAATGGTGTCGCCCAATATTTCCAAAAACTTTTTCTGTCCTTTATTTTTTGAATCATTGTCATCTTGTTGCTGACGGGACATTTACTTCACCTCTCTATGTTGACTCTTGTTTAGCCTTGCCAATTATACTATTTTACATCAGCATGTGAAAGATATTCAGCTCTAGTTTCAATTAACTGTATAATTTTCCTAGTTGCAAACCGAACACACATTCCGTATAATGAAAGAAAGGAGGGAACACCCGTGCGCATGAAGCTGGTGAATTCGATGAAGTATAGGGAGCCACTGGACATGATTTATATTGCAAATAACGGAGTAATTAGTAAGCGAAGAGTCAAGGTTATTCAAATTGAAGAGGGGACTTTCCGAGCCTATTGCCATTTGCGTAAATCCACCAGAATTTTCAAAATCGACAATGTGCTTGCGCTAGTTCCTGTGATCCAAACTGAAAGCATGGTGATTTAATGTACAAAAACATTCGTGACCGCGGAACGAAGAAGTGGACCGCAATGATGTTACCCGAGCATGTGGAAGCGTTAAGGGAGTGGATGGCCGAGGATGACTACGTTGAAAAGCCGGAATTTGATGATTGGGAATTGCTTTTAATTCAAGAAGAAATTGAACGTAGCATTCAAAGTGGCAGTCCGGTAAACATCAAAACCTGGAAGGATGGGAAGGTCATCACTTTTGAAGGGGTTATTAGTAGAATCGATTATCGCTTAAGCCAGATATTGTTTACGACCTCATTTGAAAAAATTCGAATATCGGTGTCGGATGTGATAAGAGTTCAGGTTTTGGATTGAGTTTTCATGTGAAAAAGCATCGTATCAAAACGATGCTTTTTGTTATTCTATATTAGGGTTCGTCTGTTCTTCATAATATTTGTTGTATTGTTCAAAGTACTTTCGTTTTAAATCCGCAATTTTATTAACATCCTTTGAAATAATATCAATAACATCGCTACTTACATATAACAGGGATTTATCGTTGAAAAAAGAAATATAAGCTTCATTGTGGCCTTTATAAATTTTTGAGCAATATTTAATTATATCATTACGATTTAAATTCTTTATAGTAGCGTACACAACATCTTCACCAATAGAACTGTCTTTAACGATGGTTTCGTGCCAGTTTTTTATTTCAATAATTTTTCCGATTTTTGGTTTTGAAGAATAACGCTTATTATTAGCGACATACCCTGATAAAAATATAACATTTATATGATCATCTTCTTTAAATATATCTCCAACAATTTTTTGAATCAAAGTGATACTTAAATCTTCCATACCGAACCTAATTCTTTGTTCTGAAGCTACTTGGAAATAAGGTGTATCCTTATTGCAGTCGAAATCGATATTAATCTTATTTAATTTAACCAACTTTTTAAATCTCCTATTCTATTTCATTTCCGCATAGAAGGTACCGGATGGAAATTTATTTAAAAATAATTCGTTCTGGATGTGTATATAAATTGAAAGAGCCATCCCTGATAAAGCCTACTGTCGTGATACCTAAATCCTCGGCGAGTTGTAATGCGAGTTCAGTAGGGGCCGATTTCGACAATACGACTTCGCAACCGATTTTGGCGACTTTCAGCAGGATTTCAGAGGAAATTCGGCCGCTAAACACAATCACTTTATCGCCGACTGGAATGTTATTCTTCAAACAGTGCCCATAAATTTTATCTAAAGCGTTATGGCGCCCGATATCCATTCTTGATAAGACAATGCCGTTCCGATCACATAATGCAGCGTTATGAACCCCACCCGTATCTTGAAACAGTTTTGCCGAATTCTCCATTTCTGCCATTAATGAAAAGCATTCATTGGCTGTCAAAGTGACGCGAGTCTCGGTCATTTTTTTAGCCGTGAGTGCATCATTTGCGAAAACAAATCCTTGTCGGCTCATCCCGCAACATGAGGTGATGTAGCGTTTACTTTGCAAGTTTTCATAAAAAGGATAAAGCTTATTTGTTTTTATGTGCACATATCCCAACTCTTCTTGCACCCAAATCTCTTTAATTTCACTATATTTACCGATTACTCTTTCAGATGCCAAGAAGCCGATTACCATGTCTTCGATATATTCAGGCGTGCAAACGATTGTCATAAATTCTTTATCGTTAATTTTAATCGTCACGGGGTGCTCGATAGCGACATTGTCTTCTTTTTGATGAAAACTCCCTAGTGAAAAACGTATAATATTTCGTTTTTGAATTTTCTTCACAGAAATCCCCCTTTCATTTTAGCTATTTATCTATTCACCTATAATGCTAGAATACATTGTCTATTCTAAAAATATCAACTACAATTATAGTAAAGCTTATTCTGTAGTAGTCAAAGGGAGGGGCATTCAGTGACAATTAAAATTGATGGGGAGAATTTTAACTTTCAAGATGGAATGACAATACTTCAAGTAATCAATGCATTTAAAATTGAACACCCGCAAATTTGTTATTTGCCAGAAGTAGATCCGATTGAAACATGCGATACGTGCATAGTAGAAGTAGATGGCAATCTGTTACGCGCTTGTTCAACCAAAGCCGTTTCAGGAATGAATATCTCACTTTCATCCCGGGCGGCGAAGGAAGCGCAGACAGAAGCGATGGACCGGATTCTTGAAAATCATTTACTCTATTGTACAGTATGCGACAACAATAATGGTAACTGCAAAATACACAACACAGTTGACATGATGGAAATTGAACACCAAAAATACCCTTATGAGCCGAAGTGCACAGAGGACAGTGTCGACTTTACACATCCATTTTACCGTTACGATCCAAATCAGTGCATTGCATGTGGCCAATGTGTAGAGGCTTGCCAAAACTTGCAAGTGAACGAAACGTTGACGATGGATTGGGAAAGGGACCGCCCGATTGTTTTATGGGATAATGGCGCGAAGATCAATGATTCGTCCTGTGTGGGGTGCGGACATTGTGTAACAGTATGTCCGTGTAATGCGCTAATGGAGAAATCAATGCTCGGTGAAGCTGGATTCATGACCGGAATGAAAGAAGAAGTTATGTCGCCATTGATTGATCTAGTTAAAAATGTTGAGCCCGGATACAGTGGAATCATGGCGGTTTCCGAGGCAGAAGCAGCGATGCGTGAGACAAGAACCAAAAAGACTAAAACGGTTTGTACATTTTGTGGGGTGGGTTGTACTTTTGAAGTGTGGACGAAAGACCGCAAGATTTTGAAAATCCAACCCGTTTCGGAGGCACCTGTAAATGCAATTTCCACTTGCGTTAAGGGGAAGTTCGGTTGGGATTTTGTTAATAGCGAAGAACGGCTAACAACACCATTAATTCGTCAAGGTGAGTCATTTGTTGAAGCGACATGGCAGGAAGCACTTGACCTGGTTGCATTAAGACTTGGCGAAATTAATAAAGAGCATGGAAAAGATGGGGTTGGAATCATTTCTTCCTCGAAGATTACGAATGAAGAAAACTACGTCGTTCAAAAACTAGCACGTCAAGTATTCGAAACGAATAATGTGGATAATTGTTCGCGCTACTGCCAATCACCTGCGACAGACGGATTATTTCGTACGGTAGGAATGGGCGGGGATGCCGGCACGATTAAAGATATTTCCGAGGCAGGTCTTGTCATCATTATCGGTGCGAACCCGGCTGAAGGCCACCCTGTTTTAGCTACACGCGTGAAGCGAGCGAATAAATTACATGGCCAGAAATTGGTTGTCGCGGATTTACGGAAACATGAGATGGCCGAGCGTTCAAATATTTTTATCAGTCCGAAACAAGGAACAGACCAAGTGTGGCTCATGGCCGTGACAAAATATATGATTGATCAAGGCTGGCATGATGAAGAATTTATAAAGGAAAATGTTCATTCATTTGATGAATTTAAAGAAGTATTGAAGAAATATACACTAGATTACGCGGAAAAAGTTACTGGCGTCTCAACAACCCAGCTCGTCGAAACCGCAGAAATGATTCATCAAGCGGACGGCACATGTATTTTATGGGGAATGGGTGTGACTCAAAATACAGGCGGTTCGGATACATCCGCAGCTATTTCGAATTTGCTACTTGCTACTGGGAATTATCGTCGTCCTGGTGCGGGCGCTTATCCGCTACGGGGGCATAATAACGTGCAAGGTGCCTGTGATATGGGATCGCTTCCAGGATGGCTACCAGGTTATCAGCATGTAACGGATGAAAAAGCTCGCCTAAAGTTTGAAGCAGCTTATGGCGTCAAAATCGACCATAAACCTGGACTTGATAATATACAAATGCTTCAAGCGGTGGAGGAAGATATGATGAAAGCGATGTATATTGTCGGTGAAGATATGGCGCTCGTCGATTCGAATGCGAATTACGTGCATGATATGCTATCTAAATTGGATTTTTTAGTTGTTCAAGACATATTCTTTTCGAGAACAGCGCAATATGCAGATGTGATTTTACCGGCAGTTCCATCGCTTGAAAAAGACGGGACATTTACGAATACGGAAAGACGCGTACAGCGATTATACAAAGCACTTCCTGAATTGGGACAAGGAAGGGCAGATTGGTGGATTATTCAAGAAGTTGCCAATCGACTGGGTGCGGATTGGAGCTATAGCCACCCAAGTGAAATTTTTGCGGAGATGGCAAGTTTATCGCCACTCTTTAGTCAAGCGGATTATAGCGTGATGGAAAACTGGGATAGTTTTTTATGGGGAAGTTTAGATGGTTCGAGCACACCTTTACTTTTCGAGGATGGGTTTAATTTCCCTGACAGGAAAGCACGTTTTGCATTATCGGATTGGGTAGAGCCAGTGGAGTTTCCGATAGAATTTGACCTCCATATTAATAATGGGCGATTGCTTGAGCATTTTCATGAAGGAAATTTAACAAATAAATCGGACGGGATCCAATCTAAGGTGCCTGAAGTATTCGTGGAAGTCTCTCCCAAGCTGGCAAAAGAGCGCGGTGTGCAAAGCGGTTCCATTGTACGTCTAGTTTCACCGTATGGCGCATTAAGGCTGCCTGCACTGGTAACGGATCGGGTTAAAGAAAACGAACTTTTTTTACCGATGAATTCAGTAGAAAAAGAGTCGGCCATTAACTTTTTGACTGGCCCTGCAGTTGATGAACGCACAAATACACCTGCCTTTAAACAGACGATGGTACGGATGGAAGTGATTCAACGAGCTGGAAAATCTCCATTGCCAAAATCAAATCATCGAAATAAAAAACGCAATCCAAGGCCGGGGATTGAAGTGGAGAAAAAATGGGCGAAACCAGGATATATCCACTTAACGACAAATAATGAGGAGTGATGTTCTATGGCAGCACCAATTACTTCTATTAAACTGAAAGAATTAATAGCGGAAGAAATTCAAAGTGAGAAACTGTTAGAGCTGCAATTATTGCTGACCAAACAAGAACAAGCGATTAACAAACTTCTTGAAATAACTGGTGATTTGGATGACGCTGGCGTGTTGGATGCAGTGAAAGCGATGGTCAAAGCGAAAGATGAAATCGCTGAAATTGCAGTTGACCAAGTATCCCGTGAGCCAGTGACTAATTTGGTCAATCATGTAATAAATGCATCCAGCATGCTGACTGCGATAAGTCCGGATGTTACAGCAAAACTAGCTGCAAGTGTACAAAGTGGGCTGAATGAAGCGGAATTACATGATGGAAACAGTGAAACAATTGGTGTCTTTGATTTGATCAAGTCATTAAAAGATCCTGATGTCAACCGTGCTGTTAAATTCGGATTACATTTCTTGCAAGGGATGGGAAAGGGACTAGATGGGGAATAATAGTAGCATGATACGCCTTAATTCCTTTTCTCTAACTCCCGTATGTGGGATAATGTAAGAAGATGAAAGGTTGGTTAGAAAAAGCATGACATTTAAAGATTATAAATTAAGCACTGAGATTATTCGGGCGTTGGATAAGCTCGGGTATACAACACCTACAGAAGTACAGGGAAAAGTAGTGCCGTTCGCGCTTCAAAGCAAAGATTTAGTCGTCAAATCACAGACGGGAAGCGGAAAGACAGCAGCATTTGGAATTCCAATTTGTGAAATGGTCGATTGGGAAGAAAATAAACCACAAGCTTTGATTTTGACGCCAACGCGTGAACTTGCTGATCAAGTGAAAACAGACATTACGAATATTGGTCGTTTCAAAAGGATTCGTGCGGCGGCTGTGTACGGAAAACATCCATTTAATTATCAAAAAGAAGAGCTCAGACAGAAGTGTCATGTTGTCGTCGGAACGCCTGGTCGTGTATTTGACCATATTGAAAAAGGGACGCTTGTACTTGATGAAGTAAAGTGTTTAGTTCTCGATGAAGCAGATGAAATGTTGAATATGGGCTTTATCGATCAAGTTGAATCGATTATTAATAGAGTGCCGAAAGACAGAATGACGATGTTTTTTTCCGCGACACTTCCGGAAAATGTTGAAAAACTAGGTCGAAACTATTTAAAAGATCCAAAACATATCGAAATTAAGTCGACAGTCACATTGGCCGATAATATCGACCACTCATTATTTATTGTTGACGAACAAAAAAAGTTCGATTTATTGCGTGATGTAACAATCGTTGAGAATCCGGATAGCTGCATATTATTTTGTAGAACAAAAGACCGCGTAGATGAACTGACTACGCAACTCGAAAAACTGCATTACACATGCGATAAGCTTCACGGCGGCATGATGCAAGAAGACCGGTTTGCAGTTATGGATGAATTTAAGCGCGGGGAATTCCGCTATTTAGTTGCGACTGATGTAGCGGCACGAGGAATTGATATTGACAGCATTACGCACGTGATTAACTATGATGTCCCGCTTGAAAATGAAAGTTATGTACACAGAGTCGGCAGAACTGGACGTGCTGGTAAAAAAGGGAAGGCGATTACGTTCGCAACACCTAACGAGGATAGGTTCCTTGCAGAAATAGAAAACTATATTGGATTCGAAATTCCAAGAAGAAAGGAACCATCGCGACAATCCATTAATGATGCGATGGATGCATTTACCCTGAAATTGGAAAGCCTGCCTGAAATTAAAAGAGATAAAAGCGAGTTAGTGAACCAAGATATTATGAAGTTGTATTTCAACGGCGGAAAGAAGAAAAAGCTACGTGCTTTCGATTTTGTCGGTACAATTACAAGTATTCCAGGCATTACCGCTGAAGATATCGGCATCATTAAAATCCAAGACACCGTGACTTATATTGATATTTTAAATGGTAAAGGGAAGTTAGTGTTAGCTGAGATGAAGACGAAGACGGTTAAAGGGAAAATTTTAAAAGTTCATAAAGCGAAGAAATAAATAGTGTCAAGCTCTCTTGAAAATAGAGTGTCTGACCATTTTCTTATATGAAAAATTCAACCAAAAGGTGTAGTTGCAAATGATATTACATACTACGATGGTAGGAGAAGGAAAGCCCATCCTATTTCTTCATACTGGATTACAAACCGGCATGCTAGATTTTGTTTATCAACGAAATTATTTTAAAGAACACAACTATCAAGTCATACTGCCTGATTTGAGAGGCCACGGTATGTCTAAAGTGGATGAAATTAATATCTTAACTTACATTGAGGATTCCGCAGAAGATCTATATGAAACGCTAGATCATCTAGCAATCGAACATGTACATATTGTAGGTGCGTCACTAGGTGCATTAGTCGGTTTGGTATTTTCCAAACAATATCCTGAACGAGTAGCTAGTTTGACACTATCTGGTATCATTCCTGAAAAGCCATATAATTGGATAGAATTGCAAGCTCAAGACCTGAAAATGCAAGCGTCAGTCTTGAAAAATGAAGGAGGGGGAAATCCTTCTGTTTTATCCAGTTATATAACTTAGTATTTTTTCCGAAAAGCACTGTATATTATTTTCCCTGGAGGTTGAAGTGTATTAATAAAGGTTTTCATTAGACCTGTTCCAAGATTTCCACCTGATAGCAATACCGAAAATGCCCTTCTGATTTTTGGACTTTAGGATACTCGTTAAATTGATCATGAATCGGAATCCCCGTAATAAGAACATGGTCAGATTCGACTCCGCGCTCAATCAAAACTTCCTTTATTTCTTTATTCGGGATGAAATGATAATCGATAAATTCTATTCCCCATTTTTGGTTAATGAAATAATCAGTATAGACATTAATAACAGGGATCGATATTTTCACCTGCTGTTTTAAATGATTTAATAAATATGAAGGTAATGCATGTGTACAAATGATAAGTTGAGGATTCTTTTCTATTATCAGCTTTTCCATCCAATATAAAAATAGCCATTCATACATATGAAACCGTTTTTCCTCATTTTTAGTTCATGCTTCTGCAAGACTTTTTTCATCTTTCAATGCTACGTACGACATCACATCTTCCATCACACTGTCATGGATCATCCTCAACAAGTTCATTTTCCCCTCTGTTGCGCCGGCAACTTTCTCACCCGTAGACCAGTGCAAAACGAAACCAATGATTGCACGCCCTTTTTCTCTTCCGTATACCAAACCTTAAATTCTGTATGTTCATTAAGTTCTTCAATAACGCCGTGTTATTTTGAGAACTCTTAACATCCTCTACACCAAAAAGAAACTGCTATTACTTCCAGTGTTAGATTAGGCATAGCCTAATGTTTGGATGATAGCAAGTTTTTTTGAAAAAGTACGATTTTGTACCTATAGAAAAGTAAAAAAGGTACAGTCTTGTACCCTGTTAAAAATGTTTAATTCTCGTCTTTATATTTCCTTCTGGCCAAATAAAAAAATCGTTAATAGACGAATCAAGACTAGTCACTATCAGAGACTTTTTACATAATCCGAGGATCTGTTGAAACATTTTTTTGTTTCAATGGGCTACAGGATTCCAACAACGAAACGAAGTGAAGGCGCTAGAAATACTTTTCATGAGATAACAGGAGAATAACACGCTAAGATTGAAGGTATAGGTGAGGTGATTGGAATGAATGAATGTGGAATGCAAAGGAATTATCTCTAAATTTAGATATAAATACGAAATAAACGCTATTTGCGTCATTTTATAGAAGAAAAATAGGGAAAGATGCCCATTTAGTTCGGGGATGATTTGATATAAGATGAAATTGGAAGAAGACAGAATTTTCCTTCTCTTACTAATGCCATAGTCTTTATGGATTTTTTTCCTCTTCTTCACTTTTACTAGAAAGGAGGTCCTTCACAATGACTGCAGTGTTCACATCTTATCAGCTATCACTTGAAGAGAAGTTTTTAAATGTAATTGAAAACAAATGGTTCTGGTTGGTCTTTGCTTTAATTTTACTTGTTGGTGTGTTTGCATACGCGTTTTATTGTACAAGTCGTGGTTATAGCTTTAACGGAGGTGTTAAACTTAACTGGCCAAAAATTTGGCAAATGGGAATTGCCTGTAAAGCTTCTTAACTTACTTATAGAGGAGTGGGGGTTCTTTGACCCCCTCTTTATTAGGAGACGATTATTCATGTTAGAGATTCAGAACTTATCAAAAAAGTTTAGAAAACAAGTTATCATCGATAATCTAAGTACAAACTTCTCTAAAACAGGAATCACTGTCATCGTCGGAATCAACGGGAGTGGTAAAACCACTTTGTTGAATATGGTTACTAACCTGCTTCAGCCGGATTCGGGTCAGATTTTACTGGACGAGTTAAATCCAGGTAGTCGTGAATATAAATCGAAGTTTTTTTATCTCCCCTCTGATTTTTATTTGCCAGGTTACATGACTGGTAAAGAATATGCCCATTTTGTTTTAAGTCGATATGATACAAGCAATTATGATCAATTACCAATTCTATTAAATATTTTAGATATGACGCCAAGCCAAAACAAGACGATTGAGTCCTATTCTTTTGGGATGAAAAAGAAAATCCAAATTGCAGTTGCGATTGCTGCCAATACTGATTATATCATTGCAGATGAAATCTTGGGAGGACTCGACTTTGATACCGTGATTCTCGTCCAAGAAATTTTCGCTGCAATCAGCAATAAGAAAAAAATTATCATCGTTTCTCATGAACGCAACACCATTGATCGGTTTCCCGAGGATGTGCGCCTCATGCGCAAAGGTACACTGACTTCCTTTACAGGGTCTCCAGAAGAGCTAACAAAATTTATTAAGCAGGAGGGCGTCTTACATGACAAACTCATTGAAATTCAAAAACATTTTATGTATTCTTAAGTTTTTTTATAACGATACGTTCCACGGTTTGTTTAACCGACCATTCTTTAAGAGCAAAGTCAATCGCTATGGATTAATTCTAATCCTAACTCTTCTCTATCTCGGTTACTTTTACTTTAACATGGTTCAACTCGCCACTTTAAGCAAGAACATTCAAGACATTAATAGCGCGGAACTCATGATTTCAGCAAAAATGACACTGAGTAGTTATTTCAATGTCGTCTTAATCTTAAGTGCCTTTCTGTTTATATTAATTAATTCAACGGTCAGCTTGAATAAAAATTCCTTGTTTTTCGCTAAAACGCTCCCGTTCTCCGAAAAAGAAGTTAGTGTCAGCCAAATGATTTTTAAGTTAAGTGTTGCTTTAGCCTTCTTTGAATTGATAATTATCATTGTCGCACCGGCGCTTAAACTTATATCGATGAACATCTTCACAGCAGGCCTTGTACTCATGACGCTTCATACGCTGTTCATTGCTAGTTTTTTTACATTTGAATTGTTATATGCTTTCGTCTTGAAAGATACTACAGGTACGAAAAGACTTTTGTTCACTTTTTCTCTCGATTTTTTGATCATCGTACTCGTTACAGTTCATTTTTTGGTCATCCGCTTTAAAATAGACGCTTGGACCAGTGTGCAAAAAGAATCTATTCTTCAAATGACATCCATCGTCTTCTTCACTAGCCTTATGATTGGGACAATTGTCTATCTATTAAATGCCATATTTTTCGCAAAAGACAATATATATGTACAATCAAATTACTTCAAACTTGGGCTACCGGCGTTTAATATTGGGCTAGCGACCACGATGCCTGCCATTGTGCGGAGTAAAAATTTTCTTTACTTTTGGGCATTGTTGATTGTCATCTCCATAGGTTCATTCATTCAAAATGGACTGAACGGTACGCTCCAACTGTGGCTATTCTTATTACCCATCCTTGGCATCGTAGCGATTACCTATGCAGATGCTACGATTTCCATTCGCAAGTTATTCAGCATCTACAAGATTAGTCCGTTGACAGAACTTGTTTCTTTACTTGGGGTATCCATCATCTTGATGTCCCCAGCTCTATATGTCGGAATCGCAGAGACGCAAAGTCTTGACCCCTATATGTACGGCATCAATATCTTTTTTGTCGCGACAATTACAGGATTTCTATTTCCCAAGTCGCAAAGTAACGTCAATGAGACCATCGCATCCGTATTAACATTAGTCATTGTCATTATTTTATCTGCGCTGATCAGCATTGAAGGAGCCTTGTATCCTTCCCTTCTTATACTACTATGTGTTCTATATTTAATCTTAAAGAAAGAATATGAGGTGGCAAAATGAAAATCACAAAGTACATCGGAATTGGAACGGTAATCTGGTCAATCGTCTTCTTAATCGATTACATTTACGAGCTGTTTAAAATCACTGAAACAAGTGTCGTCACGACTTTTGCAGGATTACGCATCTCAACTGTCATGACTAAGGAGGAGTTGAACACCCACTTCTCACTTACATGGCAGGCTTTAGTCATGTATCTCGGTTTCTTGATTGTTTTCGTTTTGCTCGCAGTACTCATCAACTCAAAAAAACATCAAAACATCAAAAAATCTTATGACAACTGAAACAGTTCTCGTTCTTTTTAACTACGTCTTTATCGTCATTAGCATTGTTGTTCTTCATGAAGCAATTCATTGGGCGTTCGCTCTATTATTTCGGAGAGACCCCACTCTCAAATTCGAACATTTTTTTACGCCAGTGATCACCTACAAAAACAATCAATCGGATACTCAAAACTTGATCATTTCAGCTTCGGCTCCCTTAATTCTTTTCACTGTAGGTCTTTTGATTGAAAGTGATAGCGGGATGCTCGTGATGATCAAATTAATGTGCTTGGCTAACTTTTTTAATTTACTTCCCGTAACAGCGGATGGCCAAATGATATTGTTATCGCTACTTAACATGCTTAAGAAAAAGCAAACATGAAAGACAAACCATTATTATGAGTTTGAGTTAACCAACAATGAGAAAGTCTCTTTATTGAATCCATTTGGTGATAACAATGAATTATTTGTCGTTCATAATATGGGGAAAGGTTGCTCACATTGTACAATGTGTGCAGATGGTTTTAATGGGGTTAATCATCACTTGGCTGACAAGGCAAGTTTTGTCGTTGCTTCTCCAGATGTACCAGATGTCCAAGAGAATTTTGCAACGGAGCGAAAATGGCGATTTTCTATGATTTCAGTAAAAGGTAGTTCATTCACTGAGAATCTAGGTTACCAAAAGTGAAAAAGTATTCTCCCTGACGTTTCGAAATTCCACAAAGAAAAGCGCCTTCAAGACAGTCCGTTGCTGAAGCGATGGAGGATTTTACTAAAAAGTTGGAAAGTCTGCCTGAATTGAAAAGAGACAAAAGCGAATTAGTGAACCAAGATATTATGAAGTTATATTTTAACGGTGGAAAAAAGAAAAAAATACGTGCTTTCGACTTCGTCGGTACAATTACAAGTATTCCAGGCATTTCAGCTGAGGATATCGGCATCATTAAAATCCAAGACACCGTGACATATATAGATATTTTAAACGGTAAAGGGAAAACTTTAAAAGTTCATAAAGCGAAGAAATAAATGAAATGTCAGACCTCCAACAAAATGGAGTGTCTGACATTTTTTTGCTTTAATAATATTAAAATAATTCACCAGATATGTTGCTAGTGAACCGAACCTACCATTGTTAGGTAAAGTCTTTTCACTTTTATTTTTTTCTTTCCCCAATAGCCACTGTCGGTTTAGGGGCTGGATTATAGTCATGCTCATACAAGCCTGAATTCAACTGGTACCATTTAAATAGGTGTTCAAAAATCACTTTTATAACAGCGTACGCTGGAATACCAAGAATCACACCAGGAATACCAAATAATTTACCAGCCGTCAGTAAAACGACAATAATTGTTACTGGATGTATTTTCAAATTACTCCCCAAAATCAATGGTTGTATTAGTCGTCCCTCAAGTGTTTGTTCAATGGCGAAAACAATTATAACTTTAACAAGCATCGCAGGTGAAGCCACTAATGCGATGATTAAGATCGGAATAATTGCCAGAAACGAACCCAAATAAGGAATTAAATTTAATACACCAGCCAGGATTGCTAATAACACCGCATACTCAAGACCGATAATTGCAAACCCAATCCAAAACATTAGTGCAACAAAAAAAGCTACTAATAACTGGCCACGGATATATTGACTAATTTGCGTATTGATTTCTTTTAATAGGTTATACGTACTTAAGCGCATCTTTGTCGGAATGAATTTCATTGTATAGTAAGGTAAATTCCGACCATCTTTTAGCAGAAAGAACAAAATAATAGGCATCGTAATAAGTGCGATTACAATGTTAGTCATTGTTCCTAGCACACTGCCAATTCCAGAAAAGGTTGAATTCACGACACTGTTTGTCTGCTCGGAAACGGATTTTATAATGCTTTGATTCACATCGGCCAATTGATTCTGTAATTGGGAAAATATGTTACTTCTCAATAAATTATCGAATTGAGAAATGACTTTGTCCCAATAAGCCGGCCAGTTTTCAATAAGACGCATTGTCTCCTCACGTATGATTGGAATTAAGATGATAATCCCCCACACAACCAAACCAATAATGACCATAAAGACAATCGCTATTCCAGCAATACGTGGTATTTTCTTTTTTTCCATCCAATCAATCAAAGGATTTACCAAATAAAATAAAATACCCGCCATCAAAATTGGTAATCCAATCACACTGAAAAATCCTTTGATTGGATTAAATACATATGTGATTTTTGAAAGTAGGAGAAGGTTTAGAAAAACCAATAATGAGACCAGTAAAATTGTTACAACTTTATTATTTAAAAACCATTTCCAAAACCAAGTAGCAACAGTTTTTACATTTATTTTGTCTTTTTCTGGCTCCATTTTTTGTGCCTCCTGTTATATAATCATTGTTTACCACATTGTACCATGAGGTTGTGATTCACGAAAAAAAGAGCACTATTAATGCTATCAGTTATTTTCTCATGCACTCATCAAAAAGGTAGAATTCGATTATCTACATAATTTGTCGATAGATGAAACTATATTGTCATTGAAACGTAAAACAGTAAATGGTGTATAAAATATCTCGAAAAAAGAGAGCCTATCAATTTGTTATACTAATCACAAGAGAATAATTGTAGATTACATATTACAAAGGGAAAGGAGTTTAAAGTCATGGTAGATTAAAAATAAGGAGGTAGATAGTTATGGAAAGAAGTAACTTATTAAGTCAAATCGAACAACTGGAAAGAGAAATCTATGAGAAGAAAAAACAACTTTCAAACTTGAGACAGTCAGTCCCTGAACAACAAGTCAGGAACTATGAGTTTGAATTAACCGGTAACAAGAAAGTCTCTTTATTCGATTTATTTGGCGATAAAAATGAGTTGTTTGTCGTTCATAATATGGGGAAGAGTTGCTCGTATTGTACAATGTGGGCTGATGGTTTTAATGGGATTTATCATCATTTGATTGACCAAGCAAGTTTTGTTGTGGCGTCTCCAGATGCACCAGAAGTACAAGAGAATTTTGCAGCGGAGCGAAAATGGCGATTTCCCATGATTTCAGTAAAAGAAAGTTTATTCACTAAGGAACTAGGTTTCCAAAAGGGAAAAAGTATGTTGCCAGGCGTTTCGACATTTCGTAAAGATGATCAAGGTCTTATTTATCTTCATGCACAAGCACCGTTTGGACCCGGGGATGATTATTGTGTTACTTGGTCATTATTCGATCTTCTCCCTTCAGGCGCAAAAGATGTAGAAGTGAAGAATAAAATACTCACCGATTCCGACTTCCAGTTGACAAATAATATTGCAATTGGCGTCACTAATTATGAAGATGCAATTCAATTTTATAAAACGATTTTTGGGATGAAAGTTGAAAAAACCATTGAAAATGAAACAATGCTTTCAATGAGCGGTGTTAATTTCTTCATCGAAAAGGGCGATAGTAATAATGTGTTCTTCGAATTTGCTGTCGGTAATATTGATTCAGCAAAATGTGTTCTACTAGAGAACGGATGCAAAATTACTATGGAATACAATGAAAAAAGTTTAATGATTACCGATCCATTTGGGATGAGGTTTCATTTATTTGAATCATAATCTAAACCTATAAAAAGAAAAGGGGTAATCTTATGAGTTTAAGACCTTGTCCGTCATGCGGAAACAACGTGTCCAAACAAGCAGAATTCTGTCCGAATTGTGGACATACATTTGTAAGTAAAGAAAAGAGTAACGGAATTACATTTTGGGGTATAGTAGGTGCGGTCGTTGTAGCAATCCTCATTATCTCATTTTGTTAAAGGATGCTGAATAAAATCTATCATTTATTCAAAACAAGCAAACTTTTACGATTGAGTTTTTCTGCTGGATTTGGAGCATTTTCACTTTACACATTGAATAAATTTTACTTGAGGGATTTACTAAATTGGTCATTTGGAAAGTATTATTTAAATGACGTACTTGCAGGCCTACTTATTGTGGGGATTGTTAATATACTTTCGATTTATGGAAATCAAAGAAGACTTTTGCTAATTAAATTGCCGCGAATACTCGTATTCACTTTACTTTGCGGCATGTTTTGGGAGTATGTAACTCCAGTTTATTTACATTATAGTGTCTCGGATCCTTTCGATGTTGCGGCGTATATGTTTGGCGGACTTTGTTATTGGATTATAATTCGCATGAACCCAGTAAATAGACCGAACAGTTATAACTAACACTAACTTCTTGTTAATCCAAAGAGTTTAGTGTTTTTTATCTATAACTGTTGACTTAATCCCTAGTTATCATATAGGATTAATTATGAAAACAGAATATATATTCTTATCAAGAGTGGTGGAGGGATAGGCCCTATGAAACCCGGCAACCGTTTGCAAATTGCAATCAGGTGCTAAATCCAACGGAGCATTCTGTTCCGAAAGATGAGATGAAGGTTGCGACCTGCAAAAACTTCTTCTTATCGAAGAGGTTTTTTATTATTTCAAAAGGAGCTGGATGAAATGAAGTATGGATTTTGGTTACCTATTTTCGGAGGATGGTTACGGAATGTAGAGAATGAAGAAATGCCGCCAACATTCGAATATGCGAAAAAAGTAATTCAAGCTGGTGAAAGACTAGGTTTTGATACGACATTAATAGCTGAGCTATATTTAAATGATATTAAAGGTCCAGAAAGTGATAGTTTGGAAGCTTGGTCAACGGCTGCTGCACTTGCGGCTGTGACTGATAAAATAGAAATTATGGCAGCTGTGAGGCCAGCGTTTCACAACCCGGCTGTGACAGCGAAAATGACTGCAAATATCGATCATATAAGTAATGGTCGTTTTACATTAAACGTCGTTTCGGCTTGGTGGTAAGAAGAAGCAAAACAATACGGTGGTAATTTTACGGAGCACGACGAACGTTATGAACGAACATCGGAATTTTTAGATGTTTTAAAAGGACTCTGGACTGAAGAAGTCTTTAATTATGAAGGAAAATATTACACGATTGAAAATGCACGCATGCACCCTAAACCTGTTCAACGTCCGAATCCAATTTTGTATGCGGGCGGGGAAAGTAAACGGGGTAAGGAAACGATTGTTGAATCGTGCGATGCGCATGTTATGCACGGCGGAACAGTTGAAGAAGTCCAAGCAAAAGTAGATGATATGAAAAAGTTACGTTCAGATGCAGTGAAAGAGCCGTTTAGTTCGTTTGGATTGGCCGCTTATGTTGTATGCCGTGATACAGAAGAGGAAGTTCAAGAGGAACTCGCTAAAATCACATCTATAAAAGAAACTAGTGGCTATGCAGGTTATAAAGATTTCACAGGAAACTCCGAACTCGAACAGCAAGTAAAGTTGTATGATTACTCTGTATCGAACCGGGGTCTAAGACCAAATTTAATCGGTACGCCTGAACAAATTGCCGGGAGAATCCTAGAATTTGAGAAAGTAGGCGTTGATTTACTGCTCATTTACTGCTCTTGCAATTTTCTCCTCAACTTGAAGAAATGGAACGTTTTTCGAGAGATGTTATGCCTATAGTGGAAAGAAAAAGACAATTGGTCACAAAATAAAGGGGGTTATTTAAATGAGTAAAATATATATCATTCACGAGAATAGTGAATGGACGACGCATTTAACAAAACGGCTTGAGGAACTTGATGTGCCATACGAAGAATGGCATCTTGATCAGGGCATTGTCAATTTGACGGAAGAACCTCCTGAGGGGATTTTTTATAACCGGATGAGCGCATCATCACATACGCGTGGGCATCGATTTGCACCAGAACTTGCTTCTGCGACATTAGCTTGGCTGGAACATCATAACCGGGTAATCTTTAATGGGAGCAATGCATTGCGACTTGAGTTAAGTAAAGTCCTTCAATACACAGCGCTCAACGCGGCTGGGATTCAGACACCAAAAACGATTGCGACAGTTGGGAAGGAGAATATTTTCCAAGCTGCTGTGGAACTTGGAGAAGGGTCCTTTATAACAAAGCATAACCGGGCCGGAAAAGGACTTGGCGTCCGATTGTTTCATTCTTCGGAAGCGCTGCGTGAGTATGTCGACGGTACGTCTTTTGAAGAACCCGTTGACGGCATTACATTGATTCAGCAATATATCCAAGCGCCTCAGCCATTTATTACTCGGTGCGAATTCATCGACGGTAAATTCTTGTATGCGGTGAAAGTCGATACCTCCGAAGGATTTGAACTTTGTCCCGCGGATGCCTGTCAAATTGATGACATATTTTGCCCAACTGGGGAATCAAATCAGGAAGAAGCGCAGCCGAAATTTGAGATCATAGAAGATTTTAACGACCCGATCATTGAAAAGTACGAGCGATTTCTAATGGATAATAATATTAAAGTAGCTGGCATCGAATTTATTCGTAATGATGAAGGGGAAATATTCACTTATGATGTGAATACAAATACAAATTATAATGCCGATGCTGAAAAAGTTGCGGGGAAATTTGGAATGCTTGAATTGGCAGAAGTGTTAAAAGAGGCTTTAACTAAACCTTAGAAATTAATAGGCCTATTCATAAAAAATACCCTAGAAACTGCAGTTTTCAGCTTCTAGGGTTTTATCTGTTATTGGGGCGTAATTCGTTCCTCACTCATTAATTCAGAAACTGTTCCGAGGACATAACCTTTTTCTTGAATGTCCCGAATCATGCTGTCCAAACCTTCTGCCGTAGGTCTTGTCGGATGCATTAAAATCATCGTCCCATTTTCGACCTGGGAAGTGACGCGCTTAACCATTTCAGCAGTCGAAGGATTCCTCCAATCAACCGTATCGGCCGTCCAAAGAATTGTCATCATACCCAGATTGCGGGCTACTGTAATTGTTTCTTGTTTGAAACTGCCGCTTGGAGGAGCGAACCATATAGGCTTAACGCCTAGCGTTTCTTCAATTACATCATTGGTCTTTTTTAACTCGTTCTCAGTTTCCTTTGGCGATTTATGTTTAAGGTCGGGATGGCTATAGGCGTGGTTGCCGATTTCATGATTTTCATTAAAGATTTGTTTTGCCAAGTCAGGGTTCTTTTTCACCCAGCTGCCATCGAAAAAAAATGTTGCTTTCACCTTATGTTCGTCCAATGTCTTTAATATTTGCGGAATGAATTCGTTCCCCCAAGCAACATTGATCAGTAATGTCACCATTGGTTTTTCTGGATTGCCTCTATAAATCGGGGAAGGTGGCAAATCTGTTAAATGAATTTTTGGAGAAACTTCTTTAAATACAAGTTTTTTAGCATCAAACGTGCTGCTCTCCCACATTGCCAGATAGCTTTCTTGTACATCAATCGTTAATCCATTATAGCCGGGAATTGCTTTCCAAATTCGATCAAGTTTTGCATCGATGGGTTCGGCATTATTCTTGTTGGCATAGGTTCGAATTTCATCTAACAAATTCGGACTTTCATTATGTGTTGTCACCATAGTGGGTCGTTGTAGTTCATTCACGGGAGACGGTTTCGTAATAAATTCAAGGGAAAGAACGACAAGACCAATATATAATACGGAAAGTAGGATTGTTTTTTTCATAATATCCTCCGGCTGTTATTTCCGTATTTATTCCCCAAATTACATATTCAATACGCAATATTGTTTAAGTATTAATTGCCAATGAAATCCAGAAAAGATGGAGGCAAATCACGAAAATATAAAGGAGAACGGTAAAACTAAGTAATACTTTTAAATACTTTTTGGTTTGTATCTTGGATAGAAAAGATAGAAGAAATAGTGGAAGACTGATTTTAAATGCGTAAAAACCAATTACGCTTTTATCATAGAGACCCTTCATAATTGGATTTGCTTCCTGAATATGATTCTGGCGAATACCGATATCGGTGAATAAAGAATCTAAGAAGGCTAATAATATTAGCGATAGTACAACATATTGAAAGTTTATTCGTGTAGGAACTTTGGGACTAGCATCCACAGCGTTACTCCTTTCTTTTTATAGTTACTTCGTTTACTTATGCTGTGTATATCAGTCATTGTTTATTCTTAATCTATTCAAGTCGTGTAGGTAAAAGAATTGACAGCTTTTCGAACTTTCTTTATAAAACGGCAGGAACTAACCATTTGTGATAAAATTTCTTAATAGGATTAGAGAGAGTGGAGTGAAAGTATTTATGAATAAAAAACGTAATTATAGACCGTTAATTATTACACTATCAATCATATTAATTGGAGCTATCGGAGTTTTATCGGGAATGCCGGGGGCTGAGGATTTTGATGCGTTTGATGTTACAATTCTGCCGCTCATGAATGCGATATTTAATACCTTTACATTCTTATTTTTAGTTGGCGCACTGATCGCAATTTTAAAGAAAAATGTAACTGTGCATCGTCGTTTTATCTATGCGGCATTCGTGACAACGTTTCTATTCTTGATTTCATATGTTATGTTTCATTATCTGTCGCCATCAACACCTTTTGGCGGAGAAGGATTTATCGCAGGATTTTATTACTTCATATTAATCACGCATATTATCCTTGCAGCAGCAATTGTTCCTTTAGCGCTAACAAGTGTTGCACGTGCATGGAATATGGAAAATGAACGCCACCGAAAAATCGCGCGTTGGACAATGCCGATTTGGTTATATGTGAGTTTAACGGGTGTGCTAGTTTATATTTTGATTTCACCTTATTATTAATAGGTGAGCGAAAAACTAAACACAAAAACGCCTTCTAGATTTTTCTAGAAGGCGTTTTTTTGTGAAATATTATGGGTTTGTTGACCATAATCCAGCAGATTTAATGAAGACTCGTGGGTGCAGTTTTAACTGAGCAACCATCAATTCAGCAAGATCCTCTGGTTGCATAACGTTTTCTGGATTTCCGTCAGTCAGATTTTCAGCAAATGCTAAGTCGGTAGCAACCGTACTTGGTGTCAATGCAGTTACACGAATATTATGCTTTCGAACCTCTTGCATAAGAGATTCCGTAAGACCTAGCAGTCCAAATTTCGATGCACTGTACGCGCTAGTTACCGCGCCGCCTCTTTCGCCAGCAGTCGATGAAATATTAATAATATCACCTGAGCTTTGTTCAATCATGCCAGGAAGCACAGCTCTGGTAACGTAATAGGTGCCCATCAAGTTTATATCAATCATATTTTTGAAATCCTCGGGGGATTGTTCAAGAAACTTAGCGAACTTCCCGATTCCCGCATTATTAATTAAAATATCGATTGAGCCAAGTTCAGATTTTATGTGATCGACAGCTGCGATGACAGACTCGTTATCCGATACATCAGCAGTCGCCATTGTCACCTGAACATCGTATTCTTCAAGTTCTTTAACAACATTCTCCAAGTTAGCGGGTGTTCGACCAACAAGTCCAAGGTTGATGCCTTCTTTCGCGAAAGCGATTGCTGTTGCTCGCCCGATACCTCTTCCGGCTCCAGTTATTAAAGCTGTTTTACCTTTTAAGTTTTGCATGCTTTATTCTCCTTCGTCTTAAATAATTCACCAGTAATAGTGTACCAAATTCAAGATAGGTAAACTAAACAAGCGTCTTAACAAGCGAAATTACAACCGTTCTATTAGATCTAGTTTGAAATCACCTACTTGATTTTCTTTGTATAGATTCGTGATGGAAGTTGAGTAGGAATGAATGGTTGCAGGAAATTCAAGTTCTTTTTCAGGAACCTTGACATGGAAGTTCATCTGATAGAGCAGTGTAGTGATATCATGATACTCTTCGCTTGTTACCTTGAAATTAAAACTGATTTTCCGAAATTTCTTGCCTGTGACTTTATCGTTAACCCATTCTTCATGAAAATCAGTGATGGAAAAGGATACATCGTTCAAAAATACTTGCTGGACCATAAAATTTTCACCTCACATGAGTTATGAAACATTTTACTATAAATAGCGTGTGGTTTCATTTACCCCGCCCTTGCAATGCTATTATTATCCATTTCGTTTATACTAAGTAAGAACAGATTTTTACTATAAAAGGAGAATAAGCATGACAGGAAAGACACATATCATAGGCGGGATTGCAGCAAGTCTTGCTTATGCACAATTTACAAATCATGATCCACTTATTATGGTTGGGGCAGGAATCATAGGCGCACTGCTTCCAGATATTTGCCACGGAGGCAGCAAAATCGGAAAGAAATTACCGATTTTATCGAAAATCATAAATGCACTATTTGGGCATCGTACATTTACGCATAGCATACTATTTCTAGTTATTATCGCGTGGTTACTAAACTCATTTGTTCCAAGCGATGCAGTAATAGCTGGAGTTCTGGCGGGCATGGTAAGCCATTATGTATTGGATATGGCTACGAAAAACGGGATTAAATTATTTTTTCCGTTGAGCATGACAGTGCGTTTTCCATTGACAACAAGAACTGGGAGCAAGATTGAAGGTCTTGTGTTTAGTATTTTAGCGCTACTATCGTTTTACTATGGGTATCAAGCTTTTAGTTATTATTTATGAAATTAATCCAAGAAAAGTTTGTAAATTAGAACACGTAAATCAACGCTGTGTTCGAATAAATAATCAGCTATTATAAAAGGAAGTGTGAGTTGTGAGTAGTCACCTCGTGTTGGAAGAGTATTCAATTAAATATCAAGATGAAGTAATAGATTTGATACTTGATATTCAGCAAAAAGAGTACAATGTTGCCATAACAAAAGATGATCAACCTGACTTACTAACGATTGAAGATTTTTATAAGACGGGTAATGGAAACTTCTGGGTAGCAATTCTAGACAATACAGTAATTGGTACAATTAGTCTGTTGGATATAGGAAATCAAGAATCGGCATTAAGAAAAATGTTTGTGAAGAAGGAATATAGAGGTCCAAAATATCAAACTGCAAGCCGCTTGCTGGATAATGCTTTAAGATGGGCAAAAGAAAAATCGGTAAATGCAGTATATCTGGGAACAACCCCACAATTTGTTGCTGCTCACAGATTTTATGAAAAAAATGGATTTGAAAGTATAAAAATTGAACAGTTGCATACAAGCTTTCCAGTATTAGTTGTTGACAAAAAGTTCTGCAAATATTTGATTAGTTAACTTTAATCACTTTCGTCAATATTAGAACGGGTGATGTTAGTTAATGCATCCAAAATTGATACCCCAAAAATGATTCGCTGCGTATTTGACGTATGCGGATCATTTTTTTATTTGGTTAAGAATGAAGGTTATTCCGAAGCATACATTGAACATAACTATACAATGGAAATTAAATATAGGGGGTGAAGAAAAGATGGAATTTAAAGTGGAACAAGTGGAAGATATTAATCTGATAGATATATCGCGATTGGTGCAGGAAAGCGAACAAGAAGGGTATCGGTTTTTAACTCGTCTAGTCAATGATTATCAGGATAGCAGTAATACGTTTGATAAACCTGGAGAGGCTTTGTTTTTTATTCAGAATGATTCGGGAGAAGTTGTTGCGATTGGTGGGGTGAATCAATCACCTTTTTCTGATGATAAAGATGTTGCACGATTACAAAGATTTTATGTAGCAGCGGATGCAAGGCGGCAAGGTGTGGGTTCTATACTATTAGAAGAAATTGTCCGTCATTCACGTGATACGTTTCGTGAAATGACTGTCCGAACTGAATCTTCAAAGGCAGATGCTTTTTACCTGGCCAATGGTTTTAAGTTAGATGATTCCACATCAGAGACGACGCATATGATTTCGTTGTAAAGGATTTTTATAAAGAAAGTGGGGCGTTTGTATGTGACTACGCCCCAATTCGAAATAAGCGCTCATACTTCGACGGGAAAGGAATGACTGAAATGATTATTCGTAAAGCTGATAGTAAAGATATCCCAGGAATCGCAAAAGTCCATGTAGATAGTTGGCGAACGACATATAAAGGAATTGTACCCGATACATATTTAAATAATCTTACCTACGAGAGCCGTGAGCAAATCTGGAAACACGGAATTGAAACAAATCATGTGTACATAGCGGAAGATGAGAACGGCCTAATTGTTGGATTTGCGACTGGTGGAAAAGAGTGTACAGGAAAGTATGAGGCATATAAAGGGGAGTTGTATGCCATATATCTATTGGAAAGACAGCAAGGAAAAGGGCTTGGGCAAAAGCTTTTCAAGTCAGTCGTGGACGATTTGAAAGATCATAAGCTGAACTCAATGCTCATTTGGGCATTAGAAGAAAATCCTGCATGTCTTTTTTATGAAAATCTAGGCGGAAAGAAAATAGATACGACTGAAATTGAAATTGATGGTCAGGAATTTAGCGAAATAGCATTTGGTTGGGATGATTTATCTAGAAGTGGGATATTCGGGAAGGATGGGATAAATGAAAAGGTTGAAAAGAATTGTTAAGATCTTTTTTTTGTATCGTTATCAAATTGGCAAGAACTACTTACAGACTATGTCGGTCAACTTGAACGAGGTCGGTATATGTTATTAGATGTTGGACATTATGTCCATGCGTGGGAATCAAAGTTGATTGCAGGCGTAATTGATAAATTTATCAAGGAAAACTGAAGGGGTTTGACATGAGCGTAATTACACAAAAACAAATTAGAAAAAGTAACGACCAATTAAAGCAATTCGTTCAAAAGGTATTTTCGAAACATAGGGATTTGGAACGAAATTTTATATCAAGTATGAACAGCAAGATGAATACTGGCGTATATGCCATCGATGATGAAAGTGGGGTGGTCGTAGTGGCTACTACGCATCAATCAACTTGGCATCCACATTGTGTATACGTCCGACTTGCTTACGATTTCAACCGAGTTAACAACGGTTCGCTTCACTTAATGATTGATAAGTTAAAAGAACAAATTGTTCAACCGTTATTTTTCTTGATTGATAACCGATTTGAAGGTTTGGATGAAGTCTTGTTAAATAAGGGAATGCGGCTTATTAGAAAAACGGAAGTGATTCTGATTAGACCGCGAAAATGTGAGGTACTAACGAATGGCCGTAAGGTTAAAGCGATTTCAGAAATTAGTAATGAGCCTATCCTGATGACTAGTCTATTTGAATTATGTAAAAGAACCTATACAGAAACCCATTTAGATAATCCTGTTGGTGATTTTCCAATTGCTAGTTGGGAAGGCATCATCATGGAAGATATGAAAGAGGACAATAGCTATGTTGTGATAAACGAAAACAAAGTCATTGCCTATAGTTTCATGTATCCAGTAGATGCTCGTAATTGGGAAATAGGTTGGATAGGTACACAGGATCGTACGGAAATGAATTTGTTAGATTTACTCATATCCAAGCAGCTTAAAGATGCTGTTAGGTCGGGCATCAAAACAATCGAAAAAGAAATAGACTCAACCTGTCCCTTCTCTATGCATATTGTGGAGTCCTTAACTTATGAAGCTTCAGAGACATGGTCTGCATTTATGTCGAAAATTGAAGTAATGGAATCATTTACCGCTAAAAAGGAGATTGTTGATCATGAATGAAGCAGCAAAAAGCTATTGGGATGAATATTGGCAGGACGGGGAGAAACCAGTTCATTTTAGCGCATGGATGTTTGGAGTTTCACCAGATGAACTTGCACAACTTGTAATTGAGGGAAAGAAAACTGCAACATGCTCGGGCCATGTTTTTTATGAAATAGAAAATGAGCCATTGCCTATGGTTGGCGAATACAGCATAGTCTTAAACAGTAAGGAACAGCCGGTCGCGATGATCAAAATTGTTGAAGTATCAATTGTACCAATGAATGAAGTGACAGAAGAATTTGCGGTTGCTGAGGGCGAAGGTCCTTATGAAGCATGGAAATCAGCTCATGAGGAATTCTTTACAAGTGAATTACAAACAGTTGGACTTGAATTTAGCGATGATATGCTCCTCGTTTGCGAAAGGTTTACATTAATTGATGTAAAGGATTCGTGAAGAATGAAAATTTGAAAGGAGGCAGTTATGTGAAAATTATTCGAATGAATAAAGTAACATAAGTGGCTGAGACAAGAAGAAATTAGTAGTGGCTTTATCAAACGCAATCATTCATGGTATTATAAATTATTATTAATAGAAAAGGGTTTTGTTTTTGATGAGTAAGTTTTTTGATTCGGTCCAACATTTTTTTGAGGTTGATTTTTCAGGTGTGAAGTCATATTTCATTTCACTAGCATTAACCATTGTTATTACCTATCTTATTATTGTAGCTTTCAGGAAGATTCTGCGGCAAATATTCAAACGCACAACTCTTTTAGAAGAGAAGAAAAAAGAAACGATTGAAAGTGTCGTCAAAAATACGTCTACGTACATATTCGCCATCATTATCCTGATAGCGGCGATTAAACCGTTCGTTGGCGGGTTAAAGGAAGTCGTGTTGGCTGGGGGAATTATTGCCGCTGTTATTGGGTTTGGAGCACAAAAATTAATCAATGATTTAATCAGTGGGATTTTTATTATTTTTGAAGGTACGATTAAACGTGGAGATTTTATTCACGTGAACGGAGAACCAGATGGCGGGACAGTTGAAGAATTAGGGTTCAGAATTGTGAAGATACGATTAATTAACGGGAAGCTATTGACGATTTCCAATGGTGAGATTCTAAAAATGGTCAATGGCTCAGTTGAAAAGAGACGTATTTTTGAAAGCATAATTGTTTCGTTTAACCAAGATCCTAGTGTCGTCAAAGTGCTCTTGCAAGAAGTGTGTGATGAACTCAATGAGAAGCAGTTAGACAAATTATTAGTGGATAAACTTACAGGTGAATTCGTGGAATTGTATAAAATATATGGGTTGCATTCCATTGATACAAGCCCTTTCGGGTATAAATTTTCCATCGTGGCCACTGTTAATGATGTCGATTATTTAGATGCTGCTATGGAAGCGAAAGAAATCTTAGCTCAAAAGCTTTACGATAATAAAATAAAAATGGCAGAGCAATTGATTAATAAAGGCTATTAAAATATTTTTTCCGGACAGTCAGCATACTATATTGAAGTACAACTGGAAGGCGGGAATAAATGTATAACCCAAATACAGGCCAACTAACTTGCCATGAAAAGCGAGTGATGACGGTTACTGGAATCGGAAGTTTTTCAATTGCACCTGATATCGTTCAAATTCAATTGGAAGTAAGAACGGAAAGTAAACAATTGAGTCAAGCGCAACAGGAAAACGCTGAGTTGATGGATCTAGTTATTGATTCGCTTCTTGAATTAGGCATTGCCAGAGAAAACATACAAACTGTATCCTATAATATATCCCCGCAATATGACTATGTTGAAGGTCGTCAAGTTTTTAGAGGGTATGAAGTAATCAATGCCATCGATGTGAAAATAAATAACATTGAACAAGCGGGGATGATAATTGATACAGCTGTTCGGAATGGTGTGAATCAGGTATCGAATATTAGATTTTCCGTTGAAAATGAGCAAATTCCTTACCAAGAAGCTTTAAGTCTAGCATTGAAGAATGCATTGGCAAAAGCGCAAACTATCGCCAATACAATTCACCTGAAACTTAATCCCCATCCGGTTAAAATTGTAGAGACAATGAGAGAAGAACCCATTTTGTTTCGAAGCTTTGCAGCAAATGAATTGAGCGCTACCACGCCAATCGAACCTGGGAAAATAAATATAAAAGCTACAGTAGAGGTGCAGTTCCAATACTGACATTTATAACGCCATTTCAGTTATTGAAGTGGCGTTATTTTCCAATTATAATTGACAGAACCTTCACAGTTGGCGTAATCTTGAATTATGTTTGTTGAGTTTATAATTAATGAATGAATAGCCAATCATTCCTGTAATTGCACACTTTTTAGGAGGGGTTTTAATGGGTAAATATCGGTTTGAAACAGATGAGCACAGTATGTTTAGGGATTCACTTCGAAAGTTTCTAGAAAAAGAGGCGCAACCGTACTATGACAATTGGGAGAAAGAACGAATGATTCCAATTTCATTCTGGAGAAAACTTGGTGAAATGGGTTTTCTTTGTCCACAAGTAGATGAGGAATACGGTGGACTCGGCCTAGATTTTAGTTTTGGCGTCATAATAAATGAAGAGTTAGAACGGGTAGGAACAAGCCTAGTCGGTGTCGGCTTGCATAATGATATCGTTGTGCCTTATATAGAATCGTTTGGATCAGACGAACAGAAGAAACGTTGGTTACCTGGATGTATTACGGCTGATGTTATTACCGGGATTGCAATGACAGAACCGGGTACAGGTTCTGATTTAGCGAATGTTCAAACGACAGCAATCCGAGATGGGGATCATTATATTGTTAATGGTCAAAAGACTTTTATTACGAATGGGATTAACGGCAATCTTTTTCTCGTTGTTGTAAAAACGGATCCAAAAGCGGAGCCGAAACATCGTGGAATTAGCTTGCTTGTTGTAGAGGAAGGAACACCTGGATTCACAAAAGGTCGTAAACTAGATAAAGTCGGGCTCCATGCGCAAGATACTGCTGAACTATTCTTTGAGGATGCTCGAGTCCCTGTAGCTAATCTGCTTGGTGAAGAGGGGAAAGGATTCTCCTACCTAATGGAAAAACTTCAGCAAGAACGACTTGTTGTCGCAATCGGTGCTCAAATTGCATCTGAAGATATGCTGGAAATGACAATCGATTATGTTACATCGCGGAAAGCATTTGGAAAACCAGTATCTTCATTCCAAAATACACAATTCAAGATTGCTGAAATGGCGACAAAAGTAGAGCTTGGTAAATCATTCTTAGAGTCGCTAATCGAAGATCATATTGCTGGAAAAGATGTTGTCACCAAGGTTTCGATGGCTAAATATTGGCTTACTGAAACTGCACGGGATATTTCGGTTGAATGCATGCAATTGTATGGTGGCTATGGCTATATGGAAGAGTATAAGATTGCAAGACGTTACAGGGATATCCCAGTGGCTTCGATATATGCCGGCACGAATGAAATAATGAAAGTCATTATCGCCAAAAACTTAGGATTGTAATTGGTAATAGGAGAGAGTTATATTGGGGGAATCAATTACTACAAATATTTATATGATTCGACATGCTGAATCACCTTTCATTCACGGTGAAGAAAGAACTCGGAAACTATCAAAAGATGGTGAACTTGATGCTGAAAAAGTAGCTAAACTTATGCTTAGTGAAAAAATCGATGTAATTGTTTCAAGCCCTTTTGCAAGATCAATTCAAACAATCGAGCCAATAGCTACGACACGAAACCTAGAAATCGAGTTGTATGAGGAATTAAAAGAAAGGATAATCAAAGGTAATTATAAGTTGCCATGGGAAGAAGTTGAACCAGCGATAAAAAAGTCTTTCGAGGATAAAGACTATTGTTTACCGGGTGGCGAAACAACTAGACAAGCACAGCAGCGTGCTGTACCCATTATTAAACTGTTATTAAAAGATTTTGAAGGGAAGAGTATTGTTATTGGTACGCACGGGAATATAATGACGGCAATAATGAATTATTTTAATGGGAATTATGGATATGATTTTTGGGCAAGTACGTCAAAACCTGATATCTATAAGTTGATATTTGTTGATGGTGTACTAACAGATGTAAAGAGGATATGGGAGTAAGATGATACAACGTGACACAACGTGACACGCATGTATCGGTCATTGATGGGACATGCTGCAATGTAAATTGGTATAATGAACTAAATTCAAACTGATCATGTTAAAGACATTATTAGTAGGGATTGAGGGGTACGAAGTAGGGCCTTAATGATTTTTTGAAACTATATCGTCAATTATTCGTATAGTTAGTCATAGCATTTTGACGAGGAGGATTTCGAATGAATGAACCAAATAACCGTGAACAATCTCTAGAAAAGGAGATAGTCGCATTGAAAACCCGAATGGATCAAATGGAAAAAGAGATGCAGGAATTGGAGTTTTTAGTGCCAAGACCGATAATTTCCCCAGCACAATTTGGACAAATAGGGAAATTCATATTAGGCGCCATCGTCTTAATCGGGATATTCTGGCTGTGAAAAGGAATTGGACGGGAAAATATGATGCTGGAAGGAGGGGAGAAGGTAACTATCTTTCCTCCTATTTGGTATGCTAGATTCATATTTTGAAATAGCTATGTATAAGGGAGTCATATAAATATGAAGTTAGTATCATGGAATGTTAATGGATTAAGAGCTTGTGTACGAAAAGGGTTTTTAGAGTATTTTGAAGAAGTAGACGCTGATATCTTTTCTATCCAGGAGATTAAGTTGCAAGAAGGGCAAATTGATTTGCAGCTAGAAGGTTATTTTCAGTATTGGAATTACGCGCTTAAAAAAGGGTATTCCGGTACGGCTGTTTTTACAAAAGTTGAACCGTTATCTGTTAGATATGGGATAGGCGATTTAAATGTAGAAGAGGAAGGTCGTATTTTGACCTTAGAGTTTTCTGATTTTTACTTAGTGAATGTTTATGCCCCAAATGCTCAACGTAGTTTAGCAAGATTGCCATTTCGACTGGAATGGGAAGAGAAGATGCGTGATTATTTAACGATGTTAGACAAAGATAAACCGGTCATTTTATGCGGAGATTTGAATGTCGCACACGAAGAGATTGATATTCGAAACGTTAAATCGAATATCGGAAATTCTGGATTTACTGTTGAAGAACGTGGAAAAATGACGCAATTATTGGCTGAAGGATTCACAGATACATACCGATATTTTCATCCCGAACAAGAAGGCGCGTATACTTGGTGGTCTTATATGAGCAAGGTTAGAGAACGGAATATTGGCTGGCGGATTGATTATTTTATTGCATCGAATCGTCTGCAACCTTTACTGAAAAGTGCTGAAATCCATGCGGAAGTTCTCGGAAGTGATCATTGTCCGATTGTGTTAGAAGTGGCTTTATAATGAAAAATGAAAGGGGATTCTATGATGATTGCAGATATTAATAAAGTTGATAATGGTTATTTAGTAAAATGGGAACGAAATTTGAATCATTCAGTGGAAGCTGTTTGGGCAATGCTCACGGATAATAACAAGCTAGAAAAATGGTTTAATGAACTCCGAGCAGGAGACCTTCGGCAAGGCGGTTTTATGACGTTTTATATTCCGGATTTTATGGATGAAAAACTTGAAATCATGGTGTATGAACCAAATTCTGTGTTGGAGTTTGACTGGTTCGGGGATGTTATTCGCTTTGAACTACATCCCCAAAACGGAGGATGTGCTTTAATATTATTGGAAAAAGTGAAGACAATAACCGCGCAAACTAAAAAAGATCTCGCGGGTTGGCATGTCTGTTTAGACGTTATTATCACTTTGCTGGACGGGGAGCCAATCCAAAGAGAAGACGAATGGAAACATTGGCATGCAATATATACGGATAAACTTAAAGAACTTGTGTGACGAATTAGGAGAGCATCGCCTTTAGTGGGGATGTTCCCTTTTTAATTTTTGTATAACAAATCCCTTGGGCGGTTAGATTAATGAGGTATATGATTGAGAAGGGATGAGTGCGTTGAAAAAGAGATTTAAAGGAATCTTTATTGTATTATGTTGTGCAATTTTTGTCCTAGCAGCTTGTAGTAACCGTAATATCGTCACGGAAGGTGAAGATGAGAAAGACAAGGATTCTTTGGGAAGCAAGTATGGTTTTACATTTTTGAATGTAGTTGCCGATACGAATGAAATGAAAGAAGCACTGAAAGTCACGTATGATGAGAAAAAAGATAAAACTGAAGCCATGTATGAGAATAAAATAGATGATTTTTATTTGCATGGCAATGCTGCAATGGAGAAACTAGATAAAATATTTGAGGAGCTTGAACTTGATCCTGAAATGGACGATGAAGATATGATCAAGAAAGCATCTGAGGCTTTTGAGATTAACGACTATAAAAGTCTACAGTTAGATGTTAAATTTAAGGGGTTTGACACAAAGAAGTTAAGGATGACTAAATAGTTAAAGGGCTTTCCTCCCCCTGAGGCTAGCCCTTTTGGTAGATTCTTATTCAGCTGTGACTTTTAATATGGCGATTGCACCTTTGTCTGCGTGTTTGAATTGGTGTGTTAGGATTGGGTAATTTCCTTCTTCAGTCACTACGAATTCTACTACAGCACCGCCGCTAGCTGGTAACATGATTGTCTGCATTCCTTTTAAGACATTGGCTGGATTGCCATCTACATAGACATCTTCCATAATTGTTCCGACAACATGGAATGAGCTCACTTCGTTGGGTCCCATATTATTTAAATACAACCGAATTCTTTCTCCAACTTTAGCTTCTAAAGGCTCGTCTTTTAAGCTAAATGTATCCCCGTTTGTGTTGCGGTCTCCGTCTTTCAAAGCTTTAGTTGATAGAACAACATGTTCTGGTTCAGAATTTAGAAAAGCATCGTGGTCATTGTATTTGTACCATTCGTTTTGAATCATTACAAATTCCCGATCAACTAGGTTGTCTGTTGGATAACCATCTGTTGGTTTTACAATAATGACACCGTGCATACCGTTTGCGATATGGGAAAGGATTGGATCTGTGCCACAGTGGTACATGAATACGCCGGGAAAGTTCGCTGGATACGTAAACGTTCCATCTTCATTTGGCATAATATCAGCAAAGTTTTTAGACGGTGCAGTGTGAACTGCGTGCAAATCGATACTATGTGGAATTGCTGGGTCGATATTTACTAATTTGAAGTTTATTGTGTCTCCTTGATTTACAACTACTAATGGGCCAGGTGCTTCACCGTTAAACGTCCATGCTTTATACATTTTCCCTTTAGCAATTTCAATGTCCGTAATTTGAGCAGTCATTTCAACATTCACTTCATGTTCACCAACACGCTCAACTTTTAATGGAACAGGTTCTTGATTTAAATCTTTGTGTGGTCCAAATACTTCAACGGCTTCTTCAGTTCCTGTTGTTGCAGCTACACTTGAATTTTCTTTACTAATATCAACTGAAGCATCTCCACAGCCTGCTAACAACACCGCGACTACAATCCCCGACAACCCAACTGCTAATACTTTTTTCATTTTCCTTGCCTCCTTTTTGTTTTAGGACTCTTTTACTATCTTTAGTATAGGAATAAAACATATTAGAGAATGTGATATTAATCACAAAGTGTATTGAAGTCATAGATTGTTCACAGTGAGGGGGGTTTGTAAGTTTTATAAAAAGTAAATTGATTTTTGTGAAATACGCGGACAGTGAAAAAAAGGACTAGGGGATAAGGAGTGATGAAAAAGAAAAATATCGTGCAGACTATTAAAATCTGCTTACAAGTCACTTTTATAATAGCACTTATAATCTCACCTTTTATTGTCCACACTAAGTTATACAAAAACGTTAGAGGGTCTTTGTATGAATAAGAGCGGATCGATTAGTATTTTACATGTAATTTTCTTGTCGATGACAATGATTGGTTTGAAAAATCATGTGACCATCATTCCATCATTGTTAACTGGGGCAGGTAGAGATGCATGGATATCTATTTTGTTGTCTGCATTTGCGATATTACCTTGGATATTCTTACTACTTTACATCCACACGAAATCAAACCAACAGCCCATTATAGATTGGTTGAAAATGAAAGTCGGAAAAGTTGTTACTAATATATTCCTTTACATGACAGTTATATTTTTACTAATACTAGCGGCATTTACAATGGCAGAGACATTACAGTGGATTATCGCAACCTTTTTACCTACGACGCCTATGCTTCCTATGTTAATTATTTTCACAGTTCTTTGCATCCATCTAGTCACTACAAACATACAAACGATAGCGATGGTTAACGTACTCGTTCTCTTTTGGGTCGTCATTTTTGGTTTTTTTATTGCGTTTACAAACTTGCGCGTTAAAAATTACGAGTTACTCCAACCTTTTTTGGAACATGGCATTCAACCAATTCTTAAAACAGCAGTCTATCCAGCATCCGGATTTGTCGAGCTTCTGTTGTTTCTATTCATTCAACATAAAGTAAAAGACCGCATTCGTTGGTATCATTTTGTCGTTATGTTATTCATTTTAATGGGGTTGACTATGGGACCTACGATTGGTGCCATTACAGAGTTCGGTCCCATCGAAGCTGCGAAACTACGGTATCCCGCCTACGAAGAATGGGGGATTGGAACGATTGGAAGGTATATAGACCACTTTGACTTCTTATCGATTTATCAATGGTTAACAGGGGCATTTATAAGAGTCGGGCTAATTTTGTTCATTGTCGCAGACTTATTGAAAATGACAGGAAAGAAAAAGCGCATTTGGAAAATACTCGCTCCCGTTTTTTTCTTAATATGTTTACCGTTGGCTCTTATGAGTGACCGTGTATTTTTAATGATTAAAGGTGATCCTTTATTAATCATCACCTTTAGCTTCCTGTTTTTAATATCGCTCTTTTTAGTCATCGTTGCATTCTTTTCAAAGAAATCAGTGGAGAAGGTTGGCACATAAAATCTATACAGAAAATGGTGAATCCGTGTGGAACCGACCGACAATAAAATCGATATCAATTCCTTGAGAAAACTGTTTCGAAAGTCCGCGGATGTCCAGTTTCAATCGTATACGTTTAATCAATATCATGTCGTTTTCATTACATGCGATGCGATGATTAATCAGCAGCAATTGAACGAAGTCATCGTCCCACGCGTTCAACAATTCATCGGAAACTTGAAAGAAGAACCTATAGAAAATGTGGTCAACGCACAATTACACATTCCAAGTTTGAAAAAGATAGAAGAAAAAAAAGACATCGGTTCTTTGGTGTACACTGGAAATGTGCTTATATACTTTGAAGATGACGGCCTTCTTATTTCAAGTGATATTGTAAAAAAACCGAATCGAAATCCTGAAGATACAAATTTAAACGCACCCGTCAGAGGGCCCAGAGATAATTTTATCGAAGATATTTCCATCAATATCGCTTTAATCAGAAAGCGAATCCCGACGAACTCATTTTGCGTAGAGAAATTTCAAATTGGAAGACGATCCCAAACGACAGTTGCTCTTCTTTATTTTGACGATATTGCAAGTAAAAAAACTTTGGCTAGTATTCAGAAACAGTTAAACAGTATCGATACTGATGTCGTTGTTAGCGGCGATTTGCTGATGGAAAGCGTGAACAAAAGTGCAAAGCTTTTCCCAAGAACTGATTACACTGGACGAGCTGATCATGCGGTTCAATCACTTGCAATCGGACGCTTTGTTATTTTAGTTGACGGGGTAGCTTACGCCATGATTACACCTGTGAATCTGTTTACACTTTTAAAAACAACTGAGGATAATGAGACACCCGTCCTATATGGTTCCTTTGAGCGATTATTGCGTATTGTAGGGATGACCATCGGTATAGGCTTACCAGCATTTTGGCTCGCCTTAACAACATATCATCAAGATCAACTGCCACATTTATTATTAGCAACAGTCGTACAATCGAATACGGGGCTCCCCTTACCTTCAGTCCTTGAAATGCTCATCATGATATTCATGTTTGAATTGTTTCGAGAAGCTGGTTTACGTCTTCCTACTGCACTTGGCGGAACAATCGGTGTCGTGGGCGGACTAATCATTGGAGACGCCGCCATTCGAGCTGGAATCACAAGCCCAGCGATGATTGTCATCATCGCAACTTCGATGATTGCAACATCTACGGTAGTCAATCAATCAGTTTTGACAGCAGTAAGCATATTACGCCTTTTTTACATTCTCCTAACATCGTTTTTCGGGATGTTCGGATTCCTTATCTCAGTTTTTTGTACAGTTCTTTATTTATCGAACATCCGCATATTCGGAGTTCCTTATATGAATATTAACGCGGATTTAAGCTGGAAAACCATCAAAGAAACGCTTTTCCGCTTACCTTCTAGTCAATACAAAGAACGTCCGAATATGTTAAATCCGACGGACAAAACGAGAAGGAAAGAAGATGAAAAATGAATAAAAAATTACTTGTCATCATGTTACTTACCATCGTCCTTTCTGGTTGTTGGGATGAAAATCAACCCGAAAGGATGCTATATATCAATGGTATCGGGGTTGATTATAAGGATGGTAAATATGATGTATACATGCAGTTCGCTAACTTTGCTAACATTGGGAAAACCGAACAGCCTAATAGTGATGTCCAACAGGCAGAAGTAGGTCATGCCAGTGGTGACACAATGGATGAGGCAATTCACGAATTATACCATTCCATAGATCAAAAGGTTTATTGGGGGCATTTTTCTTATCTCGTTGTCTCTGAAGAAGTGATGAAAAACGGGCGATTGAATCCAGTAATCGATACTTTTATTCGTTTCAAAGATACACGCTATCATATTTGGGTGTATTCGACTAAAGATCCCGTCGAAGATGTCCTTTTAGTAAGACCTGTCCTGAATAAAGCAATTACGTTGTCTAAACTTGGTGACCCACAGAACTCCTTTGAGCAGGAATCTTTTGTCGAGACAGTAGATATTCGAAATCTACTGATTGGATTGGACGAACCAGGCCATGAAGCGATGATCCCCTTAATTTCGGTAGAGGAGAACTGGAAATCGGCAAAAGAGTCAGTTAAAGCAACAGTTTTATCAGGGGTCGGTGTCGTTACGCCAAATACTTTTCGGGGCTTCATCACTGAAGAAGAAGCACGAGGAATACAATGGATGTCGAATGAAACGAATAGAGGGCAAATCACCTTTAAGTTGGATGATGATAATTATTTTACAATGGTGATTGATAAAGTAAAGGTTAAAATAGAACCAATCGTAAGTTTAGGAGACGTGGCGTTTGATGTTGAAGTAAAGTTGGGGGCGACCGTCAGTACGATTGGAGAAAATGTGACAACCGATATAATTCGGAATGAGATAAAAAAAGAGGTTGAAAAAGAAATTATGGCGACTTATGAAGAAGCTTTGAAAAAGGACATTGATATTTATCGTTTTTCAGAAAAACTGTATCGTAAAGATGTGAAAGAATGGAAGAAACATCATAAAGACGGCAAGTTGGAATTGACAAAGGAATCGATTAGAAACCTCAAAGTGTATATCTCAAAACTCGATTCAGATAGAAAATCATTCAAAAAGACCATTGAGTAAAAAAGTTTTGTCCTAATCTGAATATCAGCTAGAATAAGCATTAAGCTACGTTATTCCATAGTCTGGAATTAGGTAGCTTTTTTGTATTCGGATCTAAAAACAAAAAGGATTGATTTGCTATGAAATATGAAGTTGATCTATATAAACCAGTTAAGGATTATTTTACTTCAGAAGGATATGACGTTTACGGCGAAGTAAACGATTGTGATGTAGTTGCGGTAAAGGAAGAAGAACTTATTATTGTGGAATTAAAACTACGATTAAACTTGGATCTCGTCATGCAAGCGACAAAGAGGCAGCGGTTGTCTGACCAAGTGTATGTTGCTATTCCAAAGCCGAAACTAAGTTTTCGTTCCCAAAAATGGCGCGATATTTGTTATTTGATAAGAAGGTTAGAAGTTGGTTTAATCATCGTTTCACCCAATACAGATGGGGAGCAACTAAGAATCATCCATTATCCAACGCCATTTGATCGAAAGAAAAGCATGCAGCAAAGTAAAAAAAGACGGAATCGATTAATAGAAGAAATTAAAGGGAGAACTGGTGATTTTAATATAGGTGGAAGCAATAAGTTGAAAATCATGACTTCTTATAAGGAAAATTGTATTCACATTGCATGCTGTTTGATCCATCACGGTCCGTTATCGGCAAAAGCATTACGTGAAATAGGGACGGGTGAAAAAACCTATCAAATTCTATATAAAAATTATGATGGTTGGTTTGACAGGGTCGGCAGAGGAATTTACACAATAAACGAAACTGGAATTTCTGAAGTGCAAAAATATCCAGACCTAGTTAAATACTATAATGAACGAACCCGATATGAGCGATGAAATTCGCTTGGTATCGGTTTTTTTATGCTGAAATAGCTCAAACGACTATAGCCGCCGTTCAAACGACTATAGTAAGCGATGAAGTGACTAAAGACGCGTCTAAAAGACCATAGCAGCTACCCAAACGACCAAAGCATTCTCGCAAACGACTAAAACACCCCCGCAACGACTTCCCCAAAAAACCAATCATTATCTGAATTAACTTGCAATTGGTATTACTGTAATATATACTGACGTTATAAAAGTGTTATACGGATTAGTTTAGGTGCATACGATAATCGAAGGGGGGAATCTAGTTTGACGAGTATGCTAAATACTGCCGATGATGAACGATTAGCGCATTTTATGGCGCGAATAGAAGCGGATGAGAAGATAGAAGCGGATGACTGGATGCCGGATGAGTATAGATTGACGTTGATCAAGTTAATATCCATGCACGGGATGAGTGAAATCATGGGGGCACTTCCGGAAAAGGAGTGGGTACCTAGGGCGCCATCACTTTATCGGAAATTAGGAATCATGGCGAAAGTACAGGATGAAATGGGGCATGGTCAATTACTACTTCGGGTAACAGAAGATCTTCTTGCACCCTATGGTAAAAATCGCGGAGATTTAATGCAGGATTTGTTTAACGGCGATTTAAAGTTTCATAATGTCTTCCATATGGAAACAAAAACATGGGCGGATGCCGGGATTATTGGCTGGCTCGTTGACGGGGCGGCAATTATTACACAAACAGATATGCTAAGAGCTTCTTATGGACCGTACGCAAGGGCTTTGAAGCGTATTTGTGCTGAGGAAGTGTTTCATGCACAACACGGTGAATCTATCATTCTCGCATTAGTAGAAGGAACCGCCGAGCAAAAAGAAATGATTCAAGAAGCTTTGAATCGTTGGTGGGAAGCATTATTAATGTTTTTTGGACCTGCAAGTAAAGAAACGACAGGCTCATCAAAACAAGATTTAACGATTAAATATAAAATACGCACCAAGACAAATGAGGAATTCAGACAATTGTTTTTTGATAAATACATTCCACGAATTTTATCGCTTGGATTGACGATTCCGGATTCAACGATTCATTTTGATGAAAAAGCTAACTTGTGGTCCTATCAACAACCTGATTGGAGCGAGTTTTTGAAGATAATTCGAAATAATGGACCTAGATCGGAGGCCAGGCTCAATTTGCGTCGGACTTCTTATGAAAATAATGCATGGGTGCGCGATGCACTGAGAGCAACTGTCAGTTAAGAAAGGAGACAATCAGAAATGGCTGAAGAGCAATCTTTTTATCAGGAGTATGAAATTTTTAGTAAACGAACACATAGTTCACCGTTCCAATACCAATTTAGCTTACTAGCGCCTAATGAAGATATGGCACTCGTATTGGCGCAAGAGAATTTTATGAGACGTGAAGCAGTCGTTGATATTTGGATTGTAAATCGTAAACACATTAGAAAAATGAATTCCGATGAAAAATTATCGCTCAGCCGTTTAGATAACAAAGATTACCGCATGACAAAAGGTTATGGTTATTTAAGAAAAAAATGGCGCAAGTACGAACAAGAAATATTAGACGAAAAAGAAATACTGTCATGGGGAGGGAAAAGAAAATGAGTAACGCTGAAACCACCAAGTGTGCGGACTATAAAGATGCATTAACGAGTCTTTTGTTTCAGCTCGCAGACGATGATTTGATGTACGCTTTTCGCGGTTCAGAATGGCTTGGCCTCGCCCCGCATATAGAAGAAGATGTAGCTTCCTCCTCGATTAGCCAGGACAGCATGGGGCATGCAGCGATGTATTATCAACTGCTTGAAGAATTGGGCGCGGGTAATGCTGATGATTTAGCACACGCACGTCCTGCCAGTGATAGAAGAAACAGCGTTTTAACGGAGCGTGCAAATGGCGAAGGGGTATATATGGAAACCCCTTTATATGACTGGGCGTATGCAGTTGTTAGAAGTTACTTTTACACACAAGCGAAAAAAGTGAAAGTCGATTCGCTTTGTAAAAGTTCGCATGCGCCACTGGCAGAAGTAGCGATAAAAGTTAGAATGGAACTTTATTATCATAGACTGCACTGGGAAACATGGTTTAAACAGCTAATGGGCTCGACAGATGTAGCTAAAAAGAAAATGAACGATGCGGTAACGCTCGTAATGAATGATTTCGGGGATATGTTTTCATTTGGTGCGTCTAAACAATTAATTGAAAGTCATCATTTAATAGAATCTGAAGAGGTACTTCTGAAAAACTGGTCAATGAGTCTTGAACCCGTTTTTACCCAGCTTCAAAAGACTTTACCCACAGTTCCGACTCCAAAAATAAATGGTCGAAATGGAGAGCACACAAAGGATTTGGATCAAGCGCTTCGAACACTTTCGGAAGTATATATGGTTGATCCTGTAGCTGTTTGGTGATCGGTATATGAAATGAGGCGGTTTTATTGGAAACTTCGATTGAAATTTCAACAGAAAGAGTGATTGAGGTACTCATGCATGTTAAAGACCCTGAGATTGATTCGGTAAGTATCGTCGATCTTGGTATGGTAGAAACAGTCACGACCGATGGAAATAACGTTAAAGTTGTTTTACTACCAACTTTTTTAGGTTGTCCGGCACTTGAAATTATTAAAAAAAATACTGTTAATGCAGTGAAAGAATTATCGGAAGTAGTGGATGTCGAAGTAGAATTTGTTTTTCACCCACCATGGACATCGGATCGTATTACTGAGCAAGGCCATGTGAATTTACGGAAGTTTGGAATTTCACCACCCCCACGGCATTTCAAAGAAGATGGTTCATGGCATGTGGATTGTGCCTATTGTGGCTCGACTTATGTGACAATGGAAAATATTTTTGGACCTACAGCATGCAGAAGCATTCTCTATTGCAAGTCTTGTAAAAACGTTTTCGAGGCAATGAAACCCGTGTCTACACTAATGTGAGGAGAGATAAAATGGCTAAATTAATCGCGTTGTATAAACACCCTGAAAACAAAGGGGCATTTGACGAGCATTATTTCAATGTACATGGTCCGTTAACAGAAAAGATTCCGGGCCTTCGTGAAATGAAAGTGACAAAAATGACGGGGTCTCCTATGGGTGGAGAGGGAAAATACTACCTGATGTGTGAAATGTTTTATGACGATATGGATTCGTTGAATTCTGGTTTGCGTTCCCCGGAAGGAAAAGCTTCAGGCAAAGACTTAATGGGATTTGCAGGTGATTTAGTCACGTTAATGATTGGTGAAGATGCAAAATGAGTGGTTTTGAGTACATTGAAACTTCTATCGTCGATAATTTGGCAGTCATCGAACTCAATCGGCCGCGGCAATTAAATTCATTGAACCGTAAAATGGTCAGTGAAATTGTTACGGCGATGGAAGGATATGACCGTGATAATAATGTCCGCGTTATTGTGTTGACTGGTAAAGGGCGTGCCTTTTCGGCTGGGGCCGATATCGATGAAATGACTAGTGACAATCCCATTAGTTTAGAACTTCTTAACCAATTCGCGGATTGGGATCGATTGGCATTAATTAAAAAGCCCATTATCGGTGTTGTAAAAGGGTTTGTATTTGGCGGAGGATTCGAGCTTGCGCTTAGTTGTGATCTATTAATCACGGCTAGTGGAACAGAGTTTGCATTTCCAGAAGTAGGACTTGGGGTTATGCCGGGTGCAGGAGGGACCCAAAGATTAACTAAATTGGTTGGTCGCACAAAGGCGTTGGAGTGGTTGTGGACAGGTGAGCGCATCTCAGCGGAAATGGCTTTAGCTCATGGAATCATTAACAAGATCGTCACGCCTGAATTATTAATGGAGGAAACGATGAAGTTCGCGGCGAAACTTGCAAAACAACCGCCTCTATCACTGAGGCTTATCAAAGACTCTGTCAATAAAGCAGTGGATTATCCATTATATGAAGGCATGCAATATGAACGGAAAAATTTTTACTTGTTGTTTGGTTCCGAAGATCAAAAAGAGGGCATGAATGCATTCATTGAAAAAAGAAAACCGGATTACCATGGGAAATAAGGGGGTGCCAAATGTTCGAGACAATTCGTTATGACGTAACTGATGGAGTTGCTTGGGTTTATTTAAATCGACCAGATAAGCTGAATGCATTCATAGCGCAAATGAACCGAGAAATTAAAGATGCAGTAAAAAAAGCTACTTTTAATGATGAAGTTCGTTGCCTTGTCATTACAGGTGAAGGACGGGCATTTTGTTCCGGTCAGGATTTATCAGAAGTCGACGATAATATGGATCATGGGCAAGTGCTTAGAGACCACTACGGCCCGATGATTAAACAACTACGCAACTGTGAAAAACCAATCATTGCTGCTGTCAACGGAGTAGCTGCTGGGGCTGGATTTAGTTTAGCGCTTGCTTGCGATTTTCGTTTAGTTTCAGAAAAAGCTAGTTTTATTAATGCTTTCATTCACGTGGGGCTCATTCCGGATTCGGGCAATCTATATTACCTAACACAGTTGGTAGGTCATGCTAAAGCGGCAGAACTAGCTATCTTGGGTGAAAAAGTTTCGGCTGAAGATGCAGTGGCTATCGGATTGGCGACGCGGAAAATACCAATGGATACATGGCATGAAGATGTGTCTGAATTTGCCACGCGTCTTGCTTCAATGCCTACAAAAGCCATTGGAATCATTAAGCGTTCATTAAGAGCAACGACATTAATGTCCTTTGACGACTATTTAGAACAAGAAGCGCAAGGTCAACGCCTAGCTGGCCTGACAAAAGATCACCGAGAAGGTGTTGCCGCATTTATGGAAAAAAGAAAACCTGTGTATTCAGGACAATAGGGGGTACTATAGATGACTAAAACTAGAGAAACAATCATTGAAAAAGAGCCGATAAAGCGAGATTACTATAAGCTCTTTATTAACGGCGAACAAGTAGATAGCGTGAATGGCGAACGAACAAAAATTTATAATCCTGCAACGGGCAAAGTGATTGCAGAGGTAGCAAAATCTTCACAAGAAGATGCTGAAAAAGCAGTTAAAGCCGCGAGAAATGCATTTGATAACGGAAAGTGGAAACTAACACCACCTGGGCGACGGGCCCGCGTGTTAAATAAAATCGCAGAAATTATGGGAACTCGTTTTAAAGAACTAGTCGAACTTGAAATATTAAATACGGGTAAGTCACTTGCCGCAGCAAAAGGACAGATTGCCCAAGCTATTGAGGATTTCGAATTTTATGCTGGCGCTATTGTCGGGCACGGGGGAACAGTCAATAATGTTCCAGGCCAATTTCATAATTACACGGAAAAAGAACCTGTTGGCGTATGCGCGCAAATTATTCCTTGGAACTATCCATTAATGATGGCGGCTTGGAAAATTGCTCCGGCGATTGCGGCAGGTTGTTCGGTCGTTTTGAAACCAGCTTCCTTAACGCCGTTGACTGCGATTGTGTTAGGCGAAATTTGTCATGAAGCGGGTGTTCCAGAAGGTGTCGTAAACGTCATTCCTGGTTCCGGCTCTGAAATCGGCAACTATTTGGTAGAACATGAGCTTGTGAATAAAGTTGCCTTCACTGGTTCGACGCCAATCGGAAAAGATATTATGGGGAAAGCTTCCACAACTTTAAAGCGCGTCACACTAGAACTTGGAGGGAAATCCCCAAATCTCGTGTTTGAAGATGCTGATATCGATGCAGCTGTCGACGGCTCCCTTTACGGAATCTATAACAATACGGGGCAATCATGCGACGCTCGTTCGCGAATGTATATCCACGAAGACGTTTATGATGAATTTATAGAAAAGTTTATTGCCAAAACCGAAAAGATTCAAATCGGCGATCCGTTTGATAAAGGAACACATATGGGGGCAATCATCGATCAAACACAATTGAATACAATTAAAGGTTATGTACAATCCGCAATCGATGAAGGCGCTGAAATTCTGACTGGTGGAAAAGTATTGAAACCAGAAGGATTTGAAGACGGTTTTTGGTATGCACCGACTGTAATCGGTAATGTAACGCAAGAGATGAAGGTTGTGCAGGAAGAAATATTTGGACCTGTTGTTGTCGTTTCAAAATTCTCAAACGAAAAAGAAGCCATCAAGTTAGCCAATGACTCGGATTACGGTCTCGCTTCTTCAATTTGGTCAACAAACGGTGCGCGTGCGACGCGGGTAGCCAATCAAATTCAGGCAGGTATCGTCATGATTAACTGTCCATTTTCCGCTTTTCCAGGTACGCCATTTGGCGGTTATAAACAATCTGGTTTTGGACGAGAGCTTTCAAAAGAAACACTAGATCTTTATTCTGAAACGAAGAGTATTATGTCGTATTTTGGAAGTCGTCCGATAAATCCATTCGGAATATAATATATTGAATCGCAGACAGGGATTTTAGATTTCCCTGTCTGAATTCATTTAGACGATAAGGAGGCTGTCTTCATGATTAATCACATTGTTGTTGTCGGTTCCGGAGTGATGGGAAGAGGTATAGCCTATGTCGGGGCCCTTGCGGGGTACTCCGTGACTATGGTGGATATTAATGAAGTCGCACTAAAAAATGCGAAGCAAGATATAGCTATTATGTTGGAAAAAGGAATATCGTATGCGAAGCTAACAGTCGAAGATGCCCAAAACGTTCGGAAATACTTGAGTTATGAACATGATTTGGCTAAAGCAGCAGATTCGGCGGATCTTATTATTGAAGCTGTTCCAGAAAATGCATCGATAAAAAAACAGGTGTTTGAAATGATTGAAAAGTATGCGCCTAAACATTGTTGTTTTGCGACAAATACATCAACCATGAGCCCGACTGAAATCGCTTCTTTTGCTAGCCGGCCAGAAAAAACAATCGCGATGCATTTTTTTAATCCTGTACATAAAATGCCATTTGTCGAAATTATTCGAGGGTTGGAAACGAGTGAAAAGACTGTACAAATCATTAAAGAAGTTGCAGAAAGAATGGGGAAAGAAACGGTTGTCATTAATGAGTTTCCAGGGTTTATCACAAGTCGAATTAGTGCGTTAGTTGGAAATGAAGCATTTTACATGCTCCAAGAAGGCCTTGCAACAGCAGAAGAAATTGATAAAGCCATTAAATTGGGACTAAATTATCCGATGGGACCATTTGAACTTGCGGACTTGGTCGGGCTGGATACCAGATTGAATAACTTGAAATACTTACATGAGAAACTTGGTGAAAAGTATCGCCCAGCGCCCCTTCTGGAACAATATGTTCATGCAGGTAGGTTGGGGAGGAAAAGTGGGAAAGGTGTCTATGATTACACATAATAAATGATAATTTATAGTGTACTGCTATACTTATATTGAATGGAAATAGGAAAGAGTGAACTAAATTGACGAATACACGATCGATGATTTTTACGATTTATGGAGATTATATCCGCCATTATGGAAATAAGATTTGGATTGGTAGCTTAATACGTTTATTGAAAGAGTTCGGACATAATGAACAATCCGTACGCGTAGCTGTGTCTAGAATAATGAAGCAGGGATGGCTTCAATCTGAAAAGGTTGGAAACAAAAGCGATTATTTTTTGACGCCTCGCGGTGTAGCGAGAATCGAAGAAGCAGCTATTCGAATTTTCGGGCTGAAACCGAAAGCGTGGGACGGAAAATGGCGCATGCTCATGTACACGATTCCTGAAGAGAAAAGAAAGATTCGCGACGAACTTAGAAAAGAATTAATCTGGAGCGGGTTTGGAAGTATTGCGAATGGGTGCTGGATTTCACCGAATAACCTAGAAAAAGAAGTGCATTTGTTAATTGAAAAATACGGGATTCAAGCTCATGTAGACTTTTTCGTGGCGGAATACCATGGCCCGAAAGAAAACCGAACCCTTGTTGAAAAAGGGTGGCCACTTCAGGAAATTGCTGAAAAACACCAACAATTTATTTCAACGTATAGTGCAAGGTTTGCGGAACATGAAACAATGATGGAAAAAAATTTAATGTCAGATGCAGAATGCTTTATTGCACGAACAATGCTTGTACATGAGTATCGTAAGTTTCTATTTTTTGATCCAGGTCTTCCAAAAGAACTTTTACCGGAAGTGTGGATTGGAAATGACGCAGCAAATTTGTTTGAGAAATATTATAAGTTGCTTGAACAGCCTGCAAGTCGTTTTTTTGAACAAGTACTTCAAGAAGATATTCGGATAAATGAATAATGATGAGAGCTGGGTACATAATTGTAACCCAGTTTTTTTATGTCTTTTGTAAATGATTTTCATTTCCAAAAACATGGAGTATTCTAATTATTCATTGACTATCGTATTACGAATTGGTAATATTACGTTATATATGTGTTATACGATGTGTTAAGAGAATCAGAGATTTCAAGTTTTCATGAAGGCGATTTTAATTCATATATTTTAGAGAGGAGTTAAGGATGAAAAACGGTTTGGAAGTCGGCATGGTCGAATCGTTAAAAATTATCGTTACAAGAGACATGTTTGCTGCATTTGAAGGTAAAATTATACACCCAGTCTATTCGACAGTGGCGATGACGTACCATATGGAATGGGTTTCTCGGAAAATCATTCTCCCTTATTTAGAAAGTCATGAAGAAGGAATGGGTGCGTCTGTGCAGGTGAAGCATATTTCTCCTTCTTTATACGGCTCAGAGGTAACTTTGACAGCAACTATAACAGAGTTGCATGCCAATGGAGTTGTAACTGCAATAGACGTTTATAACAATGACAGATTAATCGGGAAGGGAAAAGTAAAACAAGCTATTTTGCCGATAGATACAATTGCTAAAATGTTTGAAGCTGTGTCGACATCAGATTTGTTTATGAGATGGAATCCTGAGGGGGATTATTAGATGAAGTTTGTAAAAGAAACGGCAATGGAAAATAAGTTTTATCTATTTGACCAGATGGCAGAACACGAACAAGTCGTATTCTGCAATGATCCGTCTACCGGTTTGCGGGCGATTATTGCTATTCACAATACAACGCTTGGACCGGCATTGGGAGGGTGTCGGATGCAACCATATGAAAGTGTTGACGATGCTTTAGAAGATGCGCTGCGGTTGTCCAAAGGCATGAGTTATAAATGTGCGGCGGCAGATGTGGATTTTGGTGGAGGGAAAGCGGTCATTATCGGCGATCCAAAAACAGATAAAAGTCCCGAACTATTCCGTGCATTTGGCCAGTTTGTGGATTCGCTCGGTGGAAGATTTTACACAGGAACTGATATGGGCACGACGATGGATGATTTTATTCACGCAATGAAAGAGACAAATTGTGTTGTCGGTGTACCGGAGGCGTACGGGGGTGGTGGTGACTCATCCATCCCGACGGCAGAAGGCGTTTTATATGGCATTAAAGCTACGAATAAAGTTTCGTTTGGAAAAGATGATCTAGGCGGTGTATCGTACGCTGTTCAAGGATTGGGGAAAGTAGGGTTCAAAGTTGCTTCAGGACTTCTTGAAGCTGGCGCTAATCTATTTGTCACGGATATTAACAATGAAAGCATACGTGCAATCGAAAAATATGCAAGCTCTACACCAGGCACTGTAAAAATTGTCGCGAGTGAAGATATTTATTCGCAGGAGGCGGATGTATTTGTCCCTTGCGCATTTGGCGGAGTGATTAATGACAATACGGTCAATCAATTCAAAGTAAAAGCAATCGCAGGATCTGCAAACAATCAGCTACTTCATGAAAGTCATGGAAAGAAACTTAGGGAAAAAGGAATTTTACATGCGCCAGATTATATTATTAATTCTGGTGGTTTAATCCAGGTAGCGGATGAACTTTACGGTGTGAATCATGAGCGTGTGCTAGCGAAAACAAAACATATTTACGATGCAATTCTAGAAGTTTATCAACTGGCTGCAGCCGATGGGGTATGCACGATGGAATCAGCGAATAAGATGTGCGAGAAGCGGATGGCATCCAGAAGTATACGTAACGGTTTTTATTCGCCTTCAGTGAAACCCAAATGGGCAATCCGTAAATGATAGTGTCAGGAGGAATTGGACGTGGAAAAACATTATCCAATTAAAAGAATAATTGATAATGAAGGTTTATTAATCGATTCATCCTATAAAAGTCAGATAAATGAAAAACTAGTAAAGGATTTTTATTATCATATGGTTCGAATTCGGACATTCGATAGAAAAGCGATTAATTTACAGCGTCAAGGTCGCCTTGGAACCTACGCGCCTTTTGAGGGACAAGAAGCCTCACAAGTAGGAAGTGCATTGGCGCTCGAATCTGGTGATTGGATATTTCCGACATATCGAGATCACGGTGCGACATTAACTTTCGGTGCAGATATGGTAAGAACTTATTTGTATTGGAATGGACGAGTGGAAGGTTGTGTGCCGCCAGAAGGAAAAAACATTTTTCCACCAGCGGTTCCGATAGCAACTCAAATTCCACATGCGGTTGGCGCGGCTTGGGCAGAAAAAATGAAAGGCACTAAGAATGGGGCAATCACTTATTTCGGAGATGGTGCAACCTCGGAAGGCGATTTCCATGAAGGATTGAATTTTGCGAGTGTATTTAAAGTGCCTGTGGTCTTTTTTAATCAAAATAACGGCTATGCCATTTCAGTCCCGATTGAGCGACAAATGAATTCTGCAACAATCGCGCAAAAGTCTATTGCTTATGATATGCCCGGGGTTAGGGTTGACGGAAATGATTGTTTTGCTGTTTACTTTGAAACTAAAAAGGCTTTTGAACATGCTAGAAGCGGCAATGGTCCCACTTTGATAGAGGCCATTACTTGGCGGACGGGTGCTCATACGACAGCTGATGACCCAACGAAATATCGTTCTGAAGATGAGGGAAAAGATTTTGTCGATCCCATTGACCGCTTGGAAATGTTCATGAAAAATTATGGCTATTGGGATGAAGAATGGACATTGGATATAAGAGAAAAAACGGATCTTGAAATCGAAAGTGCAGTGGAAGCGATGGAAGGTTATCCGGCTGCAAAAGTGGAAGATCTTTTTATCAATGTATTTGAGAACATGCCAGCTCAACTAATTGAACAAAAAGATAAATATCTCGCACATTTAAGGAGGTAGATAAAATGGCGATGGAACTGAAAGAATCATCTTATTCGAAACAAACGACTGGGCTTATGACAATGGTTCAAGCAATCAACGACGGTATGAGAACGATGCTGGAAGAAGATGAACGTACGCTCCTATTGGGGGAGGATATTGGTAAAAATGGTGGTGTTTTCCGCGCGACTGAGGGACTTTACGATGTTTTCGGGGACAATCGTGTAATCGACACGCCACTTTCTGAAGCCGGCATTATTGGCACGTCGATCGGACTTGCGGTGAATGGATTTAGACCCGTTGCTGAAATACAATTTCTTGGATTTATATATCCCGCATATGAACAAATCATGACCCACGTTTCTCGGATACGAATGCGAACGATGGGTCATTTTACTGTGCCAATGGTCATTCGTGCGCCTTACGGGGCTGGCATTAGAGCCCCGGATATCCATTCAGATAGTACGGAAGCACTTTTCACGCATATGCCGGGTTTAAAAGTTGTTTGTCCATCTGGACCATATGACGCGAAAGGATTACTGATAGCAGCTATGGAAGATCCAGATCCCGTACTCGTCTTGGAAAATATGAGAAGTTACCGTGCGCAGCGAGAAGAAGTTCCGGTTGGTAAATATACTGTCGAAATCGGAAAAGGAAAGCGCGTGAGGGAAGGCACTGATATTACGATTATTGCTTGGGGAGCAATGGTAGCCGTAGCAGAAAAGGCCGCTGATCATATGGAGAAAAATGAGATCCGTTGTGAAGTGATTGACCTTAGGACGCTTTATCCGATAGACCGGGAGATTATTGCGGAATCAGTACAAAAAACTACGCGGGCAATTGTTGTACATGAAGCCCATTCAACAGGAGGGCTAGGAAACGATATTATTTCCATTATTAATGACACTTCTTTTCTTTATTTGCGGGCGCCTATTGAACGCGTGACGGGTTTCGATGTTCCAGTCCCGCTATTTGCGTTGGAAGATCACTATTCACCGACAGTTGAGCGAGTAATTGAGGGAATCGAAAAGGTAATGGATTTTTAAGGGGGGAATGATGTGCTAGAAGTGAAATTGCATGATATCGGTGAGGGTATGACTGAAGGAGAAATTGTTAATTATTTCGTAAAAGTTGGGGATCGGGTCGTTACCGATCAACCACTAGTCGAAATAATGACGGACAAAATGACAGCTGAACTTCCTTCACCTTGCGTGGGAACGATCCGAAAGATTACTGTGAAACCCGGCGAAACTGTTCAAGTAGGCACGAGTCTGATATTTATAGAAGCGGATAAGGAACATCAAATAATCAGCGAAATAATCACATCGAACAACCCTGTTGCAGCGACAATTGACAAAGGAATTGAACGAATTACCAACCCATTTAAAAGAGTTCTGGCCGCACCTTACACACGCAAAATCGCACGAGATAACAATATCGATTTAGCGGAAGTCCCTGCGATGGATCCGTCCGGCAGAGTTACCGAAGAAGATGTGTATCGATTTATAAAAAAGAATCGGAAGGTAGACGAATTAGCTGGAGGACCAGTGAAGATTAAAGAAGAAACGGCAAATGAAATTCCATTTCGAGGAATACGAAAAGAAATCGCTAAAAAAATGATGAAATCTCTTTTCACGATTCCTCATGTAACCCATTTTGATGAAGTGAATATGACAAAGTTATTTAAAATACGGGAAGAGATGAAAAATATAGGAAATGCAGTATCGGTTCCCGCATTTTTTATCAAAGCACTAACGATTTCATTGAAAGAATTCCCGATTTTTAATGCCGAATTAGATGAAGAAAATGATCGGATATTGCTCAAGAAAAATTATCACATCGGTTTTGCAACAGAAACAAAAAATGGACTTGTAGTTCCAGTTATTCATGATGCAGATAAAAAGTCGATTAAAGACATTCATAATGAGTTAATCGTATTAACCGAAAAAGCAGTCACTGGAAAGCTATCACTTGCCGAAATGCAAAATAGTACATTTTCCATGAGCAATGTTGGTCCGCTTGGAAGTACTGGTGCCACACCAATTATCAATTACCCCGAAACCGCTTTAATCGCATTTCATAAAACAAAAAAACGACCAATTGTAAATGATCAAGATGAAATCGTTATCGGGCATGTCATGACGCTTTCCATGTCCTTTGACCATCGCGTCGCGGATGGTGCGGCTGCTGTATCTTTTACCAACCGATTCATCAATCTTATAGAAGATCCCTATCAACTGCTCTTGGAGATGGTATAAATGGTCGTTGGCGAAATCAGTCAAGAAAGAGATCTAATTATTATTGGCGGGGGCCCGGGCGGTTACTCTGCAGCAATACGCGCGGCACAACTCGGACTGTCTGTGACTTTGATTGAACAAGGAGATATAGGCGGTGTCTGTTTGAATGTAGGATGTATTCCTTCAAAAGTTTTTACGCACGCTGCAGCTAAACTAGCGGCAGAACCACACCTACAAGAATTGGGTATCTCCGGAATTAAAAAAGAATTTAATATTAAACAGCTTCTCGCCTATAAAGCAAAAGTAATTAAGAGGCTTAGGTCTGGCATTGAAAACTTGTGCAAAGAAAATAAGGTGGAAATGATTAACGGAAAAGCGACATTTTTAGCTATCAATCGAATAGGTGTTGAAAATGGGCATCAGTTCGACATTTTCACTTGTAAAAATACAATTATCGCAACAGGAAGTTCACCGGTTATGCCTTTGGGATTGAAAACAACTTCTAGTAGAATTTTATTGGCTCATGAGATATTTAACTTGAGGGAAATTCCAAACGATTTACTAATCATGGGAGATGACTATATCTCCATGGAAGTCGCTTCTGTGTATTCGGCATTAGGCTCGCATGTAACGATTATTCTCGACAATCAACTAGGGTTACAATTTGATGAATCCATAAATAAAGAATTACTTCGGTTATTCAAAAAAAGAAAAATTCGGTTGATTCATAAAGAGAAATTGTTATCAACGAATGAAACGGAAGATGGGGTGACTCTCACAATACAAACGGATAAAAGTAAAGAAGAGACAATCCACGCATCATACCTTTTCGTTTCAGGTACAAGAGTGCCAAATGTTAAAGCCATCGGAATTGAACGTTTTGGAATTGAACAGAATGACCAGGGGTTTATTAAAGTCGATGAAAATATGAAGTCGTCAATCGATTCGATTTATGCAATTGGAGATGTTACTGAAGGACCTACGCTTGCTGTGAAAGCAATTAAACAAGGGAAAGCGGCGGTTGAATCCATTTCAGGGGGGAAGCCAGAAGTCGATCTTACATTTTTACCTGTAATTGTCCACACAATCCCGCCAATTGCCTCGGTAGGTCTGACAGCGCAAGATGTGATGAAATACAAATTGGATGCCCGCATTAGCCAATTTCCTATGCGTAGCAATGGTTACGCCGCAATAACAGCTCATGTAGATGGCTTTATAAAAGTTATTTCGGATTCAAATACTAGTATTATACTTGGGATTCATATGATAGGAGAAGGGGCTGTTGAATTGTCGAGTTCTTTTGTACAATTAGTGGAAATGGCCGCGAAAGAAGAGGACCTAAAGTTTCCTTCATATGCACATCCCGGTTACGGAGAGGCATTACTAGATTCTGTCGAGGGATTGGTTGGACAGGCAATTCATATTATTCCAAGTAAATGATAAGAATTCATTATTTATGCAGAAAAGTTCGATAAAACCATCAATGTAAGCGCTTAATCCCCTTGAATATTCAAAATGTTATTGACTAACTGTTAAAGCCGGTGTAGCATTAAGAAAATTTCACATTTTGAATTAATTAACTAAAAATATAAAATGACTTTAATTAGGGGGAGAATTAATGAAGAATAATTTGAAAAAGATGATGGTTGCACTTTTCAGTGTCGTGCTTATACTTTCAGCATGTGGGGAAAGTGATAAAGCAGAAGAGACTGACAAATCAGGCGCTGACTCGAAAAAATATAAAATAGGTGTCACACAAATTTTAGAACATCCTTCCCTAAATGCAGCTTTTGAAGGTTTTAAAGAAGCATTGGAAGATGCGGGACTTGATGTTGAGTATGATGTGCAGAACGCTCAAAATGATATGGGTAATAATACAACCATCGCTACAAATCTCGTGAACTCTGATGTAGACTTAATCTTTGCCAACTCTACACCTAGTGCACAAGCAGTAGTGGGCGCAACGAAGGATATTCCGGTTGTATTCACATCTGTTACAGATGCAGTAAGCGCTGAATTAATTGAATCAATGGAAAAACCAGGTGGCAATGTAACGGGTACAATCGACTTGCATCCCGATGCAATTCCAAACACCATGAAATTCATGAAAGAGGAATTAGGCGCGAAAAATATCGGCATGGTATTTAATGCAGGAGAACAAAACTCGAGAGCACAAGTAGATTCTGTTAAAGAAATGCTAGAAGAGATGGATATGAAAGTTGTTGAAGCATCTGTATCCACTTCAGCAGAAGTAAAGCAAGCTGCAGAATCGTTAGTGGGTCAAGTAGATGCGTTTTACATTATTACAGATAACACAGTTGTATCTGCACTTGAATCGGTGATTTCAGTTGCGAATGATAATCAAATTCCGATGATGGTCGCTGAATTTGATTCTGTTGAGCGCGGAGGATTAGGTGCATATGGATTTGAATACCGCGATATCGGTTACGAAGCTGGTGAAATGGCTGTTAAGATTTTGAAAGATGGAACAAAACCTGCAGATATACCGGCACAATTCCCGCAGAATTTAAAGTTTGTTGTGAATAAAGATGCAGCAGACAAAATGGGCGTTACAATTAAAGATGAGTGGAAGGCAGAACTTACAGAATAAAATAGGAGATGATTCTAAATGTTTGCTGCACTATTTGGCTCTGTTGAGCAGGGAATCATCTATGCAATAATGGCACTCGGAGTGTATTTATCATTCCGAGTGTTGGACTTTCCAGATTTAACGGTCGATGGAAGTTTTGTTACGGGCGCAGCAGTAGCTGCTACGATGATTCTCTTCGGATATGATCCAATGCTGGCTACTGCAGCAGCTTTACTAATTGGGTTTCTTGCCGGATGTGTTACTGGCCTTTTGCATACTAAAGGAAAAATTAACCCGCTACTTTCTGGAATATTAATGATGATCGCTTTATATTCGATAAATCTAAGGATAATGGGTACGACCTCAACCAGTTCTGTTAGCCGTTCAAATATCCCGTTGTTAAACGAATCAACGTTATTTAGTAAATTTCATGAATTTTGGAGTACGCTCGGTATTGATACTAGCATCAATAGTTTTTTAAAATTGCTAGGTGTTCAATATTTACCTGGGACATGGGGAACATTATTTCTAATGCTCATTATTACCATCATTATTAAATTCATCGTTGATTGGTTCTTGCAAACCGAAGTTGGACTTGCAATTAGGGCAACAGGCGATAATAAAAGAATGATTAGAAGTCTTTCCGCTAATACCGATACGCTTGTTATCCTAGGATTAGGTGTTTCCAATGCACTCGTTGCTTTCTCTGGTGCATTAATTGCTCAATATGGAAAATTTGCGGATGCTGCTATGGGAATTGGAATGATTATAGCTGGATTAGCTTCGGTCATAATTGGAGAAGCAATCTTTGGAACAAAAACGATTATGCGAACAACATTAGCAATTATTGTTGGTGCAGTTATTTACAGACTTGTGCTGGCACTTGCGTTTCGTATTAAATTTTTCGATCCTGGCGATTTAAAAGTAATTACCGCGATTATCGTAATAGGTGCACTAGTTATTCCGCAGTTTATTGAAAAAAGGCGTGAAAGAACTAGGAAAGCGAAACGTCATCTTGAACGAGTAGCTGAGCTAACGATGTCAAAGGAGGAAACTGCAGTTGCTGAAACTCCAACAAATCAATAAGATTTTTAATGAAGCTACTTTAGACGAAAAAATTGCATTGGATGAAGTTAATCTTGAGTTAAAATCAGGAGATTTCGTAACTGTAATTGGGAGTAACGGTGCTGGAAAATCGACTATGCTTAATATGATTTCTGGGGCACTTTCTCCCGATTTCGGCGAGATTATAATTGAGGATACCAATGTAACAAGGTTACCGGAATATAAACGATCTCAGATGATTGGTAGAGTATTCCAAGATCCGATGGCCGGAACCGCGCCTTTAATGACTATTGAAGAGAATCTCGCGATGGCTTATTCAAGGAACAAAAAACGTAGATTTAAAAGAGGCGTGGATAAGAAGCGCAGGGAACTGTTCAAGGAAGCACTAGAAACGCTACATTTGAATCTTGAAAGTCGTCTTAACGCGAAAGTCGGGACGCTATCTGGCGGTGAACGACAAGCTCTTTCGCTTTTGATGGCTACATTTACGCAACCTTCAATTTTACTTCTTGATGAACATACGGCAGCACTGGATCCGTCACGCGCGGAATTAATTACGAATATTACTAAGCTACTTGTTGATAAAGATCAATTAACGACGTTGATGGTAACGCATAATATGCAACAAGCATTAGATCTTGGAAATCGTCTCATTATGATGGATAAAGGTCAGATTATTTTAGAAGTGGAAGCCGAAGAAAAGAAAGATTTGACAATTGCAAAGTTAATGGATGAATTCCAACGTATTCGCGGGGAGAAATTAACGAGCGATAAAGCGTTATTAAGTATATAACTTTTGGAATAGAACAGCTTTGTAGAGCAGTAAGTAATTGCTTTACGGGCTGTTTTTGTTATGCTTTATTGTGAAATGAAATTTAGGGCTTTATATAGGAAAGGACAATAAACATCATGAAAATAACTGAAATTGAAATTTTTGCGATTCATTTGCCGCTTTATGAACCATTTGTCATTAGTTATGCCTCATTTGATTATATGCCGTCAATTATCGTGAAAATCACGACAGATACTGGACATATTGGTTATGGAGAAGGCGTTGCGGATGAACATGTAACAGGGGAAAGTCTAGAAAGTACATATGCGGTATTGAAAAACACAATTGCACTAAAACTGATTGGTGAAAATCCGAAAAATATGGAGCGTATACATGACTTAATGGATGCGACAATTTATGGTGTACCGACTGCAAAAGCAGCAATAGATATCGCTTGTTATGATGTCGTAGGAAAAGCACTTGGTGTTCCGGTTTACGATTTATTAGGGGGAAGGTTTCATAAAGAATTTCCACTCACGCATGTACTAAGCATTGATACGCCTGAAAATATGGCTGATGAAGCAGAAGAACGAGTAGCAGCAGGGTATCGCTCGATGAAAATGAAAGTCGGAACGAATGTTGCTGACGATGTATTACGTATCAATGCGGTGCGTGAACGAGTTGGTGAAGATATCGCTATCCGAGTGGATGTGAACCAAGGATGGAAAAATAGCTCGAACACACTAGGGGGGCTACAAAAATTGGAGGCCAGTGGATTAGACTGGCTGGAGCAACCCGTTCTTGCCGATGATATTGATGGAATGGTAGAAGTGAAAGCTAAATCGTCCACTTCGATGATGATTGATGAAGGACTGCGTGGAGTCAATGAAATGAGAGAGATTATTGCAAAAAGAGCAGCCGACAAAGTCAATATAAAGCTCATGAAATGCGGAGGGATTTACCCTGCGATTAAGCTTGCACATATGGCCGAGATGGCTGGAATCGAATGTCAAATCGGCTCAATGGTAGAATCGTCAATTGGTTCAGCAGCTGGATTTCATGTAGCCTTTTCGAAAAAAGTCTTTACGAGTGTAGAATTAACAGGACCATTAAAGTTTAGTAAAGATGTCGGAAACTTACACTACGACGTGCCATTTATTCGGCTAAATGAAAAAGCAGGACTGGGAATTGATGTTAATGAACAAGTATTACAAGAACTGACAGTGTTCTCAGAGAAGGTAATCGGATGATCAAGCAACTATTATTAAAAAATGGAAAAGAAATTGAGATCAGGCATTTAACTGAAGAAAGTTTACACGAAATCCTATTATTGCAACATAAAGTTATCGATGCTCTGACAACTGATTCTTTTTTGCAACCACTGTCAGCGGAAGAGTTTTCAATTATATTAAACGGAAAAGGACTCATGATTGGTGCTTATTTTAACAACGAGCTAATAGCATTTCGTGCCATGTTGGCGCCTGAATTAGATGAAGAACATTTAGGGAAAGACGCTGGTTTGCCTGAAAGTGATTGGCCACATGTATTATACTCGGAAATCACGAATGTTGATCCCACATTCCGTGGAAATAACTTACAAGTAATACTTGGAAAGATTATTTTGGGGGAAGTGGATAAGACTCGATATCGCTACATTTGCACAACGGTTGCACCGTTTAATATCGCGAGTCTGAAAGACAAATTTGCGCATGGGCTAAGGATTGTTTCTCTTAAAAGGAAATATGGAAACATGCTTAGGTATATCTTGATGAAAGATTTATCGTTGGAGTCGTCGGGAACAAGCACGCTAGATAGTCGGTATGTACCTATGGCGGATACAGAGGAGCAACAACAATTACTTAAGGATGGATGGATTGGATTCGATATAGAAAAAAGAAATGATGGTTGGTTTGTTCGATATAAGAAACCGAAAAACTGAATAATCTAAAGTTGTGAAAACATCTTGCGAAGATCCATTATGCAAGATGTTTTTTTATACAAAACTAGTAAAAAACGCTCAGATGCAATTACTCTATTGTATAGGTCGGCCTATTCATATATAATAATTAGTACTACCTGACTTTTCAGATGATTTTGTATACTGTGAGTGGTGAGGAAAATAAAGGGGGAAATGGCATTGAAGAAAATTACACGTTTCTTTTCTGTAGCACTTTTATTCACATGCGTCAGCATTATTTTGGCCGGGTGTGGAACGGCCGGTAATTCAAGTTCAGAATCAAATACTAATACGAATTCAAATGCTGGAGAGGACGACAAGAAAAGTCTTATTGTCGCAACTGATGCAACGTATGCGCCGATGGAGTATATGGACAACAAGGGTAATATCGTCGGGATTGATGTTGATATTGTGAATGCAATTGCCGAGGCGGCAGGTATAGAAGTTGAATATAAAAACTATGGTTGGGAACCGTTATTTCCGGCAGTAAAGAGTGGAGAAGTCGATTTTGCGGTTTCTTCCATTACGATTACGAAAGAACGACAAAAAGAATTCGATTTTACAGATCCATACTTTAAAGCAAACCAACTCATACTCGTTCCGGAAGACTCGGATGTAACGAAATTTAAGGATTTAAAAGACAAAAGAGTTTCTGCCCAAATTAATACAACTGGACATATTGTAGTTGCTGAATTACTTGGAAAAACAAATAAAAATATTGTAGCAACAGAAACAATGCCTTTTGCAATTACGGAAATGATAAACGGGAATGCTGATGCAGCGGTTGGCGATAATGCGGTAATTATCGATTATCAGAAAAATAATCCAAATGTAAAATTAAAACTAATTGAAGACCCAGATTTTGAAATTGAATATTATGGGCTAATGGTCAAAAAAGGAAATCAAGAAATTATCGATTTATTAAATGAAGGTATTAAAAAAATTAAAGAAAATGGGAAATTGAAAGAAATTACAGGTTTTGATGTAGATTAGATTAATTTGTTTAATTTTTATATTAATATCTACACGTAAACTTGGAGGTGTCTGCAATCGATTTTCCGAACATTAGATTTGATGTGATTTGGGACTATCGGGAATTATTTATTCGCGGGATTGGCGTTACTTTGGCCCTCACATTGGTTGGATATATTGTTGGTTTCCTTTTAGGGCTATTCGTAGCATTAGCGAAAATATCTAAAAAGAAATGGATTCACATACCGGCGAAGCTTTACGTTGATTTTTTCCGTGGAACACCATTATTAGTCCAAATATTATTAATTCATGTTGCGGTCATTCCTACGATATTTGGCCATTCGTTAGGCGCTTTCACATCCGGAATCGTTGCACTTATATTAAATAGTGCGGCCTATAACGCAGAAATAATCCGTGCGGGAATCCAGTCGATTGAAAGAGGACAAATGGAAGCTGCGCGTTCACTCGGTATGCCCAGTGGTGTCGCAATGAAGTCTATCATTTTACCCCAGGCATTTCGAAGAATGATTCCGCCTTTAGGGAATGAGTTAATCGCTTTATTAAAAGACTCTTCTTTAGTTATGGTACTTGCTGTGAATGATATATTGTATGCTGGTAAAGTTGTTGCTGGAGCGAGTTTTCGAACCTGGGAGCCTTACTTGACTACTGCTCTATTATACCTATTCCTCACATATATCTTTTCAACGATTATTTCATATGTGGAAAAACGATTTAGTAATAGTTATGTGCCAGTAAGAAGAAAACGATTATCTTCAATTGGCCGCCAGTCGGGAGATCGATAAAGAAATGATAAAAATTCGTGGGTTATATAAGTCATTTGGTGATCTGGAGGTATTAAGAGGTATTGATTACTCGGTTAAAGAAAAGGAAGTCATATGTGTAATCGGACCAAGTGGATCAGGTAAAAGCACTTTTTTGCGATGTATAAATTTATTGGAAGAAATAACAGCTGGTGAGGTTTTTATTGACGGCGTAAAAGTCAATGACCCTAAAACGGATATTAATGACATCCGAACAGAAGTCGGAATGGTATTCCAACAATTTAACCTGTTTCCGCATATGCGGGTATTGGAAAATATTACGCTAGCGCCGAAAAAAATCAGAAAAATGAATCCGAAAGATGCGAATGAGTTGGCACATCAGCTGCTTAAAAAAGTGGGACTTAGCGATAAAGCCAACGCATATCCAGAACAATTGTCAGGAGGACAACAGCAACGGGTTGCGATTGCAAGATCATTGGCTATGAAACCGAAAATAATGCTTTTCGACGAGCCGACCTCAGCACTTGATCCAGAAATGGTGAAAGAAGTGTTGGATGTAATGAAGCAACTAGCGCTTGAAGGTATGACAATGGTCGTCGTAACCCATGAAATGGGCTTCGCAAGGGAAATGGGAGACCGAGTATTGTTTTTAGACCAAGGTCTTCTTGTTGAGGAAGGGAAACCAAGTCAACTATTTAATCATCCCAAGCATGAGCGAACAAAAGAATTTTTGAGTAAAGTATTATGAAAATTAATGTCCATCCTTTCCGGAGTGCTTTTTGCTCTGTGAAAGGATGGGCTTTTTTTGAAGAGTCAGACCTCGGACCGAGGAGGAGTCATCCCCTAGACTGTTCTATTATTGCCAATTTTCAACTAAGCTGAATATGGATAGAAACTTTCAGAATTTATAGATAGGGGTGTTAATTTGGTACGTTTTTCAAAGTGGGCATTGAAGAACAGAGCTGCGGTTATTTTGTTAGTTGTTTTGACGATGGGGCTTGGAACACTTAGTTATTTTACATTACCAAAAGAATTGTTGCCAGCAGCCGATAATCCGATGGTTACAGTGATTGTCATGGGGCAGGGGGCGGATGCCAAAACTGTCGAGGAGCAAGTAACAAAACCGATTGAAAAAGCAGTTGGATCCGTGAAAGGAAAGAAACACGTCTTTTCAACCGCTGCAGATGGGTATACGTCTGTGGATATCTATCTCGATACATCTGTAGAGATGGATGAAGCAAAAGCTCAAGTACAAGAGGCCCTGAGCGGATTGCAGTTGCCAGAAGGCTATTCATCGCCAATCGTATCACAATTGAACTTTGACATGATACCGTTATGGCAAATCGGCCTTTCATTCCCGAATGGGATTGCACGGGAGGATATGGAAAAGGTCGAGCATGAAATTGTTCCAATGTTTCAAGGAATAACCGGGGTAGCAAATGTCGTTGTCTATGGGAATCAACAAACGCAAGTCACGATAAAACCAGATGTGGAAAAAATGACGAATTATCAAATTCCAGTTCAAAGTTTAATCGGAATACTTCAAGGTAAAAACCTTGCAGTAGCAGTCGGCGAAGAAACAATCAATGAAAAGAAGACTACTATTAAAGTGATTGGTCAAATCAAAGGTATAAAAGAACTTGAAGAATTGCAAATTGCACCGAATATTCAGTTGAAAGACATTGCAAAAGTTGCCGTTACAGATTCGACTGCAACATTTTTAACGCGTGTAAATGGAGAGGAAGCAGTCGCATTACTTCTATATAAAGACTCGAATGCAAACGCGGTTGCGATTGGTAAAAAAGTAACTGAGTCAATCGCACATGTGAATGAAACATTTACATCTACTATTAAAGCATCGATGCTTATCTCATTCTCAGATTTTATTGTCCAGTCTGTTGATAGTATGATGGGCGCGGTACTCATGGGCGCATTATTTGCTACGATTATTATATTTTTGTTTTTACGCCATATACGCATGACATTAATTACGGTAGTAAGTATTCCACTTTCATTAGGGTTAACATTGTTTTTGCTATCGCAGTCGGGCGTTACGCTAAACCTATTGACAATTGGGGCTGTTGCCGTAGCGGTGGGTCGATTAGTTGATGATAGCATAGTTGTTATTGAAAATATTTTCCGGAAAGCACAACATGGTGACTTTTCGAAAGATGTAATCATAAATGCTACGAAGGAGGTTGCTGCGGCAATTACTTCTTCAACTTTAACAACAGTTGCAGTCTTTTTACCGATGGGTCTTGTTAAGTCAATGCAAGACTTATTGTTGCCGTTTGCACTTACGATTACGTATGCCCTATTATCGTCTCTACTCGTTGCGTTAACAGTTGTTCCGCTTATGAGTACGCGATTAATGAAAAAAGGTAAATTGCCAGTTTATAAAAAACCTGCAGTGTATCTTCGTATATTGACATGGTGTCTACGTCATAAATGGGTACCGCTAGTCTTATCGGTGATTGTGTTTTTCGGTTCAATTGGGATGTATGCGATGATGCCAAAAGGGGCTGAAGAGGCGGGGGACAATGACGTAAGCATATTATTGGAATATCCAGATGAAATTCCTCTTAAAACAGTCAAAAATCAAGTATTTGACTTAGAAAAGTATCTAAATGCGCAATCAGAAGTAGAAGAAGTAATACTTTTTTTGGGATCGAATCCTGAAGATGCACAGTTTAGCACTGTAAATTCACAAAATACTGGGCGTTTTCATGTAGTGATGAAAGAAAGTGCGAATACCGAAAAGTTTGTTGAACAAATTAATAGAAGAACTAAGGAATATAGTGATGCGAAAGTAGAAGTTGAGGTTCTAGCTTCATTAATTAGTTTTAGTGATTCGACAATCACGTTAGATATTGTTGGAAAAGATGCTAACAAACTCGTTCTAGCATCGGAAGAAATCATGGAAGTTGTAAAGAATATTAAGGGCGTTGAAAAAGTTTCCACTAACCAAAGTGAATTAAAGTCAGTACACGAAATCGTCGTTGATCAGGAGAAAGCAAATGCAGAAGAAATTGCGAGGCAGGTTAGTTTTATATTAAACCCTTTACCGATTGGTTCAATAAAATTGGATGATAAGGATACTGTCGTCTTGTTGGATAGTACGCTCTCCTTAACTCAGGTAGAAGATATTAACCAATTGCCTGTTGTTGTAAATGAAGAAATCGTGCCACTTTCAGCAATCGCAAAGCTAGAAAGATTAATGAAACCTACGAGTGTTTTACGAAAAGATGGAAATGAATATCTGCGGATTAGTGTCGAAGTGAATTCGGGCGACTTATCAGGGATTGCCAATGAGATAACAATGAAAACGGCTCATCTTACACTGCCAGAAGGGGTCATTTTGGAAGCTGGTGGAGCTGCTAGTGTCCAAAACGAGCAGTTTATGGAGTTATTCCAACTCATGGCTGTTTCGATTGGCCTCGTGTATTTGATAATGGTGCTCACATTTAAAACATTACGTGCACCATTAGTCATTCTCTTCACCCTACCCCTTGCAATGATAGGGGCAATTCTTGGCTTGTTAATCGCAAGAACGCCAATCGATATTGGGGCAATGCTTGGGGCATTAATGTTAATAGGGATTGTCGTAACAAATGCAATCGTACTTTTAGATCGTGTTAGACAAAACGAAGAAAAAATGCCGATTCGCGAGGCGTTGCTTGAAGCCGGTGCAACTCGATTCCGTCCAATAATAATGACCGCTCTTGCTACAATTTTTGCGATGATTCCATTATTAGTCGGAAAAGAAGAAATGGGCAGCATTCTTGTTTCAAAAGGTTTAGCAGTTGTCGTTATTGGGGGATTGGCAGTTGCCACGTTACTCACCTTGGTTGTCATACCGGTTGTTTATGAATTGTTTCACTTTCGGAAAGCGAAGCAACAAAGAGACTTATAATTTAATCCGGACATTCTTAGGATATACGGGTGAACATGCTAAAAGCATATAAGCGGAAAACAGTCGCTTATATGCTTTTTCCTTTGAATAAAAGAAGGGAATTCATTCCGCATTAGAGAATAGTCGTAATAGTTACGTTAGTTGCCCAAAATGACTGTCAAGGAGTGGTAACATGTTTCCCATGTTAGAAACAGAAAGATTAATATTAAGGGAAATTACGAATGAAGATGCCAATGCTGTTTATTCTAGTTTTTCCAATGATGAAGTTACGCGCTATTACGGCCAAGATACTATGAAAGATATTGAAGAAGCAGAAAAAATAATCGATATATTTGCATTAAATTACATTGAGAAGCGCGGCATTCGATGGGGCATACAAAGAAAAGACGATCAAAAAGTTATTGGAACGATTGGTTTTCATGCATGGGTTCATAAACACAAACGGGCTGAAATCGGCTATGAAATTCATCCGGATTATTGGAGAAACGGATATACCCACGAAGCACTACTCAAAATCATCTCATATGGGTTTGAAGAAATGAGGTTAACACGAATTGGCGCAGTCGTATTTACAGAAAATGAAGCATCTAATAAGTTGTTAACGAAAATAGGTTTCCAAAAAGAAGGATTATTAAATGACTATATGTATCAAAATGGTAAACCACATGATACGTATATATATTCCTTCGTTAATAATGATGGTCTTGTATAGTTTTCACAAGATGACATAGTGAATACGAATGACGCATAATATCGAAGCAATCGAGTTAAAAGTAGGATGGTGTTATGACCGGGTTCGTTGGAGTGATATTTTCAGATCAGCAGGAAGTGAATGGAAGGCAAGAACAAATGATTAAAGAAATGACTTCAGCTATATCCCAAAGTAATCCTAAGAAAGAAGTTTATTATTTTGATGAGTATTTCTATTGTGGGTCATGTGGCAATGACGAATCGTTATCCTTTGAAAATGGACGTTATTGGATTTGTTTAACTGGGAAAATATACAATCATCTGGAAATCCGTCAAGAATTAATCGATAAGAACCATGTGTTTTCAACGGATTTAGAGGCTGAAATAATCCTTGCTCTGTATTGTGAATTTAGAGAAGAAGCTGTTCACAAGCTCAGCGGGAGTTTTGGATTTGTCATCTGGGATAAACAAGAACGGAAATTATTTGGAGCACGCGATTCGTTTGGGATTAAACCGATTTATTTTTTGGAACTAGATGATATCGCTTATTTTTCGTCTAGTAAACAAAGCTTGTTATTGATAGAAAATATGGAAATTGATAAGGATGCGGTTCAGCACTATTTTAGTTTTCAATATGTACCGGAACCTAGTACAATGACGCGAGGAATTAGGAAGTTATTGCCTGGCCATTATTTTACTAAATGTGTAGGACAAGAAATGAAACTAGAATGTTATTGGAAACCGAACTTCAATCCTGTTCATTTAGATGAATTCCAATCGATTAATGAAATTCGCGACGTGTTGTCTAATTCAGTGGATGTTCATATGCGTGGTGATTTACCTTGCGGGGCATTCTTGTCGGGTGGAATTGATTCAACGATTATTGTTTCTTTGGCGAAACGGGTGAATCCACAGATTCAAACATTTACGGTAGGTTTCGAAAGAGATGGATACAGTGAAGTGGATGTTGCACAGCAAACTGCTGATAAACTTCAATTGGATAATATCAGTTATATAATTTCTCCAGAAGAATTTATAGAGGAACTTCCCAAAATCGTTTGGCATTTAGGAGATCCAATGGCCGATCCATCAGCAGTTCCGCTTTATTTTGCCGCGCGTGAAGCTAAAAAACATGTTGGTGTTGTTCTTTCAGGCGAAGGAGCCGATGAGTTGTTCGGTGGTTACAATATTTATTTGGAACCCCATTCACTTAGGTTCTTCAATTACATCCCTCAACCGATAAAAGTGATGCTTGGAAAAGTTAGCCGCTTGTTACCTGATGGATTTAAAGGAAAGAGTTTTATTGAACGCGGTATAACACCATTAGAACAACGATATATTGGCAATGCAAAAATATTTAATGAAATTGAAAAACGTGTATTGCTTCAATCATATAATTCCACTATGCATTATACGCATATAACCAAGCCAATTTATGATGATTCGATGGGTTATGACGCGGTTACAAAAATGCGAAATATTGATATTCATACATGGTTAAGAGGGGACATTTTGGTGAAAGCAGATCGAATGTCATTTGCACATTCTCTTGAATTGCGTCTCCCATTTTTGGATGAGAAAGTTTTTGACGTGGCATCAAAATTACGAACAAATGATAAGGTACGAAATAACATGACAAAATATTCACTACGAAAAGCAGCGGAGGGGCTTGTCCCAACGCATGTTCTTGAATCGACGGAAATTAGGTTTTCCTGTTCCAATTCGCCATTGGCTAAAAGACGAGATATATGATTGGGCTGTGCAATTAATTCGTACTAGTGAAACTGATCACATTCTAAATAAACGCTATATCGACAAATTATTAGATGACCATTTGTTGAATAAAAAAGATAATAGCCGAAAACTGTGGACGATTCTTATTTTTATACTGTGGCATCAAATCTATATAGAGGGGACGTTCAAACCTGATTGCGAGAAGTAACTAGGTCAAGGAAAGGCGGGTGATGGATGTGAACGGATTGGAGCAAGTAGATGTAGAAGCAAAGTGGGAAATTCTGTTAGATCTGGATGCGAGTGAACTTGTGCGAATGATTGCTCATAAAGAAATTACCTCACGTGAAGCTACGGAGAGATATATTGAGCATATAAAAAATGTGAATCCCGCGCTCAACTTTTTAGTAGAAGAGAGATTTAAGGATGCACTAGAAGAAGCAGATGAAGCTGACCGGCTGATAGCCGAAAATAAGTCAAACGGAAAACTTTTTGGAGTCCCGATTAGTATGAAAGAGTCCTTTCATGTCGCTGGGATGAAGACGACTGGCGGTTTGTTAGCTAGGAAAGACGCAATCCAAAATTCAGATGCTGAGTTGGTCAAGAAGTTAAAGAGTGAAGGCGCAATCATTTTAGGGAAAACAAATACCCCAGAACTTTGCTTCTGCCAAGAAACAGATAATAAATTATATGGTCGGACGAATAACGCACGAGATACTTCTAGGACGGCAGGGGGCTCTAGTGGCGGTGAAGCAGTCATGATTTCAGTGGGCGGAGCTGCGGCAGGGCTTGGATCAGATATAGGTGGTTCAATACGCTTTCCATGTCATTTTAATGGCGTTATCGGATTTAAGTCGGGCAATAGTCAAGTTTCTTCGGTTGGAAGTTATCCGCCCGAAAGCCATTCGCTTCAATGCAGAATGCTAGGAATAGGTCCGATTACGAAATCGGTAAGAGATGCAAAATTACTCTATAATATTATCGCGAAAACAGAAGTAAATGATAAAGCAGTTGAAGCGTTTACGATAAGTTTTCTATCGGAAACGGAGTATCCGTTATCCACGGTTACTGCAAATTTGATGGATTCCGTATATAGTCGTTTAAAAGATGAATTTAATACAGAAAGAACCATTCCACCTTTTTTCGAAGAATCTTCTCGCCTATGGCAAGAAATTATGTCTATCAATGGTGCCGCAGGTCCTGGAAAAGAAGCATTTGGAGACGAGCCGGTACGGCCACTCCGTGCATATTTGAGTGAATCAGTTAGCGGGAAATCAAAAGTTCATCGATACATGTCGTGGGCGCTAATTGGTGCTTCCTTATTTAAGCCATCTGTAACGCGTGTGAAAGAAATTGAAGTGTTTGTTGCTCGTGGTGATGATATCTTAAATGACTACTTACACGAACGGATACTCATTCATCCCGTTTATCATACAGCAGCCCCAAAACACGGCGTTGTGTATAAGGAAATTTTTTCGATTAGAAAAACATATGAAAAATATATGCCTTATGTCGCGTATGCGAATGTTTGGGGTCTTCCATCGTTAACGATTCCAATCGGAGCTGATGAAGCAGGTATGCCTATTGCAATACAGTTAGTCAGTAAAAATGGAAATGAAGATGCGCTTTTTAATCTTGGAGAATTAATCGAACAAGAATTTCTGAGTTATCAACGCGTTAATTTGGGATAAAGAAGTGGGGACCAGAGTATGGTCCCTAAATTAGTTAAAGGAAACGGGTGATTCTGATTAGTATCTTCATGAAAGCAAGCTTAACGGTCTCTGTTATAGTAATTTTCATCGTTGTTTTTTTGTGGATTCTTACCGGACAATGGATGGTAGATGGCGTGGAGCCAAAAGCAAATGGCTCAAAAGATTACGCAATTATTCTAGGTGCAAAAGTGAACGGTGAAATTCCTTCTCTGTCACTACAGTATCGTATGGATGCCGCATTGGATTATGCAGAAAAATACCCGCATGTATATTTGATATTATCTGGTGGACAAGGGGCAGGTGAACATATTAGTGAGGCAGAGGCTATGAGGCGATTCTTAGTTGAGAATAGTATACAAGAAGAAAGGTTAATGATTGAAGACAGCTCAACTTCTACATATGAAAACTTACTTTATTCAATCGAAATGATTTCCGTTCCAGTAAAAGAAATAACAATTATCTCAAGTGATTATCATCTAGCAAGAGCACAGAATATTGCACGAAGTCTAGGTCTCCGAACTGATGTGATGGCGGCTAAAACGCCGAAAGTCGTGGAACTAAAATTAAGAACTCGAGAACGCCTTGCATTGATTAAAAATGTGATTGTCGGACGGTAAACTACATAAATTAAAGGAGATAATATTATGTTGATCGATGAGGTATTAAATAATAAGGAAATTAAGTCGAAAGTAAAAACGGAGTTATTATCAACTGCGTTATTGGAAAATGACATCACGATTAATCAGATTATGGATTATAGTAAAGAGGCAAAAATATCAATCATGGGAACATGTATGGAAGTGCTTGAAGCCGCAACAAGTGAAAAACCGGGAATTGCTACTCCAAAACTGCTGGAATTTGCAGAAAACAATTTATCTGTACAAGCCCCACGGATTAAATGGGAGTCCGCAAAAGTAATTGGAAACATAGCGCACTTATTTCCAGAGCAGTTGGAAATACCAGTTAAGCACCTACTAGAAAATACTTCCCATGAAGGAACTGTCGTACGCTGGAGCGCTGCTTATGCATTGACTAAAATAGTTAGCTTGCCAAAATACAGTAATTCTAAGTTAGTCGGACAGTTAAAAGAAATCGCTGCGACTGAAGATAAACAAAGTATTAAAACGATTTATGAAAAAGCATTTGTATCAATACAAACAATAGAGGAGCGTTAATTTATGAAAAAGTGGTCGAGAGAGATAGAGATAAATGCGCCAATTGAGGATGTTTGGATGCTCTTCAATGGCTCACTAGAAGAAATGCAAAAAATCATGCCGCAAGTCGTTGAGAACAAACCAATAACCGTAACGGATGATAAGGTCGGAAGTATCTACTTACAGAAATATAAAGAAGGAAAACGAGTAATGGTTTACGAGGTGGAAACGCTAGAATATAAGAATGATTCAAATGAAAAAATGATGAAGGCAGGTTTCACACTTTCGAATATGTTTGAAATTACAGCGAAATATGAGTTAGTTAAACTAGGGGAAGATAAAACCTTTTTTAAATATACAACGACGAATCGACCACTTAAATGGTTCATTAAACCCTTTTTATTATTTGCAAATGATAAAGTAGTCGTTAAATTTGTTCAACGCGTGAAAGATGTAGCAGAATCACAATAGTAAGAAAAAAATCTTCATTTAGGTGGTCAAATGTCTCCTGACCACCTAATTCTTCAATTCATATGATTTTTCATGTACACGTACAACTTCTCGGGATAATCAGTGAAGATAGCATCTACCCCAACTTCCTTTAGCGCGCTTAAATACTTAGCTGTATTAATAGTAAAGACCCGAACAATTACGCCTTCATTGAATAATTGTCGCATGGACGGCCTTAAGGCGGATCGAACTTTAATATGTAAGGCATCGGTCGGGATATTTCTAACATATTCAAGCGGATCTTTTAATGGTTTCATAAACAACGCGCCTGTCTCAATATGCGGAGCAAGTTCTTTTACTGTTCGAATTGCATCGAGATTAAACGATGAAATGACAACGCGGGTATCCAAATTCAAGTTTCCAACTAAATCTAAAACCTTTTCAGTCATTCCTTGGTAATCGATAACATCCGATTTCAGTTCAATATTCAAGTGATGTGATGTTTCTGAAAAGATGTCTAAAACCTCATATAAAGTTGGTATATGTTCCCCTTTAAATTGGGGTGAAAACCAAGAACCGAAATCATAGTTTCTTAATTCCGCGAGTGTCATGTCTTTTACATAGCCTTTGCCATTAGAAGTCCTGTCAATTTTTTCGTCATGTATGATGACAAGTTCGCCGTCTTTTGTCATGTGTACGTCGAATTCTATGCCATGAATAGGAAGTTTCGAAGCATCCAAAAATGCAGCAATCGTATTTTCGGGATGTGTCCCAGAAGATCCGCGGTGCGCGTAAATTTTCATAAATAAACCCCTTTTTTACAGATGTCTTTTGATTACTCTATCATATTCCCAAGCATAATTAAAACGACATTAAAATCATCTAACCATGGATATTAAATTTTATGATATTCCTAATAGAATAATATGATATACTTTGTATTGCGAAATAATTCCACCAAGTCCGACGACTTTGGGGTTATTTACAAATTAATCATTGGGAGGAATGCATTGAAATGAAAAGTAAAGTGGTTTTTATTACGGGTGCTGCAAGCGGAATAGGCTATGAAATCGGTACCGCTTTTGCAAATGAAGGCGCGAAAGTTGTTTTCACAGATGTAAATGAAGAAAAAGTTAAAGAAGTGACGAAAGCACTCATAGAAAACGGAATTGATTGTTACGGGATTAAGTGCGATGTCACGAAAGAAGTAGAAATCAAACTGGCGATTGACGCAACTGTTGAAAAATACGGGAGACTTGATGTTCTTATCAACAACGCAGGTCTTCAGCATATTGACGCGGTAGAAGATTTCCCGGTTGAGAAGTTCGAACTGATGACAAAAATCATGTTAGTCGCACCATTCATTGCAACAAAATATGCATTTCCAATCATGAAGAAGCAGAAATTCGGCCGTATTCTAAACATGGCTTCGATTAATGGTGTGATTGGTTTTGCGGGGAAATCAGCTTATAACAGTGCAAAACATGGCGTGATTGGCTTATCGAAAGTAACCGCACTTGAAGGTGCTGAACATGGCATTACTGTAAATGCAATTTGCCCGGGCTATGTTGATACGCCACTTGTGCGCAATCAAATGGAAGACCTGGCGAAAAACCGCAATGTCACGCTTGAGAAAGTATTGGATGAGGTTCTTTACCCACTAGTTCCGCAAAAGCGGCTATTAGATGTATCTGAAATTTCAGATTTGGCACTATTTCTTGCGAGCGATAAGGCTAAAGGAATGACGGGTCAAGCAGTTGTACTTGACGGCGGCTATACAGCGCAATAATACAGTCTAGTAATCTTTGAATATATAATGTTGGGGGTTGTGTTCATGTTAGGAATTATTCTTGGTCTGGTGGTCCTTATGGTGTTGGCCTATATCGGCTGGTCCATAATCTGGGTTGCTCCGATTGCGGCAGGTGTGGTAGCGCTTACGGGTGGTTTGGACTTGTTAGATGCTTACAAAGATACATATATGGGCGGTTTCGTTGGTTTTGCGAAAGCCTGGTTCCCGGTCTTTTTACTAGGAGCAATTTTCGGGAAGTTAATGGAAGATTCGGGGATGGCTAGATCTGTCGCGGTAGCGCTTACGAAGTTAATAGGAACAAAACGCGCGATACTTGGTGTCGTCGTTTCATCTGCAGTGCTTACATATGGTGGGGTTAGTTTGTTCGTTGTTGTATTCGCGGTATATCCACTAGCTTTGTCTTTGTTCCGTGAAGCAAATATTAACCGTAAACTAATACCAGGGACGGTCGCGCTCGGTGCTTTTACATTTACAATGACAGCGCTTCCTGGAACGCCACAAATTCAAAACCTCATACCGATGGAACATTTCAAGACTGATGCTATGGCGGCGCCAATTATAGGAGTTATTGCAGCCTTAGTTATGGGGGTCGGTGGGTATTTCTATCTTAGATGGCGAGAAAAGCAATTAGCTGCAGCGGGTGAAGTATATACCGATCCTGAAGATACAAAAATTATGGATGCGAGCGATTCAACGCCCCTATTCATACTTTCTGTACTGCCACTTTTGACTGTGCTAATTACATTAAATTTATTTAAATGGGATATTGTAACAGCTTTAATAGCTGGAATTATTCTTATCATGTTATTGAATATTACGAAATTCAAGGGATTTGTAAAAGCGATCAACGGCGGGGCGATTGGTTCTGTGACGGCCATTGTTAATACCAGTGCCGCAGTTGGTTTTGGGACTGTAGTTAAAATTGTGCCTGGTTTTGAGAAACTAACAGATTTGCTCATGAGTATTAAAGGAAACCCACTAATATCCGAAGCTGTTGCTGTTAACGTTCTAGCTGGTGCAACGGGTTCAGCTTCTGGTGGTATGGGCATTGCCCTTGAAGCATTGGGTTCAAAGTATTACGAAATTGCAATTGATACTGGTATGAATCCTGAAGCGTTTCACCGTGTGGCATCTCTTGCGTCTGGTGGTTTAGATACATTACCTCATAACGGCGCGGTACTTACACTTCTGACGATTACGGGAATGAGCCATAAAGATAGTTATAAAGACATTTTTGTCGTTGCAGTCCTCATTCCGATTATTGCGGTAGTTGTCGCAATTTTGATGGCAGCAATAGGCATTAACTAAATGAAAAAAACGTGGGCGATTATTTCTCCCACGTTTTTTCATGTGAAAGATGAGATATCTTATTATATATTGTAAAGTGGAATTATGAAATCTACTCAAGAAAAGGTGTTTATATGAAAGACTTTATTATAATTGGTGCCGGAATATTAGGGGCATCGACTGCATATCACTTAGTTAAAGCAGGAGCTAACGTAACCGTAATTGACCGAGAGGAGCCCGGACAGGCGTCTGATGCGGCAGCAGGAATCATTTGTCCATGGTTATCCCAACGGCGAAATAAGGCCTGGTATGAACTTGCAAAGGGTGGAGCCGCGTATTATGAAAAACTTATACAGCAACTGGAAAATGAAGGCGAAACTAAAACAGGATATCGCAAAGTCGGGGCTGTGAGTTTACATACAGATCGAGCAAAACTGAATAAAATGGAGGAACGAGTCATTGATAGAAAGAAGCATGCCAATGAGATCGGGGATATTCGAAAACTTACATCACTAGAAACATCTGCATTATTTCCTCCATTATCAAATGAATTTGAATCTATCCAGATTAGCGGTGCGGCAAGAGTAAATGGCCGTGAATTAGTAAATGCGCTGATAAATGCAGCGAAAAGACTTGGTGCTAATTTTATTAATGGTTCAGCCGAACTATTGCATTCAAATAATGAAGTAACGGGTGTGCGTGTTGGTAATGAAGAATATCATGCAGATAAAGTGCTGGTTACAGCGGGTGCATGGGCAGGCGAGTTATTAGCGCCGCTAGGAATAAATTTGCAAGTGAAAGGACAAAAAGCACAAATTGCGCATCTTCAACTAGACAACAATAGCACAGAAAATTGGCCTGTCGTCATGCCGCCATCCAATCAATATATACTTGCATTTGATAATGGACGAATTGTAATTGGCGCGACTCATGAAGATGATATGGAATACAATCATAAAGTAACGGCAGGCGGCTTGCATGAAATTTTTGACAAGGCAATATCGATTGCACCAGGGTTAGCAGAAGGAGAATTTATTGAAGCGCGTGTAGGTTTCCGGCCATTTACACCTAACTTTTTACCAATTATCGGGGAAGTGCCTAATATAAACGGACTCGTTCTTGCAAATGGTCTTGGGGCATCGGGACTTACGATTGGACCTTATTTAGGCGCTCAACTATCAAAACTTGCACTTGGTGAAAAACTTGATATTGACCTAGATTTATATGATGTATCCACGGCAATTTCATCTTATTAAGTAATCTTAACTTCAAGATATCCCACTTGGAACTGTAATCTATGTTAAAATGAGTATAGGTAACAGTGAGAATCTAATAGGAGGAGTTTCTATTGGAAAAGCTAGAAAGCGTTATTAGAAATGTAAAGCTATTTAGGGATTTAACAGACGAGGAAATTAAGCCTTTTCTAGAGGTTATGACGAAAAGAACATTTTCAGATAAGAATATTATTTTTTTACATGAAACACCAATTACGCATATTTACATTGTTGCATCGGGTAAGGTGAAGGTATTTAGAAATGACCTGTCGGGAAAAGAACAAATTATTTGCGTGAAACAGCAAGGCGATATGTTTCCAAACGTAGGTTTTTTTCGAAAAGAAAATTATCCGGCTAATGCACAAGCGATTGAAGATACTTCACTTTATTTAATATCGCTTAAGGATTTTGAAAATGTATTAATCGGAAATCCACAGCTATCCATTAAGTTATTTCGGATTCTAGGCGATCTAATTGTTGATACGCAACAACGATTAGAAGAGATGGCTTTACGAAGCACCAAGGAAAGAATTCTGCTTCTATTAATTCGCCTGGGTGAAACCCATATGGCGAATGAGAAGAATGGGTGGATAAAGATAAACACCAAATTCACAAATTCAGATCTTGCCAATATGATTGGAACAACGAGAGAATCCGTAAACCGGATGATTTCACAACTCCGAAAAGAAGAAAAAGTGAAATTGCTTGATGGTCATTTTTATATTTACCCTGATAAGTTAAAAGAAGAAATATACTAAAACGAAAAGTGCTGTTCGAATGAGAATTCTCATTTGAACAGCACTTTTTTTATCAAGCAGTGATTGAAACGCTATCATTCATCAATTTGTCACATTTCAAATTCTGCATCAATTTCCGCTTATTTGTTAAGTAAGAGTTGATTGGTTTGTCTATAAACATTACTGTGGCGATGTTTATATTTACAAGACTCCTGCAAAATTTAAAATTCTTTCGAAATTATTAAAGCGTTTACCAAATTACGATTGGTGAGTGTGATTAATATCACATCGTTGAGAATGATTATCAATTAAGCTGAAAGCAAGAAGAATATAGGAGGTGCTTTCGGATGGTAACCGAAAAAACTGAGGTTAAGAAAGAGGTAGAAGAAAACGAGAAATACTCACTAAAAGGAACCATGTTTTCAGTGGGGGTCGTGGCTGCAGTAATTATTGCCGCATATTTACTTCTATTCGTTTTATACATGATAAGAGTATAAGGAGGAGAAACCATGAAGATGCATCGTTATGAAGAAATTTGGCTTGCTTTAAGTTTTGGAATCTTAATCATATTTATGTTAGTTGTCGGTTATCAAACATTTGCAATGGGAATGGGGCCCCCTAGTCATAAGGAAACAATTGATCCACAAAAAGTCGATGAAACAGCGCCTTTCGATAATCCAGGGGTTTTCCAAACGGGAGACAACGAATATGAAGTCGTGATGACCTTGCAAACTTTTGGGTTCACACCAAGCAATATTGAGGTGCCTGTTGGGGCGGAGGTAACATTTACAATGACTTCAAAAGACGTAGTTCATGGATTCCAGGTTGCTGGCACGAACTTAAATGCGATGGTTATGCCTGGTCATATTCAAAAGATCACGCAAACATTTAAAGAACCTGGTGAATATTTAGTTCTGTGTAACGAGTACTGCGGTATTGGTCACCAAATGATGAGTACGACAATCTTCGTTAAATAAAAGGAGGGATGTAAAATGGAAACAGTCATTAACAAAACAAATTTAAAAAAGACAAATAAAAATAAAACGATGAAAGAAAAAGCGCATCAGATTTTAGGCGTCGTTCCAGAAGATGCAAAACTATCGAAATCTTATATGGCCGTTGCGTTTATCGCATTACTAATAGGTGGATTTTTAGGGTTATTTCAAGGGTTAGAACGTGCAGGGTTATTACAATTACCTTCCTGGTTTACCTATTATCAAGTATTAACAGCACATGGCATCTTATTAGTTCTAGTCCTAACAGCGTTCTTTACAATAGGTTATTTTTACGCAGGCATGTCACATACACTAGGCGGATTATTACCGCAAGTTAGAAAGATGGCCTGGATTGGTTTTTGGATGAAAATTGTTGGTTTTGTCGTTGCGGTAATTCCAGTTTTGATGAATGAAGCAACTGTTCTGTATACATTTTATCCACCAATGGCAGCATCACCATTCTTTTATATCGGATTGGCATTGATTGTACTTGGCGTATGGATGTGCGCATTTGGCGCATTTATCAACGTTGCCAAATGGAGAAAAAGCAACCCAGGCAAGCATATCCCGATATTCGCATTCTTTGCGACAGGCGTATTCGTTCTACTATTTTTCGGGAGCATTGGCGTCACCGTAGAAGTTGTAACATTAATCTTCTGGTCGGCCGGATTACTTGAAACAATAAACGTAATGGTTAGTCGAACGTTATTTTGGGCTTTCGGACATACGCTCGTTAACATTTGGTACTTGACTGCAGTGTCGGCATGGTACGTGATCGTACCAAAAATAATCGGTGGAAGAAGATTTAGTGATACGTTAACGCGTGTAGTCGTAATCTTGCTAGTCGTTACAAACATTCCAGGCGGGTTTCACCATCAAATTGTCGACCCAGGAATGTCGCAGGTACTCAAATTCTTGCACGTGTTTATGAGTTTATCAATCGCATTCCCGTCCTTAATGACAGCATTTGCATTGTTCTATGTGTTTGAACGTACGGGGCGGGCAAAAGGTGGAAAAGGGTTACTTGGTTGGCTTAAGAAATTACCTTGGGGAGATGTCCGGTTCTTAGCGCCATTTATCGCAATGGTAGCTTTCATACCAGCAGGCGCAGGAGGTATTGCACAGACAACAAACCAATTGAACCAAGTTGTTCATAACACATTATGGGTAGTCGGTCACTTCCATTTAACTGTCGGAACATCAGTCATCCTAACGTTTTTCGGAATCACTTATTGGTTAATCCCATACTTATCCAAGCGGGTACTCACGCCAGCAATGAATAAAGTGGGGGTCATTCAAACAATCATTTGGACAGTAGGTATGCTCTTTATGTCCGGTTCCATGCATTATGTAGGATTGCTTGGTTCGCCACGTAGAACTTCATATACAACATACGGGGATCACGTAGTGGCACTTGGATGGGATCCGTATATGTTCTTGCTAGCGATTGGCGGAACGCTACTAATCATCGGTGTACTGATTCAAGTGTACGCAGTATTCCATATGATGTTCTTAGCGCCAAAAGGGGAAACAGAATTTCCGATTGCAGAACCAGAGGAAGCAGAAGAAAAAACACCAATGTGGACAGATCGTTGGGGATTATGGATTGTCATCATGCTGCTCGTTGTTTCAATGGGTTACGTCATACCTCTTGTAGATTTAATCGTAAACGCACCGCCAGGATCGCCGCCATTTAGAACCTGGTAAGGGGCTATCAAAGGAGAGATAGTCTATGGGCTATCTCTCTTGCTGTTAGAAAACTAAACTGTATGGGAAGTGGTGTAGATGAAGAAGCATCGGAATTCATTAGGAATTGTTGTTGTACTGTTGTTCGGTTTCACGCTGTTCTATTTTGGAACCGATGGATTTACTGCATATACTGCTGAAACTGCTCGGGTGAACCAGTTAAAAGAGGATCAACCTAAATTCCCGATTGTAACATTGGAAGATAGCAATCAACGCGTTTATCCATTTTCCGAGTTTCAAAATAAATATGTGCTGGTCACTTTTATCTACACAACTTGTACAACAGTTTGTATTGATTTGGAAATGAATATGTCTGAGGTTTATAAACGAATCCCGGAGGCATACATTGGTGAAGAAATTGTGTTTTTAAGTATCAGCTTTGATCCGACAGTGGATGATCCGGCTAAATTGGATATGTACAAAAATTTTTTTGAGAGTGATGGAGAAACGTGGAGAATGGCCAGAATTGAAAATCAAGCAGAATTAGATTTATTGTTAGATGAGTTTGGTGTAATCGTCATTCCGGATGATTACGGAAACTATGCGCATAACTCGGCATTTTATTTAGTTGATAAAGAAGGCAGTTTGATCGATGTGATGGACTATAAGGATATCGAAGGGTCTGCGTCAAAAATTATTACCATCCTTAATAAAGAAGTGGGGGCGTAATGAATGAAACAAGCTAAATATGGTTTGCTCTTATTCGTTTTCTTGGCGCTTCCACCCGTCGTCAACATCTTGGAATCAATCATGATTATTCATATGCATATGCAAATGCCGCTCCTCATAATCGCAGGAGTTCTAATGGCAAAGTTTTTTCTTCAGCGTTACCCGAAGTTTTTCGAAACGTGGAATCAAAACGGCATCCCAGGCATTCTTCTATTCCTAGTCATATTGCTTTACTGGATGATACCAAGAACTATGGATGAGGCGTTAACACTTACGAGTGTTGAAGTTTTTAAATTCATCAGTTTACCATTCTTAGCAGGCGTGCCGTTGCGTGATAGTTGGAGAAAATTGGGAAGTTTTAAAAGGAATATTCTATTCATCGTTATTACTATTATGTCTTTTGCATTAGGATTGCTCTATGTTAAGTCGCCTGTGCAACTATGCAATAACTATTTATTAATCGAACAAATCACGCTAGGTTGGGGCTACTTAACAATGGCCATTTGCCTCGTTATATATTTGTTGTACATTTCATTTACAGATCAATCTGCTTATGAGTGAAATGTTAATAGTATAGTTATACCTGTATTATTTAAAATAAAATAATTCATTATTCAAGAATCGTTTATTATACAACTCGTTGATTTTCGTTCCGGGCGGACGCTTTCCGGCGGGCGAGCGCTGAGTCTCCTCGTCGCAAAGCTCCTGCGGGGTCTCAGCTGTCTCGCTATTCCCGCTGGAGTCGCCACCCTGCACTACAATCAACTACTTTCACTGTTCAAAGGGAGTTATGTAGTGTTTTCTTATTCACAAAGTTGTTTGAATATCAGTTTTTGTATAAGTACAAGACCCCGATTTGCAAGAAAAATCTTTTTAGTGCAAGCAAACGTCATATAAGTTCAAGGAAAACTCTTTGAAGTGCAAGCAAACCGCTGTAAACTGCAAGCAAATATATTAACAAAAAGTATGCAAAAAAGCCGTCTATCTAGACGACTCTTTCTTCATTTCCATATCACTAACAATAAAGAAAAAATGATCTAGCAAATAAAACTAGCGTAGGCGCCTCCTAAGTGGTAGCCGAAGCAATAAGCCAGACAGTGGTCTTCTGTCTGGCTTATTGCGGGAGGTATCCACCAGCGCCGAAGCGAATTACAATGAACATAACTGATTTATTTATCATGAGATTTACATTATTTATATGACAAAGTATCAACTTATAAAAAAGTACGGGAAATTCTCGTACACTTTTGTGTTCAAACTCACTTAATACTTTCTAACAATGTTTCTTTCATACTCTCATATGCGCCGCTCCAAAGTTGGTTGTCTTCTTTGAATGCTTTGGCGGTGATTCCTATCATCTCTGTAAATTTCTCATCATAATCAGGTGCATCTTTTGCTGGTAGTTTTTCTCTATACTGATCAATGAATTGCTTCGTTCGTTCAGCAATCGGACCCCATTTAGCAACTTCGTTCCCATCATTATCAATGAAGATAAAAATCGGGATGGTTCGAGATTTGCCGTTTGTTAAATACTGGTCCATCAGTTCTAAGTTTTCATCACGAGGAAGAAGTCGAACTGGCGTATTTGTTCTTTCCGCTAGGCGAAGTAATACCGGAATGTTTAACATGCAATGACCGCACCAAGGTTCAGCTAACCCAATTAGGCGCAGTTCTTTTTCTCTGATTGCTTGAAGAAAACTTTCATCTTCTTCTGGTACTGAATAATTGGCATAAATATGTGAAAAACCCGCCTTATGTTTTTCCAAAGATTTAATATACTCGTCTGGTGTAATTCCTTTTTCATACCACTGATTTAAGTTCATCATTTCTCGACCCCTTTTTATGCTATACAGTAAATTGTACCGATAGAAGAACTATTGGTAAACCTTAATGCTTAGAAATTGAATCTTAATAAGGAATATTTGAAATATGCTTTTCTTTTCGGTATATAAGGGTATAATATGGTTATTATTCGCCGATGTAGGTGATTCATATTTATATGAAAATAAGAGTTGAAGGGGATACATTCACCATGACAGTACAATTGAAAAAAATCGACGTTAAATTAAGTGAACAAAAAAAGCAGAAGCCAGAATCAAGTCAATTGGAGTTTGGAAGAGTATTCACAGATCATATGTTTGTTGCTGATTATACCGAAGAGCATGGCTGGAGTGATCATCGAATCGTTCCATACGAGCCGATTATGTTGGATCCTGCGGCGGTTGTTTTTCATTATGGTCAAACGGTCTTTGAAGGGTTAAAAGCTTACTTGTCAAAAGATGGTGCAGTGAGATTATTCCGTCCTGAACAAAATATGCGAAGAATGAATCAGTCGAGTGCGCGGCTATGTATGCCTCAAATCGACGAGGATTTAGCAATCGAAGCGTTGAAAGAACTTCTTATTATCGATAAGGAATGGATTCCAACAGCGGAAGGTACGTCTCTTTATATTCGTCCTTTTATGATTGCGACGGAATCCCATCTAGGTGTATCGCCTTCTAAAAAGTATACATTTATGATTATTTTATCTCCTGTTGGATCCTACTACAAAGAAGGTATCCATCCAGTTAAAATACTTGTTGAAAATGAATATGTTCGTGCGGTTGCAGGCGGAACGGGAACAGCGAAAACAGCAGGAAACTATGCGTCGGGTCTCAGAGCCCAAGAAGTTGCAGGTCAAAAAGGCTATGCACAAGTCCTGTGGTTGGACGGTATTGAAAAGAAGTATATCGAAGAAGTCGGAAGTATGAACATCTTCTTTAAAATTAACGGTGAAGTTATCACCCCGATGTTAAACGGAAGTATATTAGAAGGAATCACTAGAAAGTCAATTATCCAATTATTGAGTCACTGGGATATCCCTGTTACTGAACGTAAAATTTCAATCGATGAAATTCGTGAAGCTACTGAGAATGGAACTTTAGAAGAGGCTTTCGGTACGGGGACTGCAGCGGTAATTTCTCCAATCGGTGAATTTAATTGGCAAGATCATAAATATGTAGTAAACAACGGCAATACGGGTCAACTTTCAAAAAGATTATATGATAATTTAACGGGTATCCAAACGGGTGCGATTGAAGATCCGTTTAACTGGATTGTTGAAGTAGCTAAATAAAAGACATGCAGAAATTAATAACGATGTAAAAGAGTAGCCCTAATCAAGGCTATTCTTTTCATTTACTATTGAATCCATATAAAAACTACCTTTTAGAGCTACTAAATTTCAAAAAACTGTAGAATCATTTACAGTTAAGAGAGTACTTATGAAGGGGAGAGAGTAACAATCGAAACTATACAGCAGCTCCGTTTAGCCCGGATGCATACAATTGGGAGATTGAAAAGGGTTGAAGAGTCCAAGTGGGAAGTTCAACCGAAAGGCTTTAATAATAATATTTTATGGCATGCAGGTCATATTTTTGTTACTGTAGAGCAGTTTGTCCACCAATGTATAAAATCGTATGACCCTGTGGAGCCAGATTGGAATCCATTATTTATCGATGGCTCAAGCCCTGATGAGTGGGAAGGAATCGTTCCTACGGGTGAAGAAGTCCTAGCAGCGTTAAGAGCTCAATTGGAAAGAGTCATCCCGGTTGTCGAAAGCAGACTCGCTGAAAAAGCGGCAGAGCCGTTGATAATAGGCGATGATATAATGACAATTGATAGCATCGAGGGATTCGTGCAATTCTTAAGTTGGCATGAAGGAACTCATTCGGGTGCGATTAATGCGATGAATATTTTTGAGTAGGGAGGAAGAATATGGAAAAGTTACAGTCAATGGAGCAGTTTGAACTACTAAAAAATGAAGAACGCACAATTTTCATGTTTACTGCTGGATGGTGTCCAGATTGTACGGTCATCGAGCCGTTCTTACCAATTCTCGAAGTGGATTATCCTGAATATACGTTCATCTCAGTCGATCGCGATGAGTTTATTGACTTATGTGTAGACCTGGATATTTTTGGGATTCCTAGTTTTGTTGCTTTTAATGATGGAAAAGAATTAGGTCGTTTTGTAAGTAAAAATCGTAAAACTCGGGAAGATATTGAAGAGTTTCTAAACAGTCTATCTTAAATACTTTTTCGAAACTAATGATGACGAAAAATCAGATTTACCACTTATGGTATTTCTGATTTTTTTGCTAATTAGCATCGGAGTAAGGAGTTACATGTTAATGAACTCAAATCGAAACAAAATCGTTCAAGTGCTACCAGGAATTCTTCTATGTTTGATTGTCATTTTGGCTGGGATTTACAGTGCAGATTTAATTGGCCAGTTAATCATCGGCTTCAACATATTGCCTCCTGGAAGTGCAAGCCCTGTATCAGGGATTTTTGTCGCAATTATTATTGGAATTATTATTCGAAATACAATCGGCGTGCATAATATTTTTATGGATGGCGTTAAAATATCGCTAAAATATGCGTTACGAGCCGGAATTATTTTACTAGGTTTACGCTTATCACTAGTGGAGGCAGTCAAGCTAGGCGCATGGGGATTACCATTAATCATTGCCTGCATTTCAAGTGGATTGTTGATGACACTATATTTCACGAAAAAATTACAGCAATCTCAGCGTCTAGGAACGCTAATCGCATGCGGGACTGGAATTTGTGGTGTTACAGCGATCATGGCCACTGCGCCAGTTGTAAAAGCAAAGGACGACGAAATTTCTTACGCTGTAGCGAATATTACAGTATTCGGTTTAATCGGCATGTTATTTTATCCGTATTTGGCGAATTTGTTTTTTGCTACCGATCCTATTAAAGCTGGATTATTTTTGGGCACTGCAATTCACGACACTGCTCAAGTAACCGGCGCGGCGCTTATCTATAGCCAAATGTATGATTATGAAAAAGTTGTCGATGTCGCTACTGTCACGAAATTAACGAGAAACTTATTTATTATTGCAGTTATACCTATTGTTTCTTATTTGTTTTTCAAAGGCAATAAAAACCAAATCAAAGCAGAGCAGACAATGCCCAAATGGTACAAACTAATTCCATTATTCGTCATCGGTTTTTTATTCCTGGCATTAATAAGAACAATCGGCGATTTGACTGTAGCAAATACGGGTTCAGCATTCGGATTTTTTTCGGAGAAAACATGGGAAGGATTCTATAGTTCCTGGAGTTCCTTCGGTTCAACCTATCTGCTCGGTATAGCTATGGCGGGAGTCGGATTATCAACAAATTTCTCTGTTTTTAAAGGTTTGGGAATTAAACCGTTTTACATAGGAATGATAGCCGCAGTATCAGTTGGCATCGTAAGTCTAACATTGATTTCTTTATTCGGTCACTTAATCACGATATAGGTCACTATTTAGCATAATAACTTTTGTCTTGAACAACCTACTCAAGACGGAGGTGACTATATTTGAATACCAATCAAAACGAAAACAAAGAGAAAACAGGTAACAAAAAAGACCGAGAAGAGTATGGATATGGCTACGATCGAAGTGTTGATGATTTAAATGTACTCGGACAAAACAAAGCAGCTAAAAAGCATAATAATAATTTACACAAAAAGTAATCCGCTATAAAAAACGCTGTTCTATTGAACAGCGTTTATTTATTTTATTATGTATACATAAACTTCATTTTTTTGGTTAACCTATCCTTATAATAAATTAGGGAGGAAAAATCATGAAGAAAGTTTCACTACTTTTCACAATCCTGCTTCTATCTTTATCTTTAATGGGGTGTAACTTCAATAAAGATAAGAACAACAACGCAACAAATAATGCTGCAACAGACAATGCAGACACGAACATCGACAACGGTACAAATGATAATGCGAATAATAATAATGGCGAGACAAAACTGGAAATTGCCAAGGATGCGGCAGATCGGATCACGGAATTGGATGGGGTAGAGCGCGCAACAGTTATCGTCACTGATCGAAACGCTTATGCTGCTGTAGTATTAGACGGAGACAACACAGTAAATGACAACGATAATACTGACGGAACCGATGCGAACACAGATACCGAAAATGACAATATGCATAATAATCCGGATCAAGTTTTATCTCCTGATTTGGAAAACAAAATTGCAAAAAAAGTTAGAGAGGCCAATGAAAATATCCAAAATGTATATGTATCATTGAACCCAGATTTTGTAGACCGCATGAGAGGTTATGAAGACCAGCTCAATCAAGGGGAACCGGTAGAAGGATTTTTTGATGAATTCACTGAAGCAATGCGAAGAGTATTCCCGGATGCACATTAATTAGAGAGCGCAAGAAGACAATATCCCGTATTAATTACGGGATATTGTCTTCTTTTATTTTGATTCAAATTAGATGCTCAGTATATCGATGCATTGCTGTTAAGTTTTTAAGGTTGTCCATTTGATCAGTTGAGCATCCTTTTTCGTAAGCGACAATAGAATCAAGTAATTGCGTTGTTGTCCGTGCGCCGACTAATGCAGAGGCAACTGTTTTATTTTGCAGTGCAAATGCGATTGAAGCTGCGTGTAAATCGTCAACTTCCTCATTTAGTGTGTTTACAATTTGTTTCAAATCGGCTGTGTGATAAAGAGCGAAACCATCCGAAGCATTTGCTCTTTTTTGACCTTCCATTGTTAAATATCCTTTTGCTAATGTTCCCCTTGTAATAATAGAAGCGCCTGAACGGCTTATTAATGGGATCCACTCTTCGGGTCTGCGGTCAAGTGGACTATATTGCATCATGACCGAAACAGCAGTGCTCTCTTCGAGGAAACGTTTTATGACGTTCGGTCGTATGGAAGAAATCCCATATTGGCGAATTAATCCTTCTTTTTTCAAGCTTTCAAAAGCATCGATCGTTTCATCAATATTGTCTTCCATCGTTCCGCCATGAAGCTGGTACAAATCAATGTAATCCGTTCCAAGTCGATGTAGACTATGCTTAACTTCTTCCGTGATGTGGCGTTTTGTTGGGTCCCATGTCCACCCTTCGCCATCAGCGTTTAACTTGTTACCGACTTTCGTTGCAAGAACAATATTTTCGCGATGCTCCTTCAGTGCATTTCCGACAATTTTTTCGTTTTTACTGCCAGCATAAATGTTGGCCGTATCGAAAAAATTAATGCCGGCATGAATTGCAGTATCTACAATCTTTTTTGCTTCCACTTCATTATCCGGAAAAGACATTGTTCCAAGTGCAAGTTCTGATACATATAATCCGCTTTTTCCTAATTCTCTTTTTTTCATGGAAACACCACCTTATGACTAATCATGGTACAATGACCTCAACATAATTTCCATACGGAAGGGTTGATACAATGGATAAATTTGAAGAGAAAACATTGTCGAGTGAGACCATTTATGAAGGGAAAGTAATTTCACTTAGACTTGAGGAAGTTGAATTGCCTGATGGGAATCGGGCAAAACGCGAACTGATTCAACATCCTGGTGCAGTCGCTTTAATTCCTATAACAAATGACGGGAAAATTATTTTAGTTAAACAATATCGGAAAAGTTTAAACCGGTCATTGATTGAAATTCCGGCGGGGCGCATAGAAATTGGTGAGGATCCTAAAATTACAGCACTTCGGGAGCTAGAAGAAGAAACAGGCTATGGCGCACGCAAAGTAACCTATATTCAATCTTTTGCAACGTCGCCAGGTTTCGCCAATGAAATCATTCATCTGTACTTGGCGGAAATTTTATATGAAGTGGAAAATCCGGCCGCGGGCGATGAAGATGAATTTATTGAACTTCTGGAAGCGACAATAGATGAAGCAGAGCAAATGGTTGCTACGGGCGAAATCTATGACGCGAAGACCGCTTTTGCTGTAATTTATGCAAAACATCAATTGAAATAGTGAACTATTTTCTAGTGGACGAGCATAGGCTGTATTAAATAAGCGGAGGTGCAGTCAATGATCCGTTCACTCTCATTTACTTATCTTTTTGTCATCCTAGCTGTTGGATACCTCGGAGGAGCGCTATTATTCCGAGAAATGCCTTTAGTATCTGTTGAAAAATTGCTCGTATTATTCGATGGCAGGGTTGTTGAAGGTCACGCAGCGAATTTTATCAAGCCTGTGTTTATGAATGCTGTTTTTTTTCTTGTGGCATTTGGTTTATCATTTGTTAAGAAATTACGCTTTTTGGTTACTTTTATTGGTGCATTAAAATGTGTGTTATTTGGTTTGTCGACGGGTTTCTTACTTTCAACGGGTATGAAAATGCTCGCGTATACAGTTTGGTGGTTTCCCTTCCAACTTGCGATTTGTTTTTTACTGCTGTTGTTTTGCGCGATTTTAAAACCGCCATTTTTTATCCGAACGGTGGGACAGAGAAAACGAAATGATAAGGCTCTTTTATTTTTACTTGGATTGGTACTTCTAATTACTGCAATAGAGTATTCGGTTTTTTATTATATTCTTAAATAAGTATTTCCATAGATTCTGGATTCCTTTTCCTTTCTGTTGTCTTCTATAAACTTCTTTTGATATAATGAAGACAGTTTGAGGGGGGCGTCCTATGGAGAGCCGAATTGATCGGATTAAAAAACAATTACATGGCGCCAGTTACAAGTTGACGCCACAGCGTGAAGCTACAGTCGTGGTCCTCCTTGAGCATGAGGCGGATCATTTAAGTGCAGAAGATGTTTTTTTGCTCGTGAAGAAAAAGTCTCCTGAAATCGGTCTTGCAACTGTGTATCGAACACTTGAATTGCTAACAGATTTAAAGATTGTTGATAAAATCAACTTTGGAGATGGTGTTTCGCGCTATGACTTAAGACAAGAGGGTGCGACACATTTTCATCATCATCTTATTTGCATAGAATGCGGTACCGTTGATGAGATTAAAGAGGATCTTCTTGGAGAAGTTGAGAAAATTGTAGAAAGCCGCTGGGAATTTTCTATTAAAGATCATTGGTTAACTTTTCACGGAATCTGTAAACGTTGTAAAGATAGAGAAGCTGAAAAATGATTATACGAGGACAGCCATATGCTGTCCTCTTTGTCGTTATGGCATGAAGGGGGATTCAAATGGAAAGTACACAATTTGCCCTTGAAGATTATTTACACTTTTTGAAGATTGAGCGACAATTAGCTGTAAACACTATTACTTCTTATCGCAGAGATTTGACAGACTATGTCGAGTTCATAGAAAATACGGAAGTTTATTCTCTCAATGCGGTTACTCGACAAAACATTATCTCCTATTTGCAAGTTATGAATGATGAAGGCAAGTCCTCTAGAACCGTTTCAAGGCATATTTCATCTATCCGTTCGTTCCATCAGTTTTTATTACGAGAAAAGGTAACGTCAAATGATCCAACGGTACACATAGAACTACCCAAAATCGAACAAAAATTACCTCGAGTTTTATCATTAGAGGAAGTGGGACAGTTAATCGATGCACCAGATCAATCGAAACCACAAGGTGTTAGAGACGCCGCGTTACTTGAAGTGTTATATGGAACTGGAATGCGTGTTAGTGAACTAATTAACCTTGACCTAGATCATATTCATTTAACGATGGGTTTTGTACGGGTTTTTGGGAAGGGTGGAAAAGAAAGAATTATTCCATTAGGAAATAAAGCGATTCAAGCTTGCACATGCTATGTGAATGAGGCACGGCCAAAATTTGTTGAAAAAGCAAAGGGCACTCAGGATGCATTGTTTTTAAATATGCGTGGTGGCAGATTGACGCGACAAGGATGTTGGAAGTTGTTAAAGGCTCATGCGCTGAGTGTTAACATTCAAAAGAAAATGACGCCTCATATTTTGAGACATTCCTTTGCTACGCATTTAATCGAAAATGGTGCTGATTTACGAGCGGTTCAGGAAATGCTTGGGCATGCAGATATTTCAACAACACAGATTTATACGCATGTTAGCAGAACGAGATTGAAAGAAGTATATGTACAGTATCATCCGCGAGCGTAAAAATTTAGGAGGAATCCCTAGTATGAAAAAAGAAGAATTTAAACGAATCCATGTAGTGGTACTTGACTCTGTCGGAATTGGAGAAGCGCCGGACGCAAATCTATTCGGAGATGTAGGATCTGATACGCTGGGGCATATTGCCGAGGCGATGAATGGGTTAACTATGCCGAATATGGCCAAGCTTGGACTGTCAAATATCAGAGAGATTGAAGGCGTGCCAGTAGCAAAAGAGCCAGTAGCGATGTACGGGAAAATGCAGGAGGCATCTGTTGGTAAAGATACAATGACAGGGCATTGGGAGATAATGGGGCTGAACATTGATAAACCATTTAAGGTGTATCCCAATGGATTTCCACCTGAACTAATAGGTGAACTTGAAAAACGAGTTGGAAGAAAAGTAATTGGCAATAAGCCAGCTAGCGGCACAGGTATAATTGATGAACTTGGGAAAGAGCATATGGAAACAGGTGCAATTATCGTTTACACATCCGCGGACCCTGTTCTTCAAATTGCTGCTCATGAAGAGATTATACCAATTGAAGAACAATATAAGATATGTGAAATTGCACGCGAACTCACATTATCACCAGAATATTTAGTCGGTCGGGTAATTGCGCGGCCATTTATCGGAGAACCAGGTAATTTCACTCGGACAACGAACAGACATGATTATGCGCTAAAACCTTTTAATCGAACGGTGATGAACGAACTTCAAGATGCGGATTTAGATGTGATTGCGATTGGCAAAATTTCAGATATTTTTAATGGTGAAGGAATTACAGATTCGGTTCGGACAATTAGTAATATGGATGGCGTAGACAAGTTGCTAGAAGTAATGGGACGGGATTTTAATGGCATCAGCTTTACAAATCTGGTCGATTTTGATGCATTATTTGGTCATCGTCGTGATCCAATTGGATATGGGCAAGCACTTCAAGAATTTGACGAGCGGTTAGTGGAAATAATGAATTTATTACGTGAAGATGATTTATTGATCATCACGGCAGATCACGGGAATGATCCTGTTTTTAAAGGTACTGACCATACTCGAGAATACGTCCCATTGCTTATTTATTCACCATCGTTTACTGAAGGTGGTCCAATGCCAATCAATGAAACATTTTCGGATATAGGCGCAACAATCGCAGATAATTTTAACGTGAAGTTGCCTGAGTATGGTAAAAGTTTTCTAACATTACTACAGAAAAAGGTGAATTTACGATGAGAATGGTCGATCTAATTAAGAAGAAGCGAAATGGTGGTTCATTATCGAAAGAGGAGATCATTCACTTTATTAACGGTTATACGAATGACACTATCCCTGACTATCAAGCGAGTGCATTACTAATGGCAATTTATTTTAAGGGTATGACTGAAAAAGAACAAGCCGATTTAACAATGGCCATTGTTGAGTCTGGCGCTCAAATCGATTTATCATCCATTGAGGGCGTAAAAGTCGATAAACACTCGACTGGAGGAGTCGGAGATACGACAACGCTCATTCTTGTCCCGTTGGTGGCTGCTTGCGGCGTTCCTGTTGCGAAGATGAGTGGTAGAGGACTTGGACATACGGGTGGTACTTTGGACAAGTTAGAGGCGATTGAGGGGTTCCATATTGAGTTGACAAGTGACGAGTTTGTCAAGCAAGTAAACGAGTTGAAACTTGCGATAATTGGTCAAAGTAAAAACTTAACACCAGCGGACCAGAAAATATACTCATTACGTGATGTAACAGCAACAGTAGATAGTATTCCGCTAATCGCAAGTTCAATTATGAGTAAAAAAATAGCAGCTGGAGCAGATGCCATTGTTCTAGATGTGAAAACGGGCGACGGGGCATTTATGAAGTCGAAAGAAGAAGCATTGGCGCTAGCGAAATCAATGGTGGCAATCGGAAATCACGTAGGGCGAAAAACGATGGCGATAATATCAGATATGAGCCAGCCGCTTGGAAATGCGATTGGGAATTCTCTCGAAGTCATTGAAGCAATCGAAACGCTAAAAGGTAATGGACCAAAGGATTTGACAGAACTATGTCTGGTTCTAGGAAGTCAAATGCTGGTCGTAGGAGAAAAAGCAGCGACTTTGGAAGAGGGACGCGAAATGCTCGAGCAGGTAATAAAAGACGGTTCGGCACTCGAGTTATTCGGAACGCTCATTGAAGCTCAGGGAGGTAATCGTGCAATCATTCATGATACTACGCTCCTTCCGACAGCCAAGTATAAGATAGAGGTACAGGCTGCACGGTCAGGTTATATTACCAGTATGGGTGCAAATGACATCGGTGTCGCGGCGATGTTGTTAGGTGCTGGACGCGCTGATAAAGATGATGTAATTGATTTGTCCGTGGGTGTCGTCCTGGAAAAGAAAATAGGCGATCCTGTTCAAAAGGGCGACGTACTCGCTATCATTCATGCGAATACTGAAGAAGTTCAGCAATCGGTGACGCTACTCCAAGAGCATATGATCATTGGCGATGAGGCAGTTTTGCCGCCACAACTTATTGGTGAAGTCATTCATGATTAATCGCTAAAGAAATCAAAAGCTATCTTTTTAACCGAGTTAAATCGGTTAAAAGGATAGCTTTTTTTAATTCTATGTGTAAATCAATTCGAAGCGGTCAATACTTATATGGAAAGCAGATTCGTGTCGAAACGTAAGAAGTTTTACCGGTTGATGACTAGTTTTGCTACGTCAAAGGATTCCCCCTAAACAATGTGGAATTAAAGCGCATGAAGGAGGGATTTTCTATGGCGAAAATTGAGATTATTGATAACGGGATTTTAATAGCAACTTTGAGAGGTGAACTAGACAATCATAAGGCAAATCAGATTCGTTCAGACATTTCAGCATCAATCTTTACAGGGCAAGTACGTGCAGTTATTTGGGATTTAGAAGGGCTTGGATTTATGGATAGCGCAGGGATTGGGCTGATACTTGGGAGAATGCGTGATTTATCACCTGTTGGCGGGGAGACTCTTATTCTAAATCCATCCGCTACTATGAACAAAATCTTTGGCTTTTCAGGACTCGGTGAAAATATTAGATATTGTACGATCGAAGAAGCGGTCGGGGAGATTGGAGGGGTTGTACATGAACAATGAGATGACTTTATCTTTTGTTGCGATTGAAGAAAATGAGGCCTTAGCGAGAATGGCAATGACGTGTTTTATTACCCCGCTAGATCCGACAATCGAAGAAATATCAGAATTTAAAACGATTGTTTCGGAAGCGGTAACAAATGCAATACTTCACGGCTACGAAAATGATGGGGTAAGTCTAGTTAAAATTCATGCTAAAATCGATGACCATACAGTATCGATGACTGTCAGTGATGAAGGGGCTGGAATTGATAATTTAGCCCGTGCGATGGAACCGATGTATACCAGTAAACCGCATATGGAACGTTCTGGAATGGGTTTTACAATTATGGAAAGTTTTTCGGATAGCTTGTCCGTCGAATCGGTAATTGGCTCGGGTACAGTGGTCAAATTCGAGAAGAAATTTTCTCCGATTACGGAAACGAGCAGAATGAGGTGACGTATGGACGCATCCGTTGAAAAAAAGCATGCTTTATTGTCCCAGGAGAAGATGAGAGAACTTATAAAAGTTTCGCAGGAAGGTGATAAAGAGGCAAGGAAATTGATGGTCGAAGGAAATACGCGTCTCGTTTGGTCAATCGTTCAACGATTTGCTTCTCGAGGTGCGGATCCGGAAGACTTATTTCAGATTGGCTGTATCGGCCTTATGAAGTCGATTGATAAATTTGACCTTTCTTATGAAGTGAAGTTTTCTACCTATGCAGTCCCGATGATTGTCGGAGAAATTCAACGTTTTTTAAGAGATGACGGTATGGTGAAAGTGAGTCGTTCAATACGCGAACTAAGTTTCAAGATTCGTCATGCAACAGACGACTATGTAAAAAAGACTGGAAGCTACCCGACGCTGGCGGAAATAGCAGAGATATTAGAAGTTAAATTGGATGATGTCATACTAGCTTCAGATGCGCTTAGAGATCCCGCATCACTTCATGAACAATTATATGAAAATGAAGGTGACAGCTTAACTTTAATGGACCAGCTAAGGGATGACCGTTCTGAAAGGGTATTTGACCATATACCTTTACGCGATGTCATTTCAAAATTAAATAAAAGAGATCAAACGATTATTTATATGCGCTATTACTTGGATTGCACACAAAGTGATATTGCTGAAAGAATAGGTATATCGCAGGTTCAAGTGTCAAGACTGGAAAAGAAAATATTAGCCCAATTAAAGTCGTGGATGGGGGCTAATTTAGAAGAAAGTACTGCAACAAAGTGAGGACGGATTAGTGTAATGGAAAAACTCTTCAAATCAATGAAAGAGGGCGAAGACTGGTTTATTAAATGTTTCGGTAAAGATGAAACATTTGATGCAATGGCCCGGTCGATTCATCTTTGGGATATGCCAGCATTACTTCTGTATATTAACGGTCTCGTGGATGGGGATGGTTTATTAACGCTTTTAACAGAAATGCAGGGGAGTAACGGATGGGACGAGTCGAAAGAAGACGATAGCGATCGATTTCTTTCGTTTTTTCCATATCATTCAGTCACAGCTGTAAAAGATCATGATGAACTGTTAACGTCAATCTTAAGCGGACAAGTTGCATTCATTACGCCTAGTGGGTTTGCGTTCTTAATCGACATCAGGTCTTACCCTGGAAGGCAGCCCGAGGAGCCGGATACCGAAAAAGTAATTCGAGGGGCTAGAGACGGTTTCACAGAAAATATCATTACAAACACCGCACTTGTTCGGAGACGCCTTCGTACAGAAGATTTACGATTCGAAATGCATCAAACAACCGTAAACGGTAAAACAGATGTCGCAATTGCGTTTATTCAAGGCGCGGCAAGTGAAGAGCATCTCAATTATATACGGGAACGCCTAGATAAAATCATTCATGATGGGCTTACGATGACCGATAAATCATTGGAAGAATTTCTGTTTAAACAACGATTTCATCCGATGCCATTTGTTCGATTTACCGAACGACCGGATATATGTGCAGCACACTTATTGGAAGGGCATATTGCAATCATGGTCGATACGTCACCATCTGTTATACTCGTTCCGGTTTCCTTATTCCATCACCTTCAACATGCAGAAGAATATAGGCAAGCGCCACTAATTGGTACTTTCGTAAGATTGACTCGCTTTGTGGGCGCTGGTTTGAGCCTGGTTCTTTTGCCGTTTTGGTATTTGGTTGCGACAAAACAACATTATCTCCCAGATTATTTAAGCTATATCGGCCCGAATGATATTGGAGAAATCCCTCTTCTCATTCAACTATTAATGGCGGATATTGGAATTGAAGTGCTTCGTATGGCGGCCATTCATACGCCTACGCCGATGTCTACTGCAATGGGGTTAGTGGCAGCTATCGTCATTGGTCAAGTTGCAATCGACGTCGGGTTATTTACGCCGGAAGTTGTGCTTTATGTAGCTGTAAGTGCAATTTTTACGTTTGCAATTCCTTCGTTTGAATTAAGCATCACAACAAAAGTCTTCAGGATATGCATACTTTTGTCTACAGCAATTTTAGGAGCACCGGGCTTTTTTATGTCAGTGGCAGTATTGTTTTATTATTTATGTTCACTTAGACCGATGGGTGTTCCGTATTTATGGCCGGCAGTTCCTTTCTTTCCGCACGCCATGATGCGAGTCCTTATCAGGTTTCCCATGACTGCCGACGCCCCCCGTCCATATATTACAGATGCCCCTGAACGGGATCGTACAAAATAGAACTTTGCAACTCCTCCACTGTCTATGATAAAATTTAAGATAGTAAATTTTAGAAGGAGGAAAAGCCTCTATGCACCTATATGGAACTCAATCAATTAATGATCGCGGTCATTTAGAGATTGGGGGCGTCGATACAGTCGATCTTGCTAATACACACGGCACGCCTTTAATCGTATATGATATAAAATTATTTAGGGAACGGGCTAGGGCCTTCAAAAAAACATTTCAGGCTGCGGGGATAAATGCACAAGTTGCTTATGCGAGTAAAGCATTTTCTTCAATTGCTATATATGAGGTTGCTAAACAAGAAGGCCTGTCGCTCGATGTTGTTTCCGGTGGAGAGTTATACACTGCTGTTCAAGCAGACTTTCCTAGAGAAAGAATCCACTTTCATGGGAATAATAAAAGTTATAGCGAAATTGAATATGCTTTTGATGAAAAAATTGGTTGCATCGTTGTAGACAATTTTTTGGAAATCTCGATTATTAAAGAGATTGCTGAGTCTAGAAAACAGAAAATGGATGTCCTTATTCGTGTGACACCGGGTATCGAGGCGCACACACATGATTATATTACGACAGGGCAAGAAGATTCGAAGTTTGGTTTTGACTTGAAAAATGGACAAGCTGATGAAGCATTTCGTCAATTGAACAATCATTCATTTATTACAGTTCTAGGAATGCATTGTCATATTGGGTCTCAAATCTTTGAAACGGATGCTTTTCGCTTTGCAGCGGAAGTCTTAATTAATAAAATGGTTTCGTGGCGTGATAATGATGACTTTATATGCCGAGTACTGAATTTAGGCGGAGGGTTCGGGATACGTTATACGGAAAAAGACAATCCGTTGAACCCGTCCGAATATGTTGAAGAAATGGCAAATGTGGTATTATCGATGACGCGTACATTTAATTACCCAATTCCCGAAATATGGATTGAACCAGGAAGATCACTAGTCGGCGATGCTGGGACAACGTTATACACTGTTGGAAGTACTAAAACAATTCCAGGAGTTCGCAAATATGTTGCAGTCGACGGTGGCATGTCAGATAATATTAGACCAGCTTTATACGGGGCGGAATACACGGCTGTCTCCGCAAATCGAATGACTGAACTACATAATGATAAAGTGACAATTGCGGGAAAATGTTGTGAATCTGGCGATAAATTGATTGAAGAGGCCACTATTGCTTTGGCAATAGAAGGAGATATTATTGCAACTTTTTGTACAGGGGCGTACAGTTACTCCATGTCGAGCAATTATAATCGATTACCGAGACCGGCTATTGTATTTGTCGAAAATGGGGAAGAGCAACTGGTTGTGAGACGGGAAACTTATGAGGATATTATAAGACTCGATTTACCTTTACAAAAAGTGAAACGAGGGGGGAAAATATGAGAAGGCGTAACCTGCTTCTTTTCATAGGTATCCTCGTCGTAGCTGTTATTTGGGGAGCAGTATACTGGTTTTTTGTAGTACCTATAATTGATCCCCAATAACAAATAATCATCAAAAAAGCCTTGTCATTTTTATTTGACGGTGTCTTTTTTTAGAAAAGAAGGGATTCACATTGATGCTTATACGATATAAGAAAACCTATGAAAAGATTGCGATGGGCCTACTTTCATATATGCCTGGTGAACATAGTGTGAAAGAATTACAAGAAACAATCCAAATGTATGAAACAGAAGATGATTGGCAGTTATATCTTTGGAAAAAAGGAGAAGACTTTATAGGTCTCCTTGGAATTGAAATTAGCAATGATGCTTATACTTTGCATCATCTATCTGTAAACCCGTCATTTCGAGGCGAGGGGATTGGCAAGGCGATTGTTGAGAGAATACAAGAGCAATTTCCCGATAAGGAATGTTTGAGTACGGATGAGACGAATGATTTCTTAAAAAGATGTATCTCGAAAGAAGGAGGAGCCGACTAAAGTCTGCCCCTCTTTTTTTTAGCGTGTTTGGGCTATATCCTTCTTTGCTTACGCTTTTGTTGTTCAATAAGAATATCCGAGCGATCCCTCAGCATATGTTTATGAATGACGTCATTGCTTCCGTATGGAAGTAAGTCTATTGTTGGTTTTATTTGGCTGATTAGGGATTGGATTTCGGAAGATGTTATTTCAATTGGAAATGATGAAAATGGCCTTTCCATTTCAATTTGTTGATAGGCACACGTACTATTTTTTACTAAACTTTCAATATTAATTCCTTCTGAAAATCCAGGATGCTCTTGGCTAACTTTTTCAAGTCTGGTAATTGCTTTCTTTAAAGACCGGCCGGCGCCAATTGTATTTCCCCTCCGCCAATGATACATTGCGGTTGCTAGTAGAATATATCCGACAAGCGGATGTTCTTTCGTTCTATTGGGTGAATCTTTCCAATACTCCTCAAGAACTTCATGACATTCAAAAAAGTCTTGATTCTCATTGAAATAAACAATAAACTTTACAAACAATGGATTATATAATGGTTTCATAATTTCATTCCTTTTTTTATATTATAAGTTGATAGGCAGGTGAAGCGGTTTGATCTATAAAGTGCGGCTAGATGCTTTTGAAGGGCCGTTGGATTTATTATTACATTTAATCAATCGTTTAGAAATAGATATCTATGATATCCCTATGTCTGAATTGACCGAACAGTACATGGAGCATATCCAAGCGATGCGCGTGCTTCGACTAGACGAACTAAGTGAATATCTCGTTTTGGCTGCGACGCTGATTGAAATAAAGAGCAAAATGTTACTTCCAATCCATGAAGGCGAAGATTTTGGTGATGACATTGATTTCGATATGGAAGAAGATCCGCGTGATGAACTTGTGGCACGATTAATCGAGTACCGAAAGTATAAAGAAGCTGCTACAAGCCTAAAGGAAGCAGCGGAGAATCGATTGGACTTTTTCACGAAATCACCAAGTGATTTTCTCAAAAAATCATCAGGCGATCTTTCGCAGTTTGGTGAAATCGTTTCGGTGGGAGCGGAAGAGAATTTAAATGTATTCGATTTAATTGGCGCATTTCAAAAAATGCTAGATCGAAACCGACTAAGGGCACCTCTCTCTGCTAGTATAACCAAAACAGAGCTATCTGTCGGTGAAAAGATGGATGAAATAATGGGGCGACTGGTTGTTAATGGTGGCCGCTGTGATTTTCATTCACTCTTTGAAGCGGGAGATACTGGTGAACTTGTAGTCACCTTCATGTCAATACTTGAATTAATGTTAAGAGGTGACGTGAACGTCGAGCAAAGTAATAACTTTGCAAATCTAATTGTAACGTACGTGAAAGATGGTGAAGTATCCCATGGATGAAGGGAAATTTTTACAAGGAATGATTGAAAGTTTTTTATTTATAGCTGGTGATGAAGGGTTGACGATTAAGCAACTAACGACAGTCACCGAACAAAGTGAAGTAAATGTTAGGCAAGCACTGGCCAGCTTACTGGAAAATTATGATGGACAAGTTGAAAGAGGCATTACGTTAAAAAAGTATGGTGGTTCGTACAGGCTTGTTACAAAAGCGGAGTTTGCCGACAGTATTAAACGATTACTTGAAAATCCATCACCCCAGTTAATAACAAAGGCATCCCTTGAGGTGTTAGCCATTATCGCTTATAAACAACCCGTGACGCGTGTTGAAATCGATGATCTTCGTGGTGTTAAATCAGAAGGGCCAATACATACACTTATATCAAGGGGGTTAATCATGGAAATGGGCCGCTCGGAAGGTACGGGGCGAGCGATTTTATACGGTACGACAAAATTATTTTTGGATCGATTCGGGTTGGAGTCAATAGAAGGTTTGCCACCTCTAACAGTGGAAGAGGATGAAGATGACGGTAATACTGATTTATTTATGACACAATTTCAAGAAGCATTCAGTGTTGAAAATGATGGAGGAGGAAACACTACTTGAAACGTGCAATTGCAATAATTCTATTTGCAACATTCGTTTTATGTACAGGCGGAAAAGAAGCCAGTGCGCGTGATGCTTGGGTTGTAATTGATGCTGAAACGGGGAGATTGCTTTCTGGTTCGAATGAACATGTTCGTCTGCCTATTGCTAGTTTAACAAAAATATGGACAGCATTTACGGTTTTAGAAAGTGGTGCCCCACTTGGAATGACGACGATTTCACCGGAAGCTGCATCCGCTGAAGGATCGTCCATCTATTTACAACAGGGCGTGACGGCTGACGTTGAAGGACTTTTATATGGGCTAATGCTTCGGTCTGGGAATGACGCGGCTTATGCACTTGCTGAACATGCGGGCGGCTCGCTTGATGGGTTCGTTGACCTTATGAATGAAAATGCAATCGTCTTTGGACTTAACGATACGGTATTCACAAATCCATCTGGGCTACACAATGAAATACACTTATCAACTGCTTATGACACGGCTTTAATGATGTTTCATGCTATGAAAAATGAAAAATTCAAAAAAATTGCGTCAACTCATACTTATAATTATGAGCTAAATAATGAACGGTACAGTTGGGAAAATAAACATCGATTAGTGCGCTCTTCTGATACAGCGATTGCTGGTAAGACAGGTTTTACGAAAGTAGCAGGTCGAACACTAGTCACTTACTTCGAAAAAGACGGAAAAAAGATCATTGTTGTAACATTAAACGATGGGAACGATTGGAATACGCATCGCGAGTTATCAGAAAACGTTTTTTCGAACTATTCGTTAGTGACTGTTGCAAAGAAAGGTAAATATGCAATTCTTCCGGGTATGGAAGGGGAACTTGATAAACCAATTAAACTACTTTTGAAAAAAGGAGAAAAAAATAAAGTTTCACATATTCTCCGTATTCCTCGCGGGGAAAACAAAAATAGTATCGGCCGATGGACCGTCTACTTTGATAATAAGCCTTTGAAAACATCGGAAATACTACTAACTAGATAGAAGTAAAAAGATTTCAATTGAATAATTACGTCGGAAATATGGCGATAGTAGGAAGACTGACTTATTAATAGGTCAGTCTTCTTTTAATTTGGCGTAAAGTATGACATAATTTTTCTCAGTACGTAGGACGGAGTGAAACAATATGGAAAGATTGCAAAAAGTGATGGCCCAAGCGGGAATTGCTTCTAGAAGAAAATCAGAGGAATTAATTGTTAAAGGGAAAGTGAAAGTAAATGGCGTCGTGGTAACTGAGTTAGGAACGCGCGTCTCATCGACCGATCAAGTCGAGGTAGAAGGAATTCAAATCGTTAAAGAAGAAAATGTTTATTATCTTCTCTATAAACCAAGAGGGGTTATTTCAACAGCGAATGATGATAAAGGTAGAAAAACCGTTGTAGATTTCTTCCCGCATATTGAAGAACGCATATTCCCGGTAGGGCGACTCGATTATGATACTTCGGGTGTAATCATCCTAACAAACGATGGGGATTTTTCTTATTTAATGACACATCCGAAATTCGAGATAAAGAAAACGTATATCGCGAAAGTAAAAGGAATCCCTTCTAGGGACAATTTACGCAAACTCGAACGCGGAATTGAACTTGAAGACGGAATGACGGCACCGGCAAATGTGAAAATGCAATCAATGGATAAGAAAGCGCAAACTGCAATTGTTGAAATAACGATTCATGAAGGCAGGAATCGGCAAGTTCGTCGCATGTTTGATGCAATCGGTTGTCCAGTCGATAGTTTGAAACGTGAAGAATTTGCAATTTTATCTACTCGAGGATTGAATGCTGGAGAAGCCAGAGAATTAACGTTACATGAAGTGAAGCAATTACGCGTACTTGCTGAAACAGGAAAAATTGGATAAACGCATCTTTTCTGTTCACAGTTAATTCATTAATAGGAAAAGAATGCAGTCGATCATTTGTTATACTGTTATAAGATTATTGGAGTATGGGGGTTAGAAAATGTCCAAAAATAAACGCCTAGCTGCAAATCGAAAAAAGCGGCTTATCATTCGGACAATCGTTCTTTTAGTCCTAGCAGTTGCAATTGTATTCGCAATTGTAACACGTGATAAAGTAAAAGTATTAGCTGTCGGAGATGTAGCACCTGATTTTGAACTTGTTGATCTAGAAGGGAATAAACATCGCCTATCTGATTATAAGGGAGAGGGAGTATTTCTTAACTTCTGGGGTTCCTGGTGCGGCCCGTGTAAAACAGAAATGCCTTATATGGAAAATCAGTATAAAGAGTTTGACGGCAAAGGTGTTCACATATTGGCAATCAATATAAAAGACACCCGTTTAAAGGCGGAAACATTCAGAGACCAATTTGGATTGACGTTTCCCATCGCCAGGGATCCAGACGAGAGTGTAAGGCGTGCATACAATGTCATGCCGCTTCCAACAACAATCCTAATTAATAAAGACGGGATTATTAAAGATATAATAACGAGGGGAATGTCGGAAGATGAGATTCGCTCATTAATGGAGAGCATTCAACCCGAATAAGGAGTCTATAAAATGAGCAAAATCAAATGCCAGTGCGGTCATGAAAATCCTTTTGGCACAGTGCTTTGTGAGCGATGTGGAAGACCGCAGACTGAAGAGGCTATCAATAGTGAAACTGTGGACATGCGTTATGAAGGTTCTGCTCGCAGATCCCAGACGTATAAAAGATCAATCATTGATAAAATATGGAACTTTTTTTCAAGCGTAAAAATTGGTATTAGTATAATTATCGCAGTCCTTGTAACCTCGGCGATAGGTACGATATTTCCGCAAAAATTATACGTTCCTGTTAGCGACGCTGAATTAGGAGAATATTATGAGCGATTGTACGGCTTTTTTGGGCTCGTCTATTACAAGCTCGGTTTTCATGATATGTATAATAGTTGGTGGTTTATCACGCTAATTGGAATGCTTGGAACTTCTATTATCATTGCAAGTGTTGATAGAGTTATTCCACTTTATAAATCACTGAAAAAACAACGGACGAAGCGCCATCCATCCTTTATGAAACGTCAACGAATCTATGGTATCGGACCGGTTAAGGACGCGGATGAATCTCTGAACAAGGCAGCAGAGAAACTAAAGGATCTTCGTTATAATGTTAAAATAGAAGACGGGGCGATTCTGGCTGAAAAAAACCGTTTTTCAAGATGGGGACCTTATGTTAATCATACTGGACTAATAATTTTCTTAAGCGCAATTTTACTTCGTGGAATTCCCGGGTTTTATGTCGATGAAACGTTGTGGATTCGGGAAGGCGAGACGTTGGAAATACCGGGTGCACCCGGCTATTATATCGAAAATAATGGTTTTACAATGGAAAACTATTCAATAGAGGAAGACGATGAAGTATTTAACACAGCACTTGAACGTGTTGGCATGATAGCTAAAAATTATCAGACCGACGTTACGCTATATAAAAATGCTGACGATGCACTTCCGGGACAAACCGAGAATATAGAATTAGTTAAAGAAGAATCAATCATCGTTAACCACCCATTAACATTCGATGGTTACAGCGTTTTTCAGATGGATTTTCGTCTAGACGAATTAAAGTCGATGACATTTCAACTGACTGAAAAAGCCACGGAAGAATCGCTTGGTGAATTTAAAATTGATCTTATAAATCCTGAGGATAAATACGAACTTGGAAATGGTGCAATTATCGAAATCAAGGAATATTATCCGGATTATGATGGTATCAAGGACGGGGAACCGTATTCGAAATCCCCAATTCCAAATAATCCTGCTTTTATATTTAAGATGATAACGCCAGAAAAACCAGAAGGTGAAATGAGTTTCGTGGCAATTCGACAAACGCTTGAAACTGAAGAAAATGATTATAAGGCAAATTTCTTAAGTGCTGAAACACGGGATATATCTGGTTTGACAATTCGTAAGGACCGCACACTGTATATGTTATTATTCGGTGGAATTGTATTCATGATAGGGGTCTCGCAAGGATCTTACTGGAATCATAGGCGGATTTGGGTTCAAAAAGGAGAAAGAAATGAAATACTCCTTGCCAGCCATACAAATAAAAACTGGTTCGCATTAAGAAAAGAGATTGAGCAAGTACAAGAATACGCGGACTTGCCGCAATATGAAGACCGTGAAGATACCGAGTCCAAATTGGACGACGAGGAAGGGGACTTTAACTAATGGATTTTGCATCATTGAGCTCAAACTTACTTCTAGTCTCATTTATCGCCTATTTAGTTGCAACGCTCTTTTTCGGCGGAGCTGTAAAAGGCGCAAAATCAGAAAAAGCATATAAAAATAGCAAATGGGGAACTATCGGAATTACCATAACAATTATTGGATTTCTAACTCACCTTGGTTACTTCATAACCAGGTGGATTGCTTCCGGGCACGCGCCAGTCAGTAATATGTTTGAATTTGTGACTGCTTTTGGAATGATGATTGTTGGAGCTTTCATATTGCTGTTTTACATGTATAGAACACCATCTCTCGGTTTGTTTGCATTGCCGATTGCTGTTGTTATTATTGGATACGCCAGTATGTTCCCAACAGAAATAACACCGCTTATCCCGGCACTTAAAAGTTATTGGTTAACAGTGCATGTTATCACAGTAGTTATTGGCGAAGCGATTCTCGCAATTAGTGCGGTCGCAGGACTTGTTTTACTGTTGAAAGTGACAGACTTGACGAAGAAGTCCAAACAGCGTTTTTGGTTGGAATCTGTTATATTCACGATAGTATTGGTAGTCGGTTTCATTCTTTCATCTACAGTGTTTTCAGTTATGGGGAATGAGGCTGAATTTACGTACGTTGATAAAAATGGAGCGCCAGCTAAAATTGAATATATTTATCCACCGTTATTCGGTATGAATGAATATGAAGCACTCACACCCGATGCAATGACGCCACTATTTGAAATGCCGGCAATCGTCAACGCGAAAACATTGACTACTTTTGTTTGGTCATTGGCAACAGGAATTGTACTATATCTGCTGTTGCGACTTATTATTCGGCGCCCGATTGCAACATTGTTCCAGCCATTCGCCAAAAAAGCAAATACGCGTTTAATGGACGAGATTGGCTATCGAGCTGTATTAATAGGATTCCCCGTATTTACACTTGGTGCCTTGGTATTTGCGATGATTTGGGCGCATGAGGCATGGTCTAGATTTTGGGGATGGGATCCTAAAGAAGTGTGGGCGCTTATTACTTGGCTCTTTTATGCAGCATTTCTTCATTTGCGTTTATCGCGCGGATGGGAAGGCGAAAAGTCTGCTTGGCTTGCAGTGATCGGGTTTATTATCATTATGTTTAACTTAATTGCTGTAAACTTAATCCTTGCAGGATTGCATTCCTACGCATAAAAAAATATAAAGACTGCATGGATCATTGAAACTCCATGCAGTCTTTTTGCATTCATAAACAGTTGCCAGGGCTGTCTGGGCAACATTCGCTTTTGTTTTTTTAATATTACTGATACACTTATTTGAGTAGGACGTTGAGAGGGGTAAATATCCATGGATGAAAATATTTCGATATTAGTGGTCGATGATGAGGATCGAATCCGTCGACTCTTGAACATGTATTTAACGCGTGAAGGATACACTGTCGATGAGGCAGTTGACGGAGCCGAGGCTCTTGAAAAAATCGCGGAAAATGATTATGCATGTATTTTGTTAGATCATATGATGCCAGAAAAAGATGGTCTTGAGGTATTAAAAGAATTGCGCGAACAAAAGAACATGACGCCGATTATGATGCTAACGGCAAAGGGCGAAGAATCCGACCGCGTAACTGGCTTTGAAACTGGAGCGGATGATTATATAGTAAAGCCCTTCAGCCCGCGAGAGGTAATTCTCCGCGTAAAAGCGATACTTAGAAGGTCTACTACGATTCAAGGTGCGACAGCAACGACATCGAAAGATCTTGTTGTTTTTCCACAATTAACAATTGATAATGATGCACATCGTGTTACTGCGGAAGGTCAGGAAGTGAATTTAACGCCGAAAGAGTATGAGTTATTATACTTCTTGGCCAAATCTCCGGATAAAGTATTCGATCGAGAGCAGCTTCTAAAAGAAGTATGGCATTATGAATTCTTTGGTGATTTGCGGACCGTTGATACACATGTGAAAAGGCTCCGTGAAAAACTTAGTCGCGTCTCTGAAAGTGCTGCAAAAATGATTGTCACTGTATGGGGTGTCGGTTATAAATTTGAGGCAATCGAATGAATCGAATATGGAATTCAATAGTCGGGAAGCTATGGGCAACCATATTGCTTCTCGTTACTTTTATTTTGTTTATTGTTACTGCATTGCTGTTAGAGTTTTTAGGGAACTTTCATAAGGAACAAGCAGAAGATTCACTGGTCAGGGAAGCAACGATGATTGAGAAAATTGTGATGGATCACGATGATCGTCCATTAATACCACTACTTATACACGACATTTTAGATGAAGAAACAAATGCAATTATAACGGATACTAGTGGAACGATCATACATTCTTTTCATAATGGTTTAAACAAAGAGAGAATCGAAAATAAGATTCTTTCTAATTCTTCGTTGACAACTAATTCCCAATCAACCAAACAAGTATTAAAAGAAATGATGCTACCTTCCGTTAAAGAAGAGGGGGCCATTGAGCAATACATTGTGTTAGAAACCTCATATACGACACAATCTGGTGTTCGCGGAACTGTCTTTATTTATCAGAGTCTTGACGCCATAAAGGCAACAATGAAAAGAACGACCAATATTGTTTTTCTTTCAGCTTTTATTGCTTTTATCTTAACGACTATTTTCGCCTTCTTTTTATCGACTAAAATTACTTCCCCACTTCGAAAAATGCGACAAGCAGCATTGGAATTATCTAAGGGCAATTTTGATACACGTCTACCATCTCTCCAAAGTGATGAAATCGGACAGCTAGCAACCGCGTTCAATCAGATGGGCCGACAACTAAAATATCATGTGGAGTTAATCAGTCAGGAAAAAGAACAATTATCAAGTATCTTAACGTCGATGGCTGATGCGGTAATTACATTTAATCGTGACGGTACAATCTTATTAAGCAATCCGCAAGCAGAAAAGTTATTGCAAAAATGGTTTTTCGCCAACGATGCTAAAAATGAATCAGTACCACCAGAACTTTTGCATATGCTAGAGCACTCAATTACGTTTTCAGAAGAAGTAGAGGATGAATTAGAACTTAACAATCAATTTTACATGATATCCATAAGTCCATTGTATAGCGGAGAAGACATTCGAGGTGCTGTCGCAGTTCTACGCGATATGACTGCGCAACATCAGCTAGATAAGCTACGTTCGGACTTTATAGCCAATGTATCCCATGAGCTGCGAACTCCGATATCTATGTTGCAAGGGTATAGTGAAGCGATATTGGATGGCGTGACGAGGGATGACGAGGAACGGGATGAAATGATACAAATTATCCACGAAGAGTCTCTTCGAATGGGCCGGCTCGTTACAGATTTACTTGATCTAGCGAGAATGGAATCGGGTCATATGACTTTATATAAATATGAGGTTTCCGTTATTCCTTTTATTACTCGTATTGCAAATAAATTTACACAAGTTGCACGTGAGTCACATGTGGATTTACAACTCAATTTTTCTAAAAAAGAGATTTTGGCTGAATTAGATGCGGATCGAATCGAACAAGTTGTAACCAATCTTATAGATAATGCAATCAGACATACGCCAGATAAAGGATGTGTGACTGTCCTGGTCGAAGAATTTGGCGGCATGTGCAAAATCACTGTTTCTGATACTGGTCACGGAATTTCAGAAGAAGACTTACCTTTCATATTCGAACGATTCTATAAAGTCGATAAAGCAAGAACCCGTGGGAAAGGTGGTACGGGGCTTGGTTTAGCGATTGCAAAAAACATCATTGATTCGCATGGTGGGGTAATTACGGCTTCTAGGGGAGAAGAAAAAGGAACTGTAATGACAGTTACATTGCCCTTAGAATAAGTGTAACTATTTGTGTAGTTAAACGACTAATAAGATGAACGGGGGGATTTCATGGACGACTCCGTTTTTAACCGGTTATATGAACAGTACCATAACGATGTGTTTCGGTTTCTTATTTATTTGATACGAGACCGCGATCAGGCCGAGGATTTGATGCATGAGGTCTACGTTAGAGTTCTGCGTGCCTATTCCGGTTTCGAGGGGAAAAGTTCTGAAAAAACGTGGCTCTTTTCAATTGCTAAGAATGTTGCGATTGACCACTATAGAAAAAATTCAGTTCGTAGAAAACATTCATTTGACAAATTCGATTGGGAAAAAAGTGAATTGGTTTCAACAGATATACTTCCAGATAATCTGGTGGTGTTAAACGAGGAAATGAAAGAACTTTTGAATGTTCTAGATACATGTACGGGTGACCAAAAGATGGTCATTCATATGAGATTTATACATGATCTCTCGATTGCAGATACAGCTGAAATATTAGGTTGGACCGAGGGGAAAGTAAAAACTACACAACATAGGGCTATAAATGCGGTGCGTAAAAAATTAAGTAGGTGATAATAAGTGACGAATATGTGGGGCGATGAGAAAATACAAAAACTTCTTAATGATTTGCCGGATATCCAAGATACCCGTTCCAAAGAAGATGTATTGTCGCGTCTTAAGCAAGATAGCCGTATGCAGAATCGGCCTAAGCAAAAAACGAATAGGAAGATTAGGCGAAACCTTATACCAGCCTTTGTAGCTGCCGCGGTCCTTCTAGTGTTGACGTTGTGGATACCCTCCATGCTAAAGAATAATCATTCAAATGATGAGGCTAGTAAAATGATTAGCAAAGAGGATAGTAACAATATGTCGGTTTTCAGTGATGATGATTCATCAATTGATGGGGAATCGGAAGAAATGGCCGAAAGCGAAATGGATCAGGAAATTATAATGAGTAATAGGATTGAAAATAGATCATCTAATCCTGCGGTTTATCCAGATGATACAGCAGGATATACGGTGTTTCATCTTGGTCTTGCAAGTGAAGCAGCCGCTAGCATTCCTGTTACTTTTTTAATTCCAAACAGCCAAATTAAAGAAGATTTCGGTAACGTAGAACCGAGCAGTTTAGATATGTATTTGAAATATGCTGGACAAATCGAAGAGGAAGCCCTTGGTTTTTATGATTATCATCCTTATAAAGGCACATTTTCGGTTGATGGAGATGTCCTCGTTCAAACTTTACCTCCAGGGCATGGATATGACATTGCTCCAGGAACAGTTTCAACTTATTTAGGGACTTTACAGGATACATTTTACGGTTTTAATGAAATAAGATTTGAAAATGAAGATGGAACACCCGTCGAGTTTGATCAAGTCGGCGAAACAAGTAAGCCGATGAAATTGAATAGCGGTGTAAACCATTATAATTATTATTCGTTCAAACAGTCCGATGGGCAAGAATTTTTATCTCCGAACTTTTCTGATAGCTATGAAAATCTTGAAAGAGCTCTTCTAGAAATGAAAGTAGATCCGAATGATATTTATGCATCAATCATTCCGCCAAACGTAAATTTTGAAGTCATAGAAAATAAAGAAGTAACTATAGTGAAATTTCTAGAAACTTTGGATCTATTATCTATGACGGAAATAGAAGCGAATCAGTTAATCGATGGCATAGTATTAACCGCCGCAAGCTTCGATCGACAAATTCAGTTTGAAAATATTTTACAGGCAGAATGGAATGGATTTAACCTAAACGAGCCATTACCAATTCCAGTTGGACCTAATGTAATGCCACTTCTAGTAAAGTAAATAAGGACTTGTAAACAATTGAGTTTACAAGTCCTTATTTTTTATGTATGATTAATATGTAACAACAATAAAATATTGATTCATCTTCGGGGCAGGGTGTAATTCCCGACCGGCGGTAATGGAATTCTTAGAGTTCCGAGCCCGCGAGCTGAAAAGCTGATTCTGGTGTGATTCCAGAGCCGACAGTATAGTCTGGATGGGAGAAGGTGAAGGTACGGCCGTCTTTTTTGTGGAATTTACAAAAGAGGTGCCTATTTAATGATGGGAAATAAAGTTATTCCTATCAGTTTATTAAATGTGCCTTATACAACTCCCTAGAGCTTATTTGCTATAGGGAGTTTTTCATTAAAAAATGGCGAACCGTCCTTTCCTCTTTTGAAGAGAATCGAACAAGGAGAGAGGAAACAAATGAATAGTAATAAGTTACGTAGAATGGTTATTATCGCAATGCTTGGAAGTGTGGCAACAGTTTTAATGCAATTCAATTTTCCATTGCCAGCAATACCGCCTTTTTTAAAGGTTGACTTTGGCGAAATCCCTGCAGTTCTTGCAGTCATGACACTAGGTCCGGTTGCTGGAATTACCGTGGAACTTATTAAGAACTTGTTACATTGGTTCTTAAGCGGAAGTCCTACAGGTGTTCCGGTTGGTGAAATTGCGAACTTTACAACAGGTATATTATTCATCTTACCGATTTACTATATTTTCAATAAGTTCCGTACCGCAAAAGGTTTAATAGCGGGGTTAATCGCTGGAACAGTATCAATGGCTGTCGGGATGACATTGTTAAATTACGCTGTATTTTTGCCTATGTACACATACTTTTTAAATATGCCGCCTGTTACAGGTGATGCACTTCACGTTATGCTTTTTTACGGAATTTTACCGTTTAATCTGATTAAAGGCGCAATTTTAATGGCACTAACTATCCTGTTATTTGCCAGGATGAAAACGTGGATTGAAAAACAACGTACTAAGTTAATGCCAGAATGATTTTCATATAAAAAAAGTGCTAAAGCTAGAAAAATCTAGCTTTAGCACTTTTTTAGTCTTCATATTTTAATGCGTCCCCATCAAAAGGAGCATCTGCTACTTTAATTGAATCTGTTGGACATCCTTCAAAGCCGTCTTCCATATCTTCCAGCAGTTCTTCTGGAACTTCAACGGTTCCCGTGTTATCATCGAGGATAACAAATGCGATTCCGTCATCGTCATAGTCGTATATATCGGGTGCTGCTGCCCCACAAGCCCCGCATGCTATGCATGTATCTTGATCGACGATTGTATATTTAGGCATGGTTACTCTCCTCTTTTCTCCGTTCAAACAAATTAAGTACATTCTCTATTCTAATGATATTGATATTTTTTTTCAACATAATACTATTAATTGGAGGGAGGAAGTTTTATATTGGATCTCTCATTTTTACTGTTAACGATTATTAGTCGTCTAGATGGAGAACGGTCAATTTATGCAGGTCTTCATCTATTGCGCGGAAAGCGCTCAGGACAAACCCTACAAGACGTTGAGTATTATAGTTTAAAAGGATTCTTTTGCATATTGCCGAAGTTGCAAACAGAAGTCTTTGACGAAGCAGTGGACGAATTGAACCAAGCCGGGTATATTTCGATTAAAGAGGAGGTCGTTCACCTCACAGATAAGGGGAAAGAAGTGCTTCATACTTTGCCGCAATATCAATTTAATGGATGGGATTATAGAGGCAGAGAACATGTTTTTTTCTCAAGGCTCTCTTTAATCGTTCAAACTTTGTCCCATTTCAGGGCAGGTGTTAAATCATTTATGCCTATGCAAAATGATTACGAAATACAATTATTTGTAAAAGAATTTTTGCTTAAACAAGGACGTCTTGATCAAGCCTTTTCCACTCAATTATTTCAACAACTCCAACAGTCAATCGAACAAAGTGGTATGTCTGATGAGCAAAAAGTAATTTTAGTTCATCGTCTGGGTGGTTATCATAAAGCGGGGTGGACATGGAAGCAGTTATCTGATGAAATGACTATAAAGCCATTTACACTTACTTTGTATTATATTGAAAGTTTACATATGTTACTTGAAACGATTAGCCAATCTTCACAATATCCGATTTTGACAGAGACCATAAAGGATATTAAAGTTTTGACTTACTTGACCGAATCTACTAGTAAAACAAAAGAATTATTTGAACGAGGCATGTCGATGCAAGAGATTTCACGATTACGACATTTGAAAATGAGTACAATTGAGGATCATTTCGTCGAAATCTCTAATAATGATCAATCTTTTCCGATGGAAGAGTTCGTCTCTTCTATTGATGTTGATGCTGTGGTAGCTAAATCTAAAGAACTGGGTACTAAAAGATTACGTTTATTAAAGGCGGAATTCCCGACACTTACTTATTTTCAACTACGGCTCATCTTAGGTGCAGGGTCAAAGGAGGGGGCAGAATGGAAATCAAATCAATCTTGTTGAATAAGTTCGGCTTCAAACAATTTAGACCAGGACAAGAGGAAGTTATAAGAGATGTTGTTTCAAACCAAGATACAATTGCTATTTTGCCTACAGGTAGTGGAAAGTCATTGTGTTATCAACTACCTGCCTATACAAAAAGTGGTACGGTTTTAATCGTCTCTCCTTTGGTCGCCTTAATGGAAGATCAAGTGGCGATTATGAAGAAAAATGGAGAAAAACGTGTAGTCGCTCTGAACTCTTTTCTCGCCTATAAAGATCGACAACGAATAATGACTGAATTGGCGTTGTATAAATTCATCTTCGTTTCACCAGAAATGTTAATGCAGAATAATGTTGCTGAGCAATTAAAGAAAATCTCAATAGCATTTATCGTCGTGGATGAAGCGCACTGTATTTCGCAATGGGGCTTTGATTTTAGGCCGGACTACTTGCGAATCGGGGAATTCTTGCAACAACTTAATCGACCGAATATATTGGCTTTAACTGCAACCGCCGACAACCAAGTTTTACAAGATATCGTGCACTATTTATGTCTTGAAAATCCCACCATTCATAAACAATCTTTGGATCGTAAGAACATATCATATTCGATAATACAAATGAAATCAGAAAATGAAAAGACTGATTGGATTCTTGAACGAACCCAAAAGACCATAGGACCAGGAATTATTTATGTCGCTTCAAGAAGGCGCGCGGATGATTTGGCCCTTCACTTAAAAGAACATGGACTATCAATTTCGTCTTACCATGCAGGAATGGAACAAGAGGATCGCGCATTTATCCAAGAGCAATTTATTACTGGGGAAATTGATTGGATATGTGCGACGACGGCTTTTGGCATGGGTATACATAAAAATGATATTCGGCAAGTTATCCATGAAAATATGCCGTCTACGATTGCAGGATATATGCAAGAAGTTGGTCGTGCTGGTAGAGATGGCCATCTATCTACGGCGACTTTGCTATTTACGTTGGAAGATATCGGAAAAACCCGTTTTATCGTACAAAATGATTTACCGACCGAGTCCGAAGTTCGTCGTTATTCCAATCTGATAAAAGATGGCACTTCAAAAAATGACGCGGCTGAGTTATCGGGAATCAGTGACACTGGAACAAGGATAATCGATTATTATCTTGAAAGGATGCCACTTGATGCAGCAATTTTGAAAATTAGAAACCAAAGAATCGAGAAGGAAAAACAGCTTCAAAATATTATACAAATCATTAATGGAGAAAATTGTATTCGAAAATCACTTTTGGAGTTTTATGGTGAAACTTTAAGTGTTCCGCCAACGTCTTGTTGTTCAGTATGCGGTATAGGTACAGATGATTGGCTTTTCGACAATAATCGAGGAAATTCGACCAGGCAATTAGTCAATTGGGCAGATAGATTAGCAGACCTTCTTGACAGATAGATAGTTCATCCATTTACTTTTGTCGAAAATTTCGTCATAATGTAAAGAGAGCTAGATTGTGATAGGAGAATTTGAAAATGAAAAAAGATGATTATAGATCGGAATTTGAAGAGCACAGACAAAAAATAAAGCTAGATGAGGAACCAACTGTTTTAAAAACTCGTGCAGAACTATATAAGAACAAACGTAAAAGCAAAAAGAAACCAAGACATGTCATGATTAATGTTATTTTTGCAATGTTTACTCTGATACCTATCCTAATTATTGCAGTTGTGGTTTTTAATTGGAATGTTGATAAAGATAATAATACAACCGCAGCCCAAGATTCCCAAGTGAAATATGAGACGAGTACTAATAAAACGAAACCAGAAGATAATAATAGTATTGGGAATGATAAAGAAGAAAAAGATGAAGCGGAAGAAAAAGCTAAGGCAGAGGAAAAAGCTAAGGCGGAAGAAAAAGCTAAGGCGGAAGAAAAAGCTAAAGCAGAAGAGAAAGCTAGAGCTGAAGAAAAAGCTAGAGCTGAAGAACAGGCTAGAGCTGAAGAAAAAGCTAGAGCTGAAGAAAAGGCTAGAGCTGAAGAAAAAGCTAGAGCTGAAGAAAAAGCTAGAGCTGAAGAAAAGGCTAAAGCGGAAGAGAAAGCAGAGCCAAAACCTACGATGAAAACACATACAGTCGCGGTAGGGGATACAATTTACAGCATTTCAGTCCGCCACTATCAATCCGGAAATGGTGTCGAAAAAATTAAGCAGGCAAATGGACTGACATCCAATGAAATTTATGTGGGTCAAGTGCTTATAATTCCATAACTCATGGGAATTCAATAAAATTCATCAATGGATAAAAGGCAAAGCGTTAAAACTTTGTCTTTTTTTATCTGAAATTTAAACAGAAAGGCGGCTGGTTATTACGTATAAAATAATATTTAACACTTTTTTAATTTTAATTCCTTCGATGTTTTTACATATGTTATCAAATGCATTTCAAAGGAATGTCGTACATCACGACGTCACAATCAATACTCGTAATAATAACAAAAAGAGACTCAAGGTATTTTTCATCTCAGATATTCATCGAAGAAAAATTGATAAGAAGTTAATTGATAAAATAGACAAGGATATTGATCTCATTGTGATCGGGGGCGATTTGGCTGAAAAAGGCGTGCGGTTGTCTCGAATTGCTTCTAATATTCGAATCCTCTCTACGTTTAGCCAAACATACTATGTATGGGGAAATAACGATCGCGAGGTTGGAGAACGGGCAATCCGTAATATAATGAGAAAGTTTCGCGTAATCATATTAGAAAACGAAAACATGCCAATTCCCGGACATAGTTCGTGGGGGATTTGTGGAACTGAAGATCCAACGAGTGAAAAAGTTGATATCGAACAAACCTTGAAAGATATTGATGAATATGAACATATACTAGCTGTTTGTCATCAGCCTAAAGTGTTGCGGGAAATAGAACGTGAAATTCTGCCTACAGTAGCATCTGTTCTACTTGCGGGCCATACGCATGGCGGACAAATTAGAATTGGTAAATTTGGATTGTTGGAAAAAGGAAGCTTTCAAACCAATTCCAATCGAACTAAACTAATTAGTAATGGCTATGGTACAACAAAAGTACCTTTACGACTTGGAGCACCATCAGAATGTCATATAATCACGATAACTTATTAGGATAAAAGAATCTTGAAATGTGTAATTGATAGGAGCGGTAAAATGCATTACGAAGATGTCATTGTTATTGGCGGGGGACCTTGCGGATTATCCGCCGCAATTGAATTACAAGATAAAGGATTTAAAGTTCTAGTGATAGAAAAAGGTAATATCGTAAATTCGATTTATAATTATCCCACACACCAGACGTTTTTTAGTTCAAGCATAAAGTTGTCAATTGGTGACATTCCATTTATAACAGCGAAAGACAAGCCGAAGAGAAACGATGCGCTCGTCTACTACCGTGAAGTTGTCAAAATGAAAAACATCCAAGTAAATAATTTCGAATTAGTAAAGCAAGTTAAAAATACAGCCGAAGGTTTTCTTGTTGAAACCGACAAGCAAAACTATTACGCGAAGAAAGTTGTCGTCGCAACAGGTTATTACGACAATCCAAACATGATGGGTGTCGAAGGTGAAAATCTCCCGAATGTTTTCCATTATTTTAAAGAAGGACATCCTTTTTTCCAAAAAAACGTTGTAGTGGTCGGTGGTAAAAATTCTGCAGTCGATGCAGCGCTTGAATTAGAACGGGCGGGGGCAAATGTGACAGTTGTCTACCGTGGATCCGATTATTCGCCAAGTGTTAAGCCGTGGATTTTACCAGGGTTTGAGAGTTTGGTGAAATCTGGAGAAATCAAGATGCACTTTGAATCGCATGTGGTAAAGATTACGGAATCATCCGTCACGATTGAACAAAACGGTGAAATAATCCAAATCCAAAGTGATTATGTATTTGCAATGACTGGTTATCATCCGAATCATACTTTTCTCGAAGAAATGGGCATTGAAATCGATGAACAAAGTGGATGCCCACTGTTTAATGAGGAAACGATGGAATCGTCAATTAAAGGATTATATATTGCAGGTGTTATAGCGGCGGGAAATAATGCCAATGAAATATTCATCGAAAATGGCAGATTTCACGGCGTTCAAATTGCAAATGCGATTGAGAAATCTTAGGTAGGAAGGGGTGCCATTCATGTTTATATTGTTTACCGTAGCAATTGCGCCTGGATTGGCACTGTTCAGTTATTTTTATTTGCGAAAAGAAATAGCTAAAGAACCATCGCGTACATTATTTCAAACATTTTTATATGGGGCGATTATGACTTTCCCTATTTTATTCGCTCAGCATGTATTTGAAGAAGAACATATTTTTTCAAATGAATTTATACGAAATGTCTTATTTACAAGTGGCATAGAAGAGTTTTTTAAATGGCTTATTTTATTTCTAACCGTTTATCACCACGTGGAATTTGAAGATGCATACGATGGAATATTGTACGGGGCCAGTATTTCTTTGGGTTTTGCAACGGTTGAAAATATTTTATACTTATTGACATATGGAACGGATATTGCTTTCTTAAGGGCATTATTACCTGTATCCAGCCATGCATTATTTGGTGTCGTTCTTGGTTATTATTTAGGAAAGGCAAAGTTTGCTGATGAAGCAAATAAGAAAAGGATATTATTCGTTGCTCTCTTAGCCCCGTTTATACTCCATTTTATTTATAATAGTATTTTTCTGATTCAGGAAGTATTTTTATATTTAATTATTCCATTTATGTTATTCCTCTGGTGGTTTGGTCTAACGAGAGTGAAATATGCACATACATTTGCCATGCAACAATTTAAACGAAAAGCGCAATCGAAATAAAAAGATCCAACCATAGAATCCAGCCGAAAGATTCATATGGCTGGATCTTTTTTTATTTTAATAAAATCGAGAAAATTGGATAAGCTTAAGAAAAAGGAGGATTGAATTATGAAAAAGATTATTAGTCATACTCTTATCGCTATGCTTCTCCTCAGTTCAGCGTATGTGTTGTCCCCACTTCCAACAGGAGCATTTAGTTCTCAACAAATACAACGAGGTGCATTTGGCGATGATGTTATCGAGCTCCAGGCTAGGCTCCAATACATTGGTTTATATAAAGGGGCAATTGATGGACAGTTTGGTTATGGAACTTATTGGGCGTTACGAAACTTTCAAGATAAATATGGTCTTCCAGTAGACGGAATAGCAGGTAATACGACGAAAAAGAAACTTGTAGATGTCTCGGATTACAATGAACAGTTTGTAAAAAATAATATTAACAAAGGAAATAAGTTTACCCATTACGGCGGCACCCCCCTTGAAAATCAAGTATCAAAGGGAACTGGTAAGAAAAAAGAAGTTCAATTACCCGCAAAATATTCGGAGCAAGACCTGAAATTGATGGCTAACGCTGTATATGGTGAAGCAAGAGGGGAACCGTATGAGGGACAAGTTGCGGTTGCCGCGGTAATCTTAAATCGAGTTGAGCATCCCGACTTTCCTGACACGGTCGGAGGCGTGATTTTCCAGCCTCTTGCTTTTACTGCTGTAGCCGATGGTCAAATCTGGTTAACGCCGAATGAACGTGCAAAAGAAGCAGTTCTGGATGCGTTAAATGGATGGGACCCATCTGAAAATGCAATATATTACTTCAATCCGATAACTGCTACGAGCAAGTGGATTTGGTCACGAGAACAAATTAAAAAAATTGGTTTGCACGTTTTCTGTATTTAAAGCAAGGTGATTTATCAAATGAGAGGAGGATTAAAAGGTTTCCGGAATCATATGCAATTCCGGCCCCGCTTTTATGAAAAAAATAATATTTGTACTGGTTTATTCGATTGCAGCGCTTTCGATTTTTACTTACGGAAAAACAACTGAAAATAAGCAGTTAAGCTATTTACTAAGCGGACAATATGCGGATAAGATGACAGAGGCAACAAAAAAGCTTGAGGAACTCGATACTGCGGTAAAAAAGACTTTGCTTTTTAACGAGGAAGAAGGTACCACGAATGCACGGGAAGATATTTGGCGCTTATCGTCTGAAATTAAAAATTCAGTTGGCTCTTTACCTCTTGACCGCCAATTTTCGAACTCTTGGATGAATTACCTAGGGAGATTGGGTAATTTCGCCAGAGAATCTGAGCGAAGTGGTAATCATGAAGAATACCACAAAGTGATGTCAGAAGCATCTAAAAACTTGAGGACTATGGCTGACGAATGGGAAGTTGCGACTGTGGGTTTGATTGACGGTAGGATGTCCGTTGATGGGTGGAGAAATCAATTGGAATCGGTTGATTCTACTCATGATTGGGGGGGAATGACCGAAACAGTGAAAAAAAATACGGAGAGTGATTTTCCGTTAACAGCAAGTGAATCAGATTCTCAGAAGAAAAAGGATCTTGAAAAACTGACGGATAAAAACATTTCGGGTGATGAAGCGATTGAACGATTTAAAATACTATTTCCCGAAGTTTCTTCTGGTTCGATTGTAATTGAAACTAGTAAGCCGGGCTCGCCCTATCCCTTTTACCATATTCGTTTCGCAAAAGATCAGTCCGTCGGTTATATTGATATAACAGAAAAAGGTGGGCATGTACTTTCGTTTTTGGCTGAAAGACCATTCACCGAGTCTAGCCTTGAGTACTCTGTTATTCAAAAAAGAGCGGAAGATTTCTTATCTAATTCAGGATATGAAGATACCGTGTATCAGGAATCTAGAGAGAATCATACAGCGTGGCATTTCGTATATGTACGCGTCGAACCCGAGTATGACGCGAAAGTATTTTCTGATGTTATCCATTTGAAGGTGGCAAAGGATACAGGTAATATTCTTGGTATGGATGCAATGGAGTATATTCAGAAAGAAGAAACGAAAAAACAACCAATTAAGAAAATTGATTGGAAAAAGTTTTTCCATTCAAATGTGCAAGTCGTTAATGAAGAGCTTGCATACGTTGAAAATGATCGTCTTGAACAAAGGCTTTCACACTATTTGACGGTCGTGATGGAAAACGATGGAGTCACTGAAACTTTTGTAGTTGTTGTTGATACAGAAACCGGCGAAATAATTGAAACTGAAAAACAACAATAAGTCGAATTTACTTGGAGAAAAGTCATCTAAATGGAGACTTTTCTCTTTTATTTTGATACAATATTGTCGGATTGACCGAAGGAGGTAATTAGATGGTCGGAATACAAATTGCGATTGATGGACCTGCCGCGGCTGGTAAAAGTACGATTGCAAAAATTGCAGCCGAAAAGTTAGGTTATACGTATATAGATACTGGCGCGATGTACAGAGCTCTTACGCATAAAGCCCTTAAACTTGGCATACATATTAATGACGGAAAAAAACTTGAGGAACTACTGCGTGAAACAACAATTGAACTGGCTCCAGGAGTTAAGGGCCAAGTGGTACTTCTAGATGGCGTGGATGTTTCTGAAGAAATTAGAACATTGGAAGTGACAAATTCTGTTTCCGCTGTTTCTGCACATAGCGGCGTACGTAAATTGATGGTTGAAAAACAACAGGTCTTAGGTAGTAAGTCGAGTGTTGTTATGGACGGTCGCGATATAGGGACTGATGTCTTGCCTGGTGCCGAGTTGAAAATCTTTATGACCGCTTCCGTTGAAGAACGAGCAGAGCGTCGGCATATCGAAAATAGTAAACGCGGGATTGAATCATCTTTGGAACAATTGAAATCCGAAATAAGTGAACGTGATCGTTTAGATACTGAACGCGTGACATCACCACTTAGACAAGCAGAAGACGCGATATTAATCGATACAACCTCGATGTCGATTGATGAAGTGGCTGAAATGATTAGTCAACTTGCAAAAGAGAGGTTGAGCAATTCATGAACTTATACCCTTTGGGGAAAGCACTGGTAAGCTTGGTGCTCTATCCGTTATATCGCGTAAAAGTCATTGGGAAAGAAAACTTCCCTAAAACCGGCGGTGTCTTACTTTGTACAAACCATATTGATAATTTAGATCCCCCAGTTGTAGGAATGACATGCCCGCGTCCAGTTCACTTTATGGCTAAACAAGAACTTTTCGAAGCGCCTATATTGAAAAGTGTTCTGCCGAAAGTTAACGCGTTCCCTGTTAAACGCGGAATGAGTGACAGACAAGCGCTTCGAAATGCATTATCAATCCTTAAGTCGGGGAATGTCGTCGGGCTCTTTCCTGAAGGCACTAGAAGTGAAGATGGAAAGCTAAGAAAAGGACTTGCTGGAGCAGGTTTCTTTGCTCTAAAAGGTGACGCGCATGTATTGCCTTGTGCTATCATTGGTCCGTACAAACCATTTTCAAGGCTAAAAGTCGTGTACGGTAAACCGATTGATATGACGGAACATCGAGCTGCCAGAACATCGGCAGAGGATGTTACTGCCATTATTATGGAGGAAATTGGTAAGTTGATAGAAGCAAATAAATAATGTAACAAGTGTAATTTTTTGTTTTTATGTGCCAGTTCGCATATTATAGAAATAAGAGTTTTTATAGAGGAGGACTACATATGTCTGAAGAAATGAATTTGGAAACTCAAAATGAATATAACGAAGGCGATCGTGTTACGGGAACAATAACTAAAATTGAAGAAAAGTCTGTGACAGTAGAAATAGCAGGGGCGCCATTCGATGGTGTTATCCCAATTAGTGAAATCTCAAGTCTTCATATTGAAAAAGCATCGGATATCGTCTCTGAAGGCGACGAGCTTGAATTGATGATTATGAAGGTTGAGGAAGGTAATTATGTACTGTCGAAAAGAAAAGTAGATGCGGCAGATGCTTGGGATTCCCTTGAAGAAAAATACAACAATAAAGAAACTATTGAAACTGAAGTGAAAGACGTTGTAAAGGGTGGACTCGTGGTTGATTTGGGTGTTCGTGGCTTTATACCTGCATCACTGGTAGAAGACTTTTTCGTTGAATCCTTCGAGGAGTATAAAGGCCGTCAGATGACATTTAAAATTGTCGAGATGGATAAAGAGAAAAATCGTCTCATACTATCTCATCGTGCGGTTATCCAAGAAGAAAAAGCGGCTAAGAAAGGCGAAGTACTTGATAGTCTTGAAGAAGGTCAGGTGCTTGAAGGAGTCGTTCAGCGCATAGCTTCATTTGGGGCATTTGTGGATGTAGGCGGGGTTGACGGATTAGTCCATATTTCACAACTTTCTCATAAGCATGTTGAAAAAGTTTCGGATGTTTTAAAAGAAGGCGAAACTGTAAAAGTTAAGGTTTTATCAATAGATCGCGACTCGGAACGAATTTCTTTATCTATTAAGGAAACGTTACCAGGACCTTGGGAGGGAATTGAGGATAGAGTTCCGAAAGGTTCCGTACTTGAAGGTACAGTGAAGCGACTGGTTTCATATGGCGCATTCGTTGAGTTGTTCCCAGGTGTTGAAGGACTTGTACACATATCGCGAATTTCGCATGACCATATCGGAACACCTGAGGAAGTTCTAAAAGAAGGTCAGAAAATCGAAGTAAAAGTGCTTGAAGTGAATCCTGAAGAGGAACGTCTATCACTTAGCATTAAAGATTTAATTGAAAAAGAAGATTTTACTTCATACGGCGATTATGAAATGGGCGAAGAATCTCAAGGATTCTCCATTAGTGACGTAATTGGTGATCAACTGAAGAAATTCTCAGAATAACTCATCAAGGATAGTTTGAAAATTCGATGAGAATTTTTGAACACCTTTTGTACGGGTGGTGGTGCTCTTACGGGCATCATCATCTTTTTTTGTGTATAATATGCAGAAGATAAGCTGGAAGGATGTTTTATGATTATGACGAAACCAACCGTAGCAATTGTCGGAAGACCTAACGTTGGCAAATCGACAATTTTTAATCGCATTGTCGGTGAGCGTATTTCAATCGTTGAAGACGTTGCAGGTGTAACACGTGACCGTATTTATAGTTCGGCAGATTGGCTAGCACACGAATTTCACTTAATTGACACAGGTGGAATTCAAATAGGCGATGAGCCTTTCCTAGAACAAATTAGACTGCAGGCGGAAATTGCAATTGAAGAAGCCGACGTCATTATTTTTCTTGTAAACGGACGTGAAGGGGTAACAGATGCGGACGAGCATGTTGCCAAAATATTATATCAAACAAAAAAGCCAATTGTATTAGCGGTGAATAAAATTGATAATCCTGAAATGCGGGATATGATTTATGATTTCTATTCTTTAGGATTCGGAGACCCTTACCCAATTTCTGGTTCTCATGGATTAGGGCTTGGAGATTTACTGGATGAAGTAGCTGCGAATTTCCCGGATGATGATCACGAGGAAATTGAAGACGATGTTATCCGCTTTTCATTGATTGGACGACCAAACGTTGGAAAATCATCATTGGTAAATGCACTGCTTGGCGAAGAAAGAGTTATTGTCAGTGATATAGCGGGCACGACAAGAGATGCTATCGATACGCCGTATGTATATGAAGGACAAAAGTATAAAATAATAGACACAGCGGGTATGCGGAAAAAAGGAAAGGTGTACGAAACAACTGAGAAATACAGTGCGCTGCGTGCGTTAAAAGCGATTGACCGATCCGATGTAGTCTTAATCGTAATAAACGGAGAAGAAGGCATACGAGAGCAGGACAAGCGTATTGCGGGCTATGCAGAGGAAGCGGGTAAAGGCGTAATGTTTGTCGTGAACAAATGGGATGCAATCAAGAAAGACGACAAAACAATGAATAATTTCACAGATAAAATCAGAGATAATTTCATGTTTCTTGATTATGCGCCAATTGCATATGTTTCAGCGAAAACAAAACAGCGTGTCATGTCTTTGTTTGACAGCATTCGACTGATCAGTGAGAATCATGCGTTACGCATTCAGTCCAGCGTTTTGAATGAAGTTGTCGAAGATGCAATTGCACGAAATCCAGCGCCGACTGATAAAGGGAAACGCCTTCGTATATATTACGTCACACAAGTTGCGGTTAAGCCACCAACTTTTGTTATATTTGTCAATAATCCGGAATTAATGCATTTTTCTTATGAACGATTCTTGCAAAACAGACTTCGGGAATCATTTGGTTTTGAAGGTACGCCAATTCGATTAATTACTCGGGCGCGAACATAATACGCGATTACACAAAAAAGGATTGATTTCATGAAAAAAGTATCTGTTATCGGTGCAGGAAGCTGGGGGACGGCAATTGCATTCGTTTTAGCCGAAAACGGGCATGATTGCTTGTTGTGGGCAAGACGGGAAGAGCAATCCACTGAAATTAACGATAAAAATCAAAACAGTGCCTATTTGCCGAAGGTTACACTTCCGAAAAATTTACATGCAACATCGGACCTGGAACGGGCTGTTGGCCATGGGGATATTCTTATTGTTGCAGTGCCTACAAATGCAATTAGATCAGTTTGCGCTGAGATAAATTCAAGTATTAATGAACCGAAATTATTTGTTCACGTTTCGAAGGGGATTGAACCAGATTCTTTGAAACGCATTTCAGAACTGATTGGTGAAGAAGTTACCGCCGAAAATAGAAGGGGCATTGTTGTACTTTCAGGACCAAGTCATGCTGAAGAAGTTGTGGAGCGTCATCCGACTACTGTCACTGCTGCTTCTACGGATTTATCAGCAGCTGAAGAAATCCAAGATCTATTTATGAATGCATACTTCCGTGTTTATACGAATCCCGATATTGTAGGCGTTGAACTCGGGGCTGCGCTTAAAAATGTTATCGCGTTGGCAGCAGGAATTACCGATGGTCTTGGTTATGGTGATAATGCCAAGGCGGCGCTTATTACCCGCGGACTTGCAGAAATATCGAGACTTGGTGTGAAAATGGGTGCTCACCCATTGACGTTTTCTGGATTGACGGGTTTAGGCGATTTAATCGTTACTTGCACAAGCGTTCACTCTCGAAACTGGAAAGCGGGAAATATGCTTGGCCAGGGACAGAAACTAGAAGACGTTATTTCAGGTATGGGAATGATTATTGAAGGCGTCAGAACAACGAAGGCAGCCCATCAGCTCGCTTCTGAGTATGACGTGTCCATGCCGCTCACAGAAGCGTTACACTCAGTGCTATTCGAGGATGTACCTCCTAAAGAAGCGGTAGATCAATTAATGAATCGAATGAAAAAACAGGAAGTCGAAGATTTATTCGGCAACCAATAATTTTTATTTGCATCGGCAGTGGTTTAAAACGCTGCCGATTAGCCGTAATTACATTTCAGTGTAAGTGATTAAATCGTGAAAGGTGGATGATTTGCTATGTCCGCAATGGATAAAATGTGGCTATCTTTTTATGCCATGGGCTTTATGGTCATATCTATGGGACTTATTTATGCAAGTAGATACAAATTAAAAAATCGAATAATTAAATTCCTATTTGCATTTACTGCATATTCCCTGCTATTAATATCTTTTCTTGCAATGATTTATCTTGTCTTTAATGGCCCTACAGGAGGAGCGTAATGAAATTACTATTTAAAAAACGGACCTTTATACTTCTTCTGTCGCTAGTGTTTTTATTAACTGGGTGTATGTATCCAAGCGACAATCAAGATGTTAGTGGAAATGTTCCCTATGCTGAACACATTGAAAGTATCCAAAAGGCAGTAGATGCTTACCAAGAAAATTCCGGCGGTTTGTTGCCGATTAAAACAACTGAATTAGAGACGGACATCTATATAAAGTATCCGATTGATTTTGCTAAGCTCGTACCGGCGTATACAGAAAAAATACCTTCTACTGCTTATGAAAAGGGAGGGATATTCCAATACGTGCTTCTTGATGTGGAGGAAAACCCTACTGTTAAGCTTGTGGATCTCCGATTAGCTGAACGTATTCGGGAATTAAATTTACGTAAAAATATTAATAATGGGTATATACCGCATGAGCCTAAGGCAATCGGTAATAATGTTTTTGAAATAGATTATAAAGCCATGGGTTTTAAAGAGCAGATCACAGTGAAAAGTCCTTACTCGGAAACTTTTCTTCCACTCATCGTGGGTGGGGACGGTAATTTCTATGTAGACTATTCCATCGACCTACAAAGATTGCTTGATGAAAAAGAAGTAGAAGTAAAGCCGGGCGAAGATATTCGAAGATTATTAGAAGAAATATCTCCGGTTTTACCTGCATACTCACTACCTTATACTGTGAATGAAAATAACGAACCGGTCATTATGGATTGGTAAAGAACAAAAGCGCAAGGCGCCCACTTATGGCCCCGAGGGGCTGGCGCCTGGAGCTAGACGTGAAATCTCTGTGTTAGAACATATCCAAAACTTTGTAGTTTCCTAAGCAAATTATAAAACGTTTCATGCTATCCGCATGAAACGTTTTTCTAATACATAAACTAATATGCGCAGAAAAGGAGGACGATGGATGAAAGAAAGTTTATATGAAAATTTGGCTAGACGAACTGATGGAGATATTTACATTGGTGTCGTCGGTCCTGTTCGTGTAGGGAAGTCGACGTTCGTTAAAAGAGTCATGGAAGAGGTAGTCATTCCAAATATGACCGATGAGGCGGACAAAATACGAGCACAAGATGAACTTCCACAAAGCTCACCAGGACCAGTTATTATGACTTCGGAACCGAAATTCGTACCAGCTCAAGGAACTTCGGTCTCTGTAGGCGATGGGGAACTGCAATTTCATATTCGACTCGCAGATTGCGTCGGATACGTCATTGACGGTGTGAAAGGTTATGAAGATGAGGACGGACCTAAATATGTTCATACGCCGTGGCATAACGAACCAGTGCCGTTTGAAGAGGCGGCCCGGATTGGAACGGATAAGGTAATTAGGGACCATTCGACAATAGGAATCCTCGTCACAACAGACGGAACCGTAAATAATATTCCCCGAGCCGCTGCGGAAGTAGCTGAAGTGGAGATAATCGGAAAATTAAAAGATATCGGCAAACCGTTTGTTATCGTGTTGAATTCCAAAATGCCAGCACACGAAAAGACAATTGCGCTAAGAGAGGAACTAAACGAAAGATATGGTGTGCCTGTCATTGCAATTAGTGCAGACCAATTAAATGCGCAGGAGATTCAGCTGATTTTGAAAGAGGCATTATATGAATTTCCTATTTCAGAAATTGAGTTACAGAAACCAGATTGGATGGATGTTCTTGGGAAAGATCACCCACTGAATGCCTCAATTGACAACGTGATTAGCGAAGGATTTCTTGAAGCTTCAAAAATTAGGAAAGTGCAGGAATTAGCAGCGAAGTTAGTCGATGAGCAACATGTTCGTAATGCCGAAGTCGTTGAGGTGGATGCCGGACAAGGAAAGGCAGCTATTAAAATCGAAATGGATGAACAAGCTTTTCGCGAAATCTGCGAGGATTTTATGGGGCAGGAAATCGGGACGAAAAAAGAATGGTTGCTTTTCATCCGAGATGCTTCGAAAGCAAAAAAATCATATAATATGTATGCCGAAGCAATTGAAACAGCCAAAAGAGATGGGTATGGAGTCGCATTGCCTGTCATTGAAGATTTCAATCCCTCACCCCCAGAACTCATTAAACAAAACGATTTCTTCGGTGTGCGGATGAAAGCTAAGGCGCCATCAATTCATATGATTCGAGTAGATATGGAAGCCGAGTTTTCCCCGCTAATTGGCTCGGAATTTCATAGTCACCATTTACTGAAAGATTTAAAAGAGGCTTATTTACATGACCGGGAAGCGCTTTGGGAAACTCAACTTTTTGGTACACCTTTACATGAAGTTATGAAAGAAAGCATTCGTTTTAAAACTGCGACTGTTCCTGCGAATGCAAGAAAACGACTTCGAGAAACGATTGAACAGATGGTAAATAACGGTGAAAAGGGTATGATTACGTTTATTGTATAACGTTTCGCTCATTGCATGTTCGGCTGAGAAAGACTCGTAAAATACGGGTCTTTTTCTTCATTTTACGAAAAAAATGCATGTTATTGGGAAAACCGTGTAGATATTGTTGCATGGCGCTTTTTCTTATGATACTCTTTCTACAGTATTGTAATAGACATCTCTTTGAGAGGAGGTGAATAGTGTGAACAAATCTGAATTAATTAACTCTGTAGCCGAGTCTGCGGGACTTTCGAAAAAGGATGCAACAAAAGCTGTTGAGGCTGTTTTCGAAACAATCCAAACTACTCTTGGTGAAGGTGACCGTGTCCAAGTGATCGGTTTCGGTACATTCGAAGTTCGCGAGCGTGCTGCTCGTAAAGGACGTAACCCTCAAACAGGGAAAGAAATCGATATTGCTGCAAGTAAAGTTCCTGCTTTCAAAGCGGGTAAAGCGCTTAAAGACGCAGTTAAATAATCGCTATTCTTACATAGGAGCCTACCCGCCCGAATCTGTTTCTAGATTCGCGGGTAGGCTTCTTTCCTTTTAAAAGCATCTCGAATAATAGAATGAGTGCCTGAACTGTACTGTAATGAACGAATATGCTACTATTTTTGAAGAAATGTCTTTTATTTGATTTAGGAGGATTCTTAACATGCATGAAGTTGATTATAATAAAATAGAACAAGCAGTGACAATGATTCTTGAAGCGGTTGGAGAAGATACGGAAAGAGAAGGTCTTATCGATACGCCGAAAAGAGTCGCAAGAATGTACGCTGAAATGTTTGAAGGGTTACATAAAGATCCACGAGCGTATTTTAAAACTGTTTTCAATGAAAATCATGATGAAGTCGTGCTAGTTAAGGATATAGGTTTCCACTCGATGTGCGAACACCATCTAGTCCCTTTTTATGGCCATGCCCATATTGCATATATTCCGAGAAAGGGTGTAGTCGCTGGTTTAAGTAAATTGGCGAGAGCCGTCGAAACAACTGCCAGAAGACCGCAACTTCAAGAACGGATAACATCAACTATTGCTGACACGTTAGAAGAAATGCTGGATCCTGTTGGTGTTTTTGTTGTTATTGAAGCCGAGCATATGTGTATGACGATGCGTGGAGTACGTAAACCAGGCGCGAAGACGTTGACGACAGTTGCGCGCGGAATTTATGAAGACGATGCTGTTAAACGATCTGAAATATTATCACTCATTAAAATGTCCTAACCCTTTTGCCCGCATGTCGTTATTTGTGATATGATTAGGGAAATGATACAGAGGGAAGAGGTGCGAAAATGACACAATCCGACTACATCGTAATAAAAGCCAAAGAAGATGGGGTAAATGTCATTGGTTTAACCCGTGGTGATGATACAAAATTTCATCATACAGAAAAACTAGATCGCGGCGAAGTAATGGTTGCACAGTTTACAGAGCATACATCAGCAATGAAAATACGCGGAGATGCGGAAATTCATACTGCAAATGGTGTCGTATCGAGCGAAGGAAAAAATAACAAAGAAATTTAACAACGCTTTTCGCCTGGACATCTTTGAATGGAGATTGACGATGGAAAGAGAAAACATTAACTATTGTATTAATAATTATATTGATGAATTAAGACTTGCTGTTCGTCAACCTATTCTTGAAAGAGATGTTGGTAGTGTAGACGTTGATAAAGCAAAAGTTTTTTTCATGCTACTTCCGCTATTGAACGGAGAAAGATGGACAGATTCTACTCATGCAGCTGCCGTCGCTGTAGGTGCTGTACACATTGCATTTGATGCCCACGATACAATTCACCATAAAGATGCTACATCGACCTTACAACAGCTTACAGTTCTTTCTGGAGACTACTACAGTGGAATTCATTATAAGATATTGGCTGCATTGCCAGACATCGATTTTATACGGACATTATCCATAACAATCGGCCAAATTAATGAATTGAAAACAAATTTTTATAAGCGTTCACCAATAAATGTAAAAGAACTGCTTGAAACGGTTGAAAGCATTGAAGTAAGCTGTATTAAAGACTTTTTACATGCCTATGGGTTTTACGAGTATATTCCACTTGCATCTACAGCTTTGACAATCCTGGCTTTGGATTCTGCAATGAAGCAAACAACTAGGCGGAAAATACCTGAAATCTTAGAATGGAAACTAGATCAACATGATTTAGACCAAGTGCTGTCTAAGCTGAAAAGTAAATTAGAAAAACAAATTGACGCGGCAGACTTCATGACACCTTTATTAAAAGAGAAAATTCTAGGCATGACTGCACCGCTTCTTGGTAAAATGATCTAAGGAAATGAGGGAGTTGTCTTGGTTTTATCGAAAGAAGAAAAAGTCCACGACGTCTTTGAAAAAATATCGACTGATTATGATAAAATGAATTCTGTAATCAGTTTCAACCAACATAAAAAATGGCGGGACGATATTATGCGCCGCATGGCGGTTCGTAAAGGGGCGTCAGCTTTGGATGTTTGCTGTGGTACCGCTGACTGGACAATTGCCCTAGCTAAAGCGGTCGGCCCATCAGGTAAAGTAACTGGACTCGACTTCAGTGAAAGCATGCTTGAAGCAGGAAAAGATAAAGTAAAACCGTATCCGACTATTTCTTTGGTTCACGGGAATGCAATGGAATTGCCATTTCCGGATGAGACGTTTGACTATGTTACAATCGGATTCGGACTTCGCAATGTACCGGATTATGAACAAGTCCTAAGTGAAATGAAACGTGTTTTGAAACCGGGTGGAATGATCGCGTGTTTGGACACATCTCAACCTGAACTTCCGGTTTATAGACAATTATTTCGTTTTTACTTTAAATTTATTATGCCGGTTTTCGGTAAATTGCTCGCAAAGAGTTACCGCGAGTATTCTTGGTTACAAGAATCAGCAGAAGAATTTCCTGGCATGAAAAAATTAGCTGAATTATTCTCTGATGTAGGTTATAAAAATGTCTCATTTAAATCATATAGTGGTGGCGCAGCGGCAGGCCATGTTGGATTTAAATAATAAATACCGCAGGGGAAGGTAGTCGTTTTGGAGAAATTACAAGTATTATCACTTTATGCTGACTTTCGAAAGGATCTCAATTACATAGAAAAACAACTTGAGCGATCAGTTCAGTCAGCATCCCCCATTATTCGGCAAGCATCGCTACACCTGCTCAGAGCGGGTGGAAAACGCATTCGACCGATTTTTGTGATCTTAGCCTCTGAATTTGGCGAGTATTCGTTGGAAGATGTATCCAAAGTTGCTGTTTCACTGGAGCTTATTCATATGGCCTCACTTGTTCATGATGATGTGATTGATGACGCCGATATGCGGCGTGGATTAAAAACAGTGAAGGCGAAATGGGATAATCGAATTGCTATGTATGCGGGTGATTATATTTTTTCACGTGCATTGCTTTCAATTGGCGAAATTGAGATGCCGGCTGCCCATCGATTACTTGCTAAAACGATGCTCGAAATTTGTCATGGTGAAATCATTCAAATTGATCAACAACGTGAAATGGATCAAACTGTTCGCGATTATTTACGTCGTATCAAACGAAAGACAGCACTTTTACTTTCTTCCAGTTGTGAACTTGGCGCACTCGTTTCAGGCGCAGATGCCTCCGTCGTCAGAAAGTTAAGCCGCTTCGGATATTATGCGGGCATGTCTTTTCAAATTATAGATGATATTCTAGATATCACTTCTACCGATAAAGAGTTGGGCAAACCAGCTGGAAGCGATTTGTTAAACGGACATATCACATTGCCGATTTTATACATAAAAGATCATCCGTCATTTCTACCTTATTTGGAACGTGCATTTGAAGGCACGTTAACAGAACTTGAACGCGAAGATATGTTAACTTTCATACGTCAATCGGGTGCGATACAAAAAGCGACAGAAGTCAGCGATTTGTACCTTCATAAAGCGTTGAATGAAATTAATAGCTTGCCGAACATCCCCGCCAAAAAAGCCCTGGAACAAATTGCAAAGTTTATCGGGCAACGAAATTACTGACAACTTAATAGTTGAAAGGTAATGAAGCGGGTGGTACGATTTACAAGGGGAAATCCCCTATATATTATTGAGGGAGTGTTTGGAATGGAAAGAACTTTTCTAATGGTTAAACCTGATGGTGTTCAACGTAATTTAATGGGTGAAATTGTAAGTCGTTTTGAGAATAAAGGGTTCCAATTGGTTGGCGCAAAACTTATGCAAATTACTGAAGAACTTGCTGAGCAACACTACGGCGAGCATAAAGAACGTCCATTTTTTGGCGAGCTTGTAGAATTCATTACATCCGGTCCAGTTTTCGCAATGGTTTGGGAAGGTGAAAATGTTATTTCTACTGCACGTTTACTTGTAGGCGCAACAAACCCGACTGAATCAGCGCCAGGAACAATTCGCGGTGATTTTGCTGTAACTGTAGGCAAGAACATTATTCATGGTTCTGACTCATCTGAATCAGCAGTTCGCGAAATCGGGCTATTCTTTAAAGAAGAGGAATTAGTTTCCTACGATAAAGTCATGAACAACTGGATTAACTAATTTTTATTTAAAAGCAGCCAGGCGGTTTTCGCACGGCTGTTTTTGTATACATAAAAGTAAAGACCCACTATCCGGATTCATTTCGGGTAGTTGTAACTTATAACTGACGTAACGTGATTATATCAAGCATACGTGGAATAATAGCAAATAAGTAATAATGTATAGTCTAAAGACTAATAATTTGGTATAGTGCTATAAAACATACATAGGGGGAGACGGTATTGAGGTTTTTTACAGCAGGTGAATCACATGGGCCGCAACTAACGGCGATAATTGAAGGACTTCCAGCTCAAATGGAATTGACGACAGAGATGATTAACGGTGAGTTAGCTAGACGCCAAGGCGGTCATGGTCGAGGAAGACGCATGCAAATTGAAACGGATGAAGTCGTGATATCCTCTGGTGTACGTCATGGGAAAACGCTTGGTTCACCAGTAACATTAACTGTCGTCAATGATGATTGGAAACATTGGACGAAAATTATGGGTGTCGAGCCATTGGAAGAAGGAATGGATCCAGCCGACGTTAAGCGTCAAATTACGCGTCCTAGACCTGGTCACGCCGATCTTGTTGGTGGCATGAAATATGGTCACCGTGATTTACGAAACGTCTTAGAACGCTCCTCGGCGCGTGAAACGACTATGCGTGTTGCAGTGGGGGCAGTCGCGAAGAAATTTCTAGAGGAAATTGGCATCAGAACCGTAGCGCATGTCCATGAGATTGGCGGTGTTAAGATTGATCCTTCGTCTTATGAAGGTTTATCGATGGAGGAATTAAGAGAAGTTATTGAAAAAGATCCTGTGTATTGCGCAGATCCGGAGGCTTCTATTCAGATGGTTCAAGCAATTGATGATGCTAAGGGTCGTGGCGACACGATAGGTGGTGTCGTAGAGGTGATTATAGAAGGTTGTCCTCCTGGAATTGGAAGTTATGTGCAATTTGATCGAAAATTAGACGGAAAACTTGCCGGGGCAATGATGAGCATTAATGCATTTAAAGGTGTCGAAGTCGGTCTAGGGTTTGAAATGGCAAGAAAACCTGGCAGTGAGGTGCATGATGAAATTGCTTGGAGTGAAGATAGAGGCTATTACCGGAAGTCGAATCGACTCGGCGGTCTTGAGGGCGGTATGTCAACAGGAATGCCGATTATTATCAGGGGCGTCATGAAACCGATACCTACATTGTATAAACCTTTGGAAAGTGTCGACATCGATACTAAGGAACCATTCGTTGCAACAATCGAACGCTCTGATCCTTGCGCGGTTCCAGCGGCATCTGTGGTTGCAGAACATGTTATTGCCACAGCACTAGCAACGGCCATCATGGAGGAGTTCCGCTCGGATACGATGGAAGGTATTAAAAAAGAAATTGAAGCGCACAGAAGATATGTAAAGGAGTTTTGAGGATGGGTAAATTATCGGTTAACATTGCAGATTCCTCATATGATGTTCATATTCGTTCAGATTCCTACGAGCTTTTCAAAACCGATTATGCCAAGTTATTAAAAAGTGTCGATAAAATTGCAATTATTGCTGATGAGCATGTTGCATCCCTTCATCTGTCTGTTCTCCAAAACTCTTTACAATCAGTAGAGTGTGAAATTGTTGTGAAAACAGTACCCGCGGGTGAAAGCTGTAAAACGACGAATGTTTATACAGATTGTTTATCTTTTTTATTGGAAAATGGCTTTACACGTGATTCGTTATTAATTGCTTTTGGCGGTGGAGCATGCGGCGACTTAACTGGATTTGTCGCTGCGACATTTATGAGAGGAATCCGCTATATTCATTGTCCGACATCAATATTAGCCCATGATAGTGCGGTCGGTGGGAAAACAGCGATTAATATGCCTGAAGGAAAAAATATGGTGGGGTCATTTCATCAACCTATTGGCGTCTTATTTAATGAAAATCTTTTCAGTACGCTTCCACCCCGGGAAATTAGATCGGGTATGGCAGAACTTATCAAACATGCATTTATATCTGATCAGAAATGGACGAAAGCGTTAATGTCTAATACCACTTTTTCCAAACCATCTATGGAATGGCTTGCGCCTGAACTGCTCCGCGGAATTCAAGTGAAAGCCAAAATCGTGGAAGCGGATGAATATGAAAAGTCTGTCCGGAAGTTCCTTAACTTTGGCCATACTTTTGGTCATGCAGTGGAAGCAGTTTGCGGATTTGGCGGATTGAGTCACGGGGAATGTGTCATGATAGGGATGGCATACAGTTTACTCTTAAGTGAATCGAATGGAGAAGTAACCTCCAGTTTAACAAATGAATTCATCCAATTTTCATTGGCGAATGGTTATACATACACGCCCATTCACGAACATTCATTTGAGACTTTTTATTCCTATATGACTTTAGATAAAAAAGCTTCTTTCGGCAAAATAAATTTTGTATTACTTCAAGAAATCGGAATTCCTTATATAAAAGAAATTTCCAGAGAGCAGTTGGAAAAAGCTTTTGAACAACTACAAAATAGAACGGGGGGAACGGCATGACAATTAGAGGAATACGAGGAGCAACGACCGTTGTTCAAGATGAAGGGGAAGCTGTTCTCGTCGCGACTGAAGCATTGGTTAGAGAAATGGCCGAGAAAAATAGATTAGTTCCGGAAGATATTATTTCGGTATTAATTTCCACGACTACTGATATAAAATCGGCATTTCCCGCAAGAGCAGTTAGAAGTATTGAAGGTTGGACGTATGTGCCAGTTATGTGTACGCATGAAATGGATGTACCAAATTCAATGCCGTTTTGCATACGAATTCTCATGCATGCGAATACTTCAATCGTTCAAAAAGAAGTTCACCATATCTATCAAAATGAAGCAATTCAGCTACGTCCAGATTTACGAAAATAGTATACTAGTACTTTACCGGAGGGATAAACATGCATTGGAGAAAAGCATTAAAAGATATGAAACCTTACACACCAGGAAAATCAATTGAAGAAGTTAAGGAAATGTATGGTCTAAATGAAGTTGTGAAATTAGCATCAAATGAAAATCCATACGGCACAGTTCCAGCTGTTCAGAAATATTTTGAAAACATGTCTATTAATTATGAGGTTTATCCGGATGGTTATGCGGGATTGTTACGTACCAAAATGGCTGAAAAGCTAGGTGTTGAAGAAAACCGCCTTATCTTTGGAAGTGGTTCAGATGAACTTATTGTGATCATTGCGCGAGCACTATTAGGACCGGGAACAAATACCATTGCAGCGACACCTACATTTCCTCAATACGCACATCATGCGGAAATTGAGGGCGCACTCGTTAAGGAAATACCACTGGTTGATGGCCAACACGATTTGAATGCATTTCATCAAGCAATTGACGAAAACACATCGGTCATTTGGTTGTGCAGTCCGAACAATCCTACAGGTAGTTTAATCAATCACGAAGAGTTGGTTGTTTTTCTAGAAAAAGTTCCTGAAAATATTTTAGTCGTTATTGATGAAGCGTATTTCGAATATATCACCGATCCAGCATACATAAATACTGTCAACCTAACTGAACAATATAAAAACGTGATTGTGTTGAGAACCTTTTCCAAAGCATATGGACTTGCTGCATTCCGAGTAGGATACGGAATTAGTAGTCCTGAGATTATTACTAATCTAGATACTGTTCGCAGTCCGTTTAATATAACGTCAACTAGTTTGCAACTGGCAGAAGTAGCATTAGAAGACGATTCGTTTATTGCAATGTGCAGAAAACTAAATCGTGAACAAATGGTTCGTATTCAAGAGTTTGCAGCGGAAAACAATCTTCATGTATTTGATTCGGAAGCTAACTTCTTGCTGATTGAAGTTCCAATGAATGCCACAGATGCTACAGAAAAGCTACTTCAACACGGGTATATTGTTAGGAGCGGGGATGCGCTTGGAGTGCCTGGTTATATTCGAGTGACAATTGGGACCGAGTCTCAAAATGACGGTTTTTTAGAAGCGTTTTCGACATTGATTGAACGTGTAGGGCATGAAAGATGAAAGTGAATGTTTCAATAATTGGGCTCGGTTTAATTGGTGGTTCACTAGGCCTTGCGCTTAAGAGGAACCGAGATGTTCATATAACAGGTTTTGACAATTCATATAGTACTATGCAAGAGGCATATCGGCGTGGAATAATTGATACGATTTCAGTTTCCATTGATAGCGTAAGTGAGAATGCTGATGTCATCATTTTTGCAACGCCAGTGAATACCACGGTTCGATTATTAAAAGATGTTCCAAATTGGAAATTAAAACAAGACGTTATCATTACGGATACTGGCAGCACAAAAGTTCCAATCATGAAGGCCGCTGAACCTTTACTAGAAAGCGGCATCACTTTTATCGGTGGACACCCGATGGCAGGTTCTCATAAGAGCGGAGTTACGGCCGCTCGAGAACACCTCTTTGAAAATGCTTACTACATATTGACACCAGCAAGTGAAGCCCAAACCAAAAAGGTTAAAGGACTTCGTGAATTACTAATTCCCACTAAAGGGAAAGTATCAATTCTAGAGGCGAGTGAACATGACCGCATGACAGCGATTGTAAGCCATTTTCCACATCTTGTAGCCTCTTCCTTAGTGGGGAGATTATGCGCGCAACAAAAAGAATTTCCATTTGTTCGCGAGTTAGCTGCAGGCGGATTTAGGGATATTACTCGAATTGCTTCAGCTGATCCAATCATGTGGCGTGACATTACGACCCAAAACCGTGATGAGCTATTAAACCAACTGGACGGCTGGATGCTTGAAATGTCAAATGTCCGCAACATGCTTCTTCAGAATGATTCGGGAAAAATCCAGTCATATTTTGATGAATCTAAAAAGTACCGCGATGATTTGCCAATTACAAGCCAAGGTGCACTTTACATGACGTATGATTTACATATTGATATACCAGATCATCCAGGAGTGATTTCAGAAGTCACAAAGATACTTGCAGATGAACGTATTAGTTTGACGAATATACGGATTGTCGAAACAAGATCAGATGTTTTTGGGATTTTAGTGATTAGCTTTCAATCAGCAGAAGATCGGTTGCAAGCCCAAGTTGCACTCACAGAGGAAACTGATTATAGTTCACACATTGTTTAACTGGAGGGATCTATGATGGAGAACTTAAAAACAGTTCATTATAATAATTCTATAGTATCAGGTAAAATCGAGGTACCAGGAGATAAGTCTATTTCACATCGAGCGATTATGTTGGGATCGATTGCCAAAGGAAAAACGATTATATCCGGATTCTTGAACGGTGAAGATTGCTTGCGCACCATCGACATTTTTAGGTTGCTAGGCGTTTCAATTGATAGACAAGGTACGGATGTTACAATTGATAGCCCTGGAATAAATAATTGGAAAACGCCAACAGAGGAGTTATACGCGGGCAATTCGGGTACAACAGCCCGTCTGATGCTTGGAATTCTCGCAGGTGCTAATATTTCATCCGCTGTATTAACAGGAGATGAATCGTTATCCGTAAGACCAATGAATCGAGTGACAAAACCATTGCACGCAATGGGGGCATCGATTACAAGTGAAATTGATAATGATTTATTGCCATTGAAAATTGAAGCTAGCTCTCTTGCAGCTATCGATTACACAAACCCTGTCGCTAGTGCTCAAGTGAAATCGGCAATTCTTTTCGCAGGTTTACATGCAAAAGGCACAACGATTGTTCGTGAAGATACACTATCCCGTGACCATACAGAACAAATGCTATCCCATTTTGGAGCTGATGTACGTTCAAATAATGGTGAAATAAGTATTACTGGTGGCGGCTCGCTTAACGGAACTACTGTCCATGTCCCAGGGGATATATCTTCTGCTGCATTTTTCATGGTTGCCGCTGCAATGGTAAAAGATAGTTCGCTAACATTTACTAATCTTGGACTCAATCCTACACGTTCTGGCATTCTTGATGTCTTGGGAAACATGGGGGCAGAAATAAATGTGATGGATGAGTCGGCAGAAAACGGGGAACGTACCGGAAATGTAACCATCGCATATAATAAAGTACTCCCTACAGAAATCAGCGGTTCGCTTATTCCGCGATTGATTGATGAACTTCCAATTATCGCTTTACTTGCAACGCAGGCTGAGGGTACTACGATTATTAAAGATGCATCTGAACTTCGCGTGAAAGAAACGGATCGAATTGCTGCAGTGACAAACGAGTTGACGAAACTTGGCGCGAATATTGAGGCAACTGACGATGGGATGATTATTCAAGGACCAACTGTACTTGCAGGCGGTACTATGGACTCTTATGGCGACCATCGTTTGGGAATGATGGCTGCAATTGCCTCGCTAATAACAACTGATCCGATTACGATTAAAGATTCGGCGTGTATTGATATTTCATACCCTACATTCTTTGAAGATTTAGAAAAAGTCGTTGGTAAATAGTTCCTGGACGAATGACGATCAACGGAATGTATACATTGCGAAAGAACAGGTGAAAATATGGAACAGTTACAATTGATTGAACAATTAATCCAAGAAGGTGATGTCGAAGCACTTGAAACCTTACTCGATAAGTTAGCAAGATCTACAGACCTTGATATGCTTTATGAAGCAGCAAGTATTTTTGCGTCTTATGGATTCATGGAAGAAGCGGATTTTCTATACGAAACATTGTTAAATCATTTACCCGATGAAGCCCAATTGAAAATTGACCGGGCAAGTATTTTATTAGAACTAGATAAAGAGGACGAAGCATTACTGCTTCTATCGGAAATAAAATCAACAGACGAAGAATACGTTCAAGCTTTATTAGCACTTGCTGACTATTACCAGATGACAGGATTAGCTGAAACAGCGCTAAGTAAAATCCAAGAAGCCTATGCACTTCTACCAAATGAGCCAGTTATACGTTTTGCTTATGCAGAATTATTGTTAGACGCTGGAAAATTTGGCGAAGCAGCTCGTTTATATTCGGATTTGAAAGAAGAGGTAGAGTATATTGGTCATGTCAGTATTTCATCTCGATTGGCAGAAGCTTACAGTGCTGGAGCCGCGTATGAACAGTCAATACCTTATTATGAAGAGTTGTTGGAAGAGAGCAGATTACCCGATACGCTTTTTGGTGCTGCCTTTGCATACTACCAGCTCGGAGAAGCATCCAAAGCTGTTACATTATTGAATGAACTTATCGACATCGATCCAGATTATTATTCAGCTTATATGCTGGCGGGTCAGGCAATGCTATTGGAAGGAAATGATGAAAAAGCTTACCAGATGTTCCAAAATGGTATCAAAAGAGATGAATTTGATAAAGAGCTTCAGCTTTCTGCTGGTAAATGCGCGCTGAAAATGGGGCAGCCGGAAAAGGCTGAGACACATTTGAAAGAAGCGCTTGCACTCGATCCGGAATATGTTGATGCACTGATTACCCTTGCTTCTCTTTATAATGAAAATGAGCGAGATGACGATTTATTTGAATTGCTTTCACTTGCCACTGAAGAAAGTTTAGATATACCGTTATTAAGTGCGTTTTTAGCATATGCTTATGAGAGAACAGAGCAATTTAAAAAGGCATACGATTCATTTGTCAAGGCATATAATGAAATGAAGGATGATTATGAATTTCTTTCGAAATATGCAAGTTTTCTAAACGAAGAAGGAAAACGCAGTGAAGCAGTAGAAGTAGTAGAGCGGTTAGTAACGCTATTTCCAGAAGATCAAAATTGGAGAGCATTTCTCGAAGCGCAAACTGACGAGGAGGTGTGATAGTGACGGCCATGGTTCCTGTCGCTACGAAAAAGGAGTTTGTCCGGTGGTTTTTAAAGCGGTACAAATTAAAGCGTCGTGAATGTGTATGGATTTTGAATTATCTTCTCAGTCATGAACAAATTTTACAAAATGTTCATTTTACAGACGAAGCACATTATTGCCCGCGTGCTATGATCATTTCGACAACGAAATCAGAAAGTATTCCATTCCGATTTTATAAAGGGAATTTAATGACTGCTGATGCTGAAAAATCATTTCATGATTTACGACTTCACGAAGATGAAAAAATGTATATTCAATTAAATTTCCCGAATAATCATTCGTGTCCACAATATGCAAGTGTTCGGGAAGAAAATCCTTTTCTCCCATCGTATTTGCAAGTGAGTGAAATGGATCGTAAAACTGCTGAAAGACTAGTCGAGGAAAGTATTGCTGCAATGACTAAGGAAACATTGATGAAAGGCATCAATGAAGCGCTTGATACAAATGATAAAGAGCGTTTTATTACCCTTTCAAACTTATTAAATGAATCAAAAGTGAAGGGGAACTTGTGACTCCATCGATTTTGATGGAGTCATTTTCACTTTTTAGGGGGATATAATTGTGAATTGGAATGCAAAAGATATGGATACATACATGCAACAGAAGGAATATATTGATACTCTTCTTGTGCCGCTTCTAAAACTCGAAACAAATCCAGAAAACATGAAGAGCAGTTCGTCGTCAACAGAATTTCTTATGTATCTTTCTACTTTCATGGAAAGTCAATTCAAAGGTCGCATCTTGTTGTTGCCACCGTTTTCATATACGCAATCTATGGATTTAGAGATATTTGCAGAAACTTTACAACAAGATATAAACCTGATGGATTTTAAGCATGTATTTTATTTAACGACGGATTCGAATTGGACGTCAAGTAAGCTCGATGATGTAATTTGGTTGCCGTCTATACCATTGGAAAGTATGGACAAGCAGTTAAGACAAAAAATCATCGAAGATCAACTTAGACAAGTCTTGCCTCTACTGACAAAAAAATGGTCGGACTGAAAAAACTTACGCCATAATTGCTACTAGGAAATTACATAATTCTTGCTAGTGGGCCTAAAAACCGTTAAAGTGAAATAAAATTCGTAAATTGTTCACAAATTTTGTTTTACTATGTCATGTTAGATTGAATTTCCTGGATGATTAAGCTATCATAGAAGTGTCCTAGTATTACATTTAGCAAAAGTTTGTCCGTTGGACTGACCTTTAAGTTAGAGGAGGGAAATGATGAGTAAGAATCGAGTGTCAAGACGCCAATTCCTTAGTTATTCGCTAATGGGGGTCGGTGGTTTCATGATTTCCGGAACATTAATGCCAATGCTTCGTTTCGCAGTCGATCCAGTATTGCAAAAATCCGGCATAGGAGATTACACACCAACACAGTATAAAGTGGACGATCTAACAGAAGAACCTGTTCGTGTCGATTACATGATTAAAGATCGTAAAGATGGTTGGTATGAATCTGATGTTTCATATACAGCATGGGTGTATAAGAATGGCGATGAAATTATCGCGCTATCTCCTGTTTGTAAGCATCTTGGTTGTACTGTTAACTGGGGATCTGAAGGCCATCCAAATGAATTCTTTTGTCCGTGCCATGCAGGCCGGTACACGAAAAATGGTGCCAACGTAAAAGGAACTCCGCCTATTGGGCCACTAGACGAATATGACGTACTAGTGAAAGATGGGTTGCTTTATCTTGGAGGAACGAAACCGAACACATTAGTTTAAAATTGTTAGGGGGTACGACCGAAGTGCTAAATAAAATTTATGATTGGGTTGATGAACGGTTAGATATCACACCAATTTGGCGCGATATCGCGGACCACGAAGTACCTGAGCACGTAAACCCTGCACATCATTTTTCTGCATTCATTTATTGTTTTGGAGGATTGACATTTTTTATAACTGTCATTCAAATTTTGTCGGGGATGTTCCTGACAATGTATTATACTCCCGATATTGAAAATGCATGGAAATCCGTTTACTACCTTCAAAACGAAGTAGCATTCGGTGAAATTGTGCGTGGTATGCATCACTGGGGAGCTTCACTCGTCATTGTCATGATGTTCCTTCATACGCTGCGTGTATTCTTTACAGGTTCTTATAAGAAACCTCGTGAACTGAATTGGATCGTTGGCGTATTAATATTCGTAACGATGCTTGGACTTGGTTTCACAGGATATTTATTACCATGGGATATGAAAGCATTGTTCGCTACGAAAGTTGGAATTGAAATTGCGGCATCCGTCCCATTCATTGGGGAGCAAATTAAGATTCTTCTTGCAGGAGATTCTGAAATTCTCGGTGCACAGACATTAACGCGCTTTTTCGCGATCCATGTATTCTTCCTACCAGCCGCTTTGCTTGGGTTGCTTGCGGCACACTTTGTATTTATAAGAAGACAAGGTATTTCAGGACCGCTATAAGTTTAAACAAATATACATATAGCGTGTAACGATTTAAAAAGGAGGGGACATATATGCAACGCGGAAAAGGGATGAAGTTTGTTGGGGATTCTCGCATTAAGGCAAGTAATAAAATGCCGAACGTCCCAAAAGATTACTCAGAACATCCAGGGAAAACGGAAGCATTTTGGCCAAACTTCTTACTGAAGGAATGGTTAATAGGTGCGGTTTTCTTAATCGGATATTTAGTATTGACACTTGCAGCTCCGGCTCCGCTTGAGCGTCAAGCGGACCCGACAGACACAATGTATATTCCGGTTCCGGATTGGTACTTCTTATCAATGTACCAACTTTTAAAATATGAATTTGCTTCAGGACCATGGAACATCGTAGGGGCTCTTATAATGCCTGGATTAGCAATTGGTGCACTTATGTTAGTTCCTTTCATGGATACTACTAAAGAGCGTCGTCCATTTAAGCGTCCGCTTCCAACAGCATTCATGCTACTTGCAGTTTCTGCACTCATTTATTTGACGTGGGAATCCGTCGCTAACCACGACTGGGAACTTGCTGCAAGACAAGGTGCAATTGTTGAGGAAGTAGAATTCGATATGGATTCAGAAGGTTATCATATTTATGCGGAATCATCATGTATCGGTTGTCACGGGGATTCATTCGAAGGTGGAATGGGTGCACCACTTGTTGATACTGGCTTAACTGCAGACCAAATAGCGGATATCGCTGTTAACGGTACTGAAAATGGAAAAATGGCTCCTGGCTATTGGTCCGGAACTGATGAAGAACTAAAGACACTATCAGAGTTTATATCAGAATTAAAAAATGATTAATTAAAAGAGTCAGGAACTTAACTGCCTTTAAGGTTGTTAAGTAACCAACTCCCTTTAGGGGAGTTGGAAACTGACTCTTTTTTTGTATCCATACTTAAAGTGGAGAGATGTGTATATGATGACATTGTTATCAAGAATCTGGTTGGTGCTTTCGCATAAATCTTTTCTTTGGTTGTTACTATTTATCAATTTATCCGGTACAATTTACGGGTATGATTGGTATAAGTGGCAATTGGTCATTACCGAACCAAAATATTGGATTTTTGTTCCTGACAGTCCAACGGCCAGCTTGTTTTTCACCATCGCAATAATTGGTTGGTTGATCAATCGAAACTTTAAATTAATAGAGGCGTTAGCGCTAATCACGCTTGTTAAATATGGTCTTTGGGCAGTCGTCATGAATTTGTTGACACTCATTGAAACGGGTTCAATTGGTTGGGTCGGATGGATGTTGATCGCTTCACACTTTGCAATGGCCGTCCAAGCAATCTTATATATTCCATTTTATAATTTTGGATTTGGTCATATTGCACTCGCTGCAATATGGACATTGCATAATGATGTCATCGACTATGTATTCGGACAAATGCCGATATATAGTAATCTGATGAAGTACACCGATCAAATCGGTTATTTTACATTTTGGCTTTCGATTACCTGTATCGCCATTGCTTACTTCGTTTGGCATAAAAAAACCCGTTCTACTCCATTTTCATAGCAAATAGTTGCGATGTATCCTATAGCGATATAAAATGAGAATAGAGATAAAAGAGGAGGAAATGCAGAAATGGGTTCTTATTTGATTTACTTGGCGATAATTATTATTTTGCCATTGTACGCACAATTCAAAGTGAAAAGCACATACAATAAATATTCAAAAATCCGTTCGACCTCCGGAATGACCGGGGCTCAAGCTGCTCGCTTAATCTTAGATCAAAACGGTTTGCAAAATGTGAAAGTCGTTGAATCAAAAGGGTTTCTAAGCGATCATTATAATCCGGCTACTAAAACCGTTGCCCTCTCTACTCATAACTACCACGAGGCATCAGTAGCCGGGACAGCCGTTGCAGCGCATGAGGTCGGTCATGCGATTCAAGACCAAGAGGCTTATTCCTTTTTGCGTCTGCGTCACCGCTTAGTGCCGGTTGCAAGCCTTACATCGAATGCTTCATGGGTTTTCATCATGATTGGCTTGTTTTTTCAGAGTATGAACTCGTTACTTGGTGTCGGGATTGCGCTTTTGGCAGTAGGCGTTTTGTTCCAAATTGTTACATTGCCAGTAGAATTCAATGCTTCAAGTAGGGCAATGGATCAGATTGTCACGCTAGGTATCATTCGAAACGAAGAAGAAGGGCATGCGAAGAAAGTACTGAACGCGGCGGCAATGACTTATGTTGCGGCAGCAGCAGTTGCTGTGCTCGAATTGGTTCGTCTACTGTTGATTTTCACAAACAGAGACTAATTGCACGTAAAAAAAGTCTGTCCCTATTGAAACGGGATAGACTTTTTTTGTAGATGAAAACCTATGGATTAATCGGTCTTTTTTGCTCATCAAGTGTAAATCCTTCTCCCAACACTTCATGAACATCTATTAGTGAGACGAAGGCGTGTTCATCGATTGAGGCGATAATGTTTTTCAATCGAACAATTTCGTTTTTGCCAACAACACAATACAGAACTTGTCGGTCTGATTTAGTGAAATGGCCATGGCCAGATAATACGGTTACCCCGCGGTCCATTTGCGCGGTAATTTTAGTAGCTATCTCATTGTGATAACCCGAAATGATTAAAGCACCTCTTGCTGCATATGCGCCTTCTTGAACAAAGTCAATAACACGTGCTCCGACAAATACAGCCACAAGTGTGTACATCATTGAACGAGAGTTAAGATAGACAATCCAAGAAAGCAAGATAACGATTGCATCGAAGAGGAACATTGTTTTTCCCATGCCCCATCCAAGGTATTTATGTCCCAAACGTGCGATAATATCAACACCGCCAGTTGTTCCGCCGTACCTGAAAATTATTCCAAGCCCAATGCCAATAAAAAGGCCTGCAAATAACGCAACAAGCACCATATCTTCTTGCATATGAAAATCAATTTGGTAAATCATGAATACTTTTATAAATATCGATACAGCTATTGTACCGATGACCGTATATATAAAAACAAGTCTCCCCAACAACTTCCATCCGATGACAAACATGGGGATATTTAAAATTAGGTTCATGAGTGCTGGGTCCCAATTGAAAGCAAAGAGCAGGATTAGGGTAATTCCGGTAAATCCGCCTTCTGCTAATTCATTTTGAATATTAAAGTGAACAAGACCAAAACTAAATATTGCCGCGCCTATAAGAATGAAAATAACATTTTTAAACTTAACACCATTAAACATATAAATGCCGCCTTTCGAATGAATTACACTTAAACAGAACTAGTGTCCATTTTGATTGCATTGTTGCAATATTCCTATTATCATCCATATTTATATCTTTGACAACCGCGAAGTAAATTAATACGATAGGAGAGAGTTAACGAATGAAAAATAAGACCTTACATGATTTGCAAGCTGAAATTGATACATACATAAATGGTTTTGAAGAAGGTTATTTCCCGCCCATGGAACTTTTGGCTCGACTAACAGAAGAATTGGGGGAATTATCAAGAGAAGTGCAGCATGTATATGGCATGAAAAAGAAGAAAAGCGGGGAAGCGATTCGCTCATTGGAAGAGGAAACAGGGGATTTATTTTTTGTTCTCGTCTGTTTTGCTAACTCGCAAGGTATCAGTTTGGAAAAAGCACTTACAACGGTAGTAGAAAAATTTAAAGTTCGTGATGCAAATCGTTGGACTAAAAAGGAGGAGCAATAAATCATGACGATTCGAATTGCGATTGCCGGTGCACGAGGGAGAATGGGAACCGCGGCAGTTAAGGCATTAACGGAATTTGAAGATATGAAAGTCGTTGCTGCATTGGATTATAAAGGAGAAGGACTTTTTGTACATGGGGAAAGTTTAACAGATGATGCCAATGGGATTCCGGTTTATACAAATTTTGATCTCCTGGCAAACGAAACAAAACCCGATATCCTTTTGGAATTAACCACACCAGATACGGTATATGAAAATATGCACCGAGCGATTACATATGGAATTAGGCCTGTCGTTGGAACATCGGGTTTATCAATTAAACAAATTGAAGAAATAACAAAATTTGCAAACGACAATCAAGTCGGCGGAATTATAGCGCCTAACTTCTCGATAGGCGCGGTTTTAATGATGAAATTTGCAGCTATGGCATCCCGTTATCTTGGCGATGTCGAGATCATTGAATCTCATCATGATCAAAAAATAGACGCGCCTTCAGGAACCGCGACTAAAACAGTGGATATGATCAAGGAATACAGGAAATCGCATATTCAAGGTCATCCAGATGAGAAAGAACACTTACCGGGTGCCCGTGGTGCATCAATTGACGGTATTAGATTACATAGTGTAAGACTTCCGGGTTTACTTGCACATCAAGAAGTATTGTTAGGCAGTACAGGTGAATTACTCACGATTCGGCATGATTCATTCGATCGTAGTTGTTTTATGCCTGGAATTGTTATGGCGATACGCAATGTCATGGAAAGAAATGAACTGATATATGGACTTGAACATATTATCGAGTAGGATATTATCGAAAGGGAGCTTGACATGAAAAAATTAAAAGTTGGCGTCATTTGCTACCCTTCTTTAGGTGGATCCGGTGTCGTTGCAACCGAACTTGGAATAATGATGGCAAATAAAGGTCATGAGATGCATTTTATTACATCAAGTATGCCTTTTCGATTTCTTAATGCACATCCAAAGATGAATTTTCATGAAGTCACAATCGAAGGGTATTCTGTTTTTAAATACCCACCTTACGATATCGCGCTTGCAAATCGCATCGCGCAAGTAATCGAATCAGAAGAATTGGACTTGCTTCATGTCCATTATGCAATGCCACACGCGGTCTCAGCAGCTCTTGGAAAAGATATGGCCGGTTCAGACATTGGTGTTATTACTACCTTACACGGTACAGATGTCACGATCCTCGGTTATGATCCTGCCCTTCGAAATACTGTCCGATATGGTATTAATAAATCGACAATCGCTACTGCCGTTTCAGAATCCCTTAAGCAAGATACAATTAATCTTATCAATCCAGATAAAGATATTCGTGTCATTTATAATTTTATCGACGAAGAAACTTATGTACCGCAAGATGCTGGGTTGTTGAAATCAGAACTTGGTATTCTGGAAGATGAAAAGGTGATTATTCATATTTCAAACTTTCGTGACGTGAAAAACATTCCAGACATAGTGAAAAGTTTTCATGAAATAACCAAATCGATAGAGGCAAAACTATTACTTGTTGGAGAAGGACCCGAGCAAGAAAACATCATCAGACTTGTTGAGGATTTAAATCTTCAAAACAAAGTTATATTCACAGGAAAACGAAATGATATGTCTGAACTACTTGCAATCAGTGATGTTATGTTCCATTTATCCCGTAAAGAAGCGTTCGGACTTGTTTTACTTGAGGCGCTTGCTTGCGGGGTTCCATCAATTGCTACAAATGTCGGTGGGATACCGGAAGTTATTGAAGATGGGGTAAACGGTTTTATTGTTCCCTATGGAAATATCGATGCCGCTGTTGAAAAAGGATTATTGCTGCTAGAAGATAAAGAACTATATGCAACGTTTAAACGTAATGGTTTCAGAACAGCAAAAGAAAAATTCCATTCGTCGGGGATTGTCGACCAATATGAAGAACTTTATTATGAAGTGGCGGGAACGAAATGAGCAATATCTTTGGTAGCAGTGCGAGTTATGAAGTGATTCGCCGACTTGAAATAGCTGGCCATGAAGCGGTATTCGTCGGAGGCGCTGTTCGCGATCATCTCTTAGGTAAAACTGCAAAGGACATAGATATCGCAACTTCTGCGGAACCTGATGAAGTGAAAGCGGTATTCAATAATACAATCGATGTTGGAATAGCGCATGGCACGGTGCTTGTTATTATTGAGCAAGAAGCAATCGAAGTTACGACCTTTAGAACAGAAGGAACATACACGGATCATCGCCGGCCAGACAATGTCCATTTTGTTAAAACTTTGCGCGAAGATTTATTGCGTAGAGATTTTACAATCAACGCACTTGCAATGACAAAGTGCGGACAAATTATTGACTTGTTTGAAGGTGAAAAAGATTTGAAAGAGCGAATAATTCGCGCAGTAGGAAATCCAACTGAGCGTTTTCATGAAGACGCTCTCCGTATGTTGCGAGCTGTCAGATTCTCGTCTGTACTCGATTTTGATATTGAGGCGGGCACCTTGCAAGCAATCCATGATAATGCGCATCAAATTAAATATGTTTCGATAGAACGAGTCAAAATAGAACTAGATAAACTTTTCACAGGCGTAAATCCATTGAAAGGATTGAACACCTTATTTTCTTCCCAGTTGGGAAAGGAACTTTCACTTTCTACAAATAAAACGGAAGAATTAAAACGTGTGCTTCCATTTCGTAACGCGCTCGAAGGTTGGGCTTTTTTTGCCACGATAGCCGGATCAACGCCTGCTAAATTAGCCAATCATTTTAAATTATCGAATGAAGAACGAAATTTCATAAAAACTGTGCACGAAATTTATTCAAAGCGATTTATAAGTGACTACACATTGAATGATTATTACGTTTATGGTTTACCAGAGCTGAAATGTGCGGAGAAGTTTTATGGTGTAAGCGCTACTGATTCTATGACACGCACTGATTTGGAAATTGAGGACAATAAAAATTCGTTGCCCATCCAATCGAAACAAGACCTTGTCGTAAATGGCAGGGACTTAATAGAATGGACAGGTTTGACCGGTGGACCATGGACAGGCAAGTGGATTGGAAAAATAGAACAGGCCGTATTGCACAGAAAATGTGAAAATACACTGATTGATATAAAGGACTGGTTTATGAATGACTTCAAATATGAAAAATGAGTTATTGAAAAGACTTTTTGAAGCGAACGGTCAACCGGTGTCTGGACAAGAAATTGCAGATGAATTCGGGCTATCGAGAACTGCAATATGGAAATACGTCAAAGACCTTGAAAAAGATGGTTATGAAATTGGATCCATTCGAAAAAAAGGTTATTATTTAATTGCCGTTCCGGATCGGGTAAATGAAGCGAATGTTAAGAAACACTTGAAAAGTACTGTTTTCGGTCAGCGGATTGACTATAAGGAATCATGTCTTTCAACCCAATTCATAGCGCATGAGGAAGCTCAAAACGGAGCTCCGAATGGAACAGTCGTAATATCCGAAGAACAAACAGCGGGTAAAGGAAGGATGTCGAGACCATGGGATTCGGCGGACGGCAAAGGGATTTGGATGAGCGTCATCACTCGCCCCGCACTTACTCCGCAACAGGCGCCTCAAATGACATTGGTGGCGGCAGTTGCGGTAACCCGTGCAATCGAGGAAGTTGCTGGTGTTAATCCTTCTATTAAATGGCCGAACGATATATTGATTGATGGTAAAAAAGTAACCGGAATTTTAACAGAGTTGCAAGCGGATCCGGATCGTGTCAAAGCAATTATTCTAGGTATTGGAATTAATGTAAATCAAAATGAAGAAGATTTTCCGGAAGAGTTGAAATCGATTGCTACCTCACTGAAAATCGTTGGAGGGAAAACGATTAATCGTGCCATACTCATTGCAAAGACGCTAGAATTACTTGAGCATTATACGAATCTCTATGTAGCGCATGGATTTAGCCCAATAAAGCTGTTATGGGAAGGGTATTCAAACACCGTTGGAAAGCGGATTCGCGCTGTGATGTTCAATGAAACGATTGAAGGCATTGCCATGGGGATTACCGAAGACGGCATGTTAAATCTGAAGTTAGAAGACGGTTCTATTCGTGGAATATTCTCTGCGGATATTCACTTTCAATAATAATATGTGTACATAACAATTTCTATTTGGTATAGTAGTTTCGATGGGCGGTATCATTTTTGAACTGCACCTTGCAATTACATTCGTTATGATAAACTTAGTGGATTTAAAAATGTTCTGCCTTGATCTTTACAAAGACAGGGACGGAGGAAACCATCAACCGATGATTACACAACCCTTCTGTCCATTTTTGGATAGAAGGGTTTTTATTTTTGGTTTTCTTCCAGGAGAGGAGAAAAGAAAATGAAAACGACATCAGATTTTATTAAAATGAAAAGAGAGAACGAGAAAATCGCCATGCTTACCGCATACGATTATCCATCGGGAAAATTAGCAGAAGAAGCCGGGGTGGATATCATTCTAGTAGGCGATTCACTGGGAATGGTTGTTCTTGGTTATGATTCAACAGTTGCCGTAACAGTTGACGACATGATTCACCACGGAAAAGCAACCAGGCGCGGTGCCCGGGATACGTTCATCGCAGTTGATATGCCATTTGGGTCGTATCAAGGTTCTTATGATAGAACGCTGCAAGAAGCAATCCGAATATTTCAAGAGACTGGAGCGAATGCGCTTAAGCTTGAAGGCGCAGGAGAAGTCATTAATGTCATTGATCTTCTAACGAATACTGGGATTCCAGTCGTTGCACATTTAGGCTTACTTCCACAACATGCAGGAGTTGTTGGCGGATACAGAGTCCAAGCTAAAACTGCTGAGGCAGCAGAACAGTTAATTAACGATGCGCGGGCTTGTGAAGAAGCAGGAGCGTTTATGCTTGTGCTTGAATGTATTCCATATCAATTGGCCAAAGAAGTCTCCGCAGCTATCTCAATTCCTGTAATTGGTATCGGAGCTGGCGCAGAGACGGACGGTCAAGTACTCGTCTTCCATGACACCATTCAGTACGGCAGTCATCATATCCCTAAATTCGTAGAAAAGTTTGCTGACTCGGGCACTGTCATCAGGGATGGTCTGAAAGATTATGTTGAGGCTGTTAAGGAAGGGTCATTTCCAGCAGATCGCCACCGTTTTACGATGAAAGAAGAAGAGTTGAGTGCGCTATACGGAAGTAATCAAGGTGAGTAAACGATGAAAACGATAAGACTAATTAGTGAATTACAAGAATTAATAGATCGAAATAAGAGAAACCATCAAACAGTAGGGTTTGTGCCGACAATGGGATTTCTTCACGCGGGACATCTTAGTCTTGTAGAACAGGCTAGAAAAGAAAATGATATTGTCGTCATGAGTATATTTGTCAATCCCGCTCAATTTGGACCAGGTGAAGATTTTGAAGCCTATCCACGGGACGAAGCGTATGATTCAAAGCTTGCATCTGAGGCGGGCGTCGATATATTATTTATGCCGAATCGAGATGAAATGTATCCGCACGACGGTGGGATACAGATTTTACCAGGTTCACAAGCTACGTCGCTTTGCGGAGCTAAGCGGCCAGGACATTTCGACGGTGTTTTAAAAGTAGTTTTGAAATTATTTAATATCGTCGATCCCGACAGTTCTTATTTTGGTATGAAGGACGCACAGCAATTGGCTATTATTGAAACATTTGTGCGCGACTTTAATTTGAGAACGAAAATCAAACGAGTGCCCACAGTTCGTGAAAAAGATGGCTTGGCTAAAAGTTCTCGCAATGTGAATCTGTCGGGGGAAGAACGTTTAGTCGCACCAGTCATTCACCAAGCATTGGAAAACGGGAAAGTGTTATTCGATCAAGGTGTTTCGGTAAGAAAAGTAGAGAAAGAAGTTGCGGAGCAGATTACGAACAATAGTTCAGCTCAAATAGACTATGTTTCTTTATTAGCTTACCCCTCGCTTTTACCTTATACGCCTGAAGCTGAAGAAGCCATTATTGCCTGTGCCGTGAAATTTGAAAAAACAAGGTTGATAGATAATATAATTATGTCAACAAAGGGTGAAGAATATGTTTCGAATGATGATGAATAGCAAATTACACAGAGCGACTGTCACGGAAGCGAATCTTGACTACGTCGGTAGCATTACAATTGATAGTGAATTACTCGATGCTGCTGATATGTTGCCAAATGAAAAAGTACATGTCGTTAACAACAACAATGGCGCGCGCTTTGAAACATATATTATTGCGGGCGAGGCGGGAAGTGGCGTTATTTGTGTAAACGGTGCCGCAGCCAGACTCGTACAAAAGGGCGATATCGTCATTATTTTGTCTTATGCATACGTGTCTAATGAAGAAGCAAAAGAACATATACCGACAGTATTGCTGATGGATAAGCGTAATAAAGTTAAGGAAATCATAAAAGAAGAACCTAGCATGACTTTATAAAGTAGGAAGTATAGGGGGAATCCACTCCTATACTTTTTATTTTTTCCTCAATTGCTATGGTTCAAATTTATTTTTACATAATTTTGGTCTGGTAATCGCTGTTATCACGCAGAATATGGTATAATCTCATGTAGCATTGATTAACAGGAAGTTGATGATTTTATGAAAACAAAAACGTTTGCAGTTGTTGATTTGGAAACAACCGGCCACTCGTCACCCAAAGGGGATCGAATCATTCAAATTGCGATTGTATTTATTAGAAATGGTGAAATTGCCGAAAAGTTTGTCCGGTTTGTAAATCCTGGTCAAAAAATTCCCCCATTTATCCGACAGCTTACAAATATTGCAGATGAAGATGTTGAAAATGCCCCGTATTTTGAAGAAATTGCTGAGGAAGTTCGAAATCTTCTTGAGGATTCTATTTTTGTTGCACATAATACTGATTTCGACTTATCATTCTTGCAAAATGAATTCAAACGTTGCGGACTTGCTGAATGGTCTGGAAGAAAAATTGATACAGTCGAATTATCCAAGATAATTTTTCCATCATCCGCTAGCTACAGATTGCAGGATATTGCGGAAGACCTGAATATTTCCTTACCCGCCGCACACCGAGCCGATGATGACGCTGAGGCTACAAGTGAGCTTTTACTTGCTTGTCAAAGAAAACTTCAAACTTTGCCTTCTGCCACAATTGAATTATTGCATAAGAAATCATTTCGCTTAAAAACCGATTTGGCTGCTCTTTTTTATGATGCATTAAAAGAAACTAGGGACAAAAAACTTTCTGCAGAATATTCGGTGTTTCGCGGTATTCCTTATCGAAATATCGAGAGCAAAAACAAAGTTGAAATCAGCCATTTTGACTATCCTGTTGATGACAACCAGAAAACTGAACTACTAACAAAGTCCTTCCCAAAATTCGAGCGGAGAGAGTCACAGTTTAGGTTTATGGATGCTGTGCAGGAAACGTTAAGTGAGCAATCTGAAATAGCAACAGAAGTGCCAACGGGCATTGGGAAAACCATCGCTTATTTAATACCGGCAGCAATTCAATCCATGGAAACGGGAAAGCCAGTTGTCATTAGTACATATACGAATTACTTAGCGGACAAAATTGTTGACGAAGAACTGAAAAAGCTTGATTTAATATTTGGCGCAAAACTAAAGGCAACAGTCTTAAAAGGTAGAGAACAGTATATTTCATTGGGGAAATTCGAAGAACTACTGACGATTTCGGAGCAATCTTATGATGAAACTTTTACAATCATGCAAATCCTCGTATGGCTCACGGAAACAAGGACAGGTGATTTGGAGGATCTAAATGTTTCTGGCGGTGGTCAATTATTTGTTGATCGTATTCGCAAACGCTCCGAGCGAATGGCACCGGATGAATATCAAGCTGATTTTCACCTGAGACTTGTCTCGGAATGTTCAAGTTCAAACTTCATTATTACAAATCACTCGATGCTACTGGCCGATAGTAATCGCTCCAAGCGAATTTTTAATTCGCTTAGTGGGCTAATCGTTGACGAAGCACATCAAATGGGACAAATAGCGCTTAGGCATAATGAAATTGTTTTTTCCTATACGAATTGGAAATATATCATGGGCCAAGTTGGTTCAGAAGCTGAAGGTCAGTTATTACATGGGCTATTTTCAATCAACGATCGATTTGAATTCGCGAATCGTAGTATGAAAGATGGTTTATTAAATTCATTTACTCGATTTGTAGAAGCATTTGATTATGCAACAGCCGTATTATCGAATTATGAACCAAATGCAATTCGGAAACAACAAGGTAATCGAAAAGTTTACCCGTTAACTGGCATGAAGTCCATGAACAAACATTTTAATAAAGTGGCTATAACAATATCGAATTACATTGATCATGCAGAAGCTTTTATTGCCCGTTTAGCTAAACACCAAAACAATATGTCCCGGAGTGAACTTGCTTACTTGTCTGAATGGACTTATTGGATAAGGGAGATAAAAATTAAAGCGGGAGAATGGGTTGAAATCTTCTTAGATGAAGACCTTCAAAATTTTACGGTTTGGATGGAAAAGGATTTACGGAGTGTACCGGGAAGTCTAGTGATTGTTAAAAGCCCTTTAGAAAGCTCGATTCCAATCCGTAAATTAATCCAACAGCTTAATGACGATAAAACGGGAGTCGTATGGACCTCTGGTACGATGTCAATTCCGAATTACAATCGCTATATTCCACAGAAACTTGGGATATCTGATGAAGTTCCTTTGAAAACTTTCGAAGCACCAGCCGATTTTTATGATGGCGCAGAAGTTTACATTGTAGAAGATATGCCTGAAATTCAACGGGTATCGCAAACGGATTACATTGAAGCCGTAACGGATGCTGTGATTCGTACGGTTATGGCTACTGGTGGCAGGTTGTTCGTACTCTTCACTTCACAGGATATGTTAAGAAAGACATATGACCTGATTACAGAAAGTGAACAATTAGAAGACTACGCGCTGTTTGCACAGGGAATTACACCAGGCAGTCGCATGAAATTGTTAAAATCATTCAATCAATATCAACGCTCAGTATTATTTGGTACGAGCAGCTTTTGGGAAGGAGTCGATGTTCCGGGTGACGCACTTTCGGCCGTAATTGTTGTTCGACTGCCATTTACATCGCCTGAGAACCCCTTATTTAAAGCTAGAGCGTCTGTTTTATCTGATCAAGGACTAAACCCTTTCGCCTATTATGCGCTCCCGGAAGCTGTCATGAGATTGCGGCAAGGTTTTGGACGATTGATCCGTTCATCAACGGATAAAGGTTTCTTTATAATTTTGGATAGGCGCATTGATACAAAATCTTACGGAAAGCAATTTTTATCATCACTTCCAGACGTGCCAATAAAAAAAGTGCCGCTTCAAGTAATGGTTAACGAACTCGAAAATTGCTATAATGGATTTGTATGAAAAAAATCGTTTCTACGATTTACAGGACGTGAAAGAATATGCTTAATTGGATTAAATTTATAACCGTCTTTCTTATTACATTGACAACTGTCATTGTCATCACAGTATTTTATAATGCAAACAAGCCATTGACAGTGTCGACAGAAGCCGCCGCAAAAGCAGCGATTGAATCGGGACAATTAGTATCCGTCAATTCCGTACAACCGTATAATGGCACCCAATCATTCATGACCGTTTTCGGTGTCGATGAAAAAGGTGATGAAATTGTGGTTTTTGTAGAGGATTCTGTTGAAGATGGTTATAAAAGCCTGAAAGTCGGCGACGGAATCACGGCTAAAGAAGCGATACAAACCGTTGCGGAAGAACTGACCATTGACAAAGTTCTCCATGTAACGCTTGGGATTGAAGAAGAAGAACCCGTTTGGGAAGTTGCATTCATCGGAGAAAATGGAAAACTGAACTATGTTTATGTGTTTTTTGGAAGTGGGCAGTGGTGGAAAAGAATTTTAAACTTATAAGGGAGAGATATTGTTGACAAAAAGATTAGCTTCCAGAGTGAATACACTTACACCATCAACAACGCTGGCGATAACAGCAAAAGCTAAGCAGATGAAAGATTCCGGCATCGATATAATTGGTCTTGGGGCAGGAGAACCAGATTTCAACACGCCTGACAACATATTAGAAGCCGCAATTAGCTCGATGAAAGAAGGAAAAACAAAATATACACCTTCTGGTGGATTGGTCGAATTAAAAGATGCTGTTATCAATAAATTAAATAAAGATCAACAACTGACATATACGCGAAATGAAGTAATGATTGGGATTGGCGCCAAACATGTTCTATATACGCTATTTCAAGTAATACTTGATCCAAATGATGAAGTCATCATCCCGACACCTTACTGGGTAAGTTATCCTGAGCAAGTCAAACTTGCGGGCGGTGTACCAGTACATATTGAAGCGGATTCGGCTGCACAATTTAAAGTAACTGCTGAACAAATAAAAAATGCAATAACTGATAAGACAAAAGCACTCATCATTAATTCACCCGGAAACCCGACTGGCATGATTTATACTGAAGCTGAATTACGTGAAATTGCAGCAGTCTGTGAGGAAAAAGATATCTGGATTATATCCGATGAGATTTATGAAAAACTTGTCTATGGCAACGAAAAACATATCTCTATCGCTCAACTATCTGAGGACGCAAAAAAACGGACACTGGTTATCAATGGTGTTTCCAAATCGCATTCAATGACAGGTTGGAGAATTGGCTATGTCGCGGGGGATGAAGAGGTAGTGACGGCGATGACTAATCTTGCGAGCCACTCGACATCAAATCCGACAACAACTTCACAATATGCAGCAATCGAGGCATACAATGGTCCGCAGAACACTGTGGAAGAAATGCGTAAAGCGTTCGAATCACGTCTAAACAAAGTATATCCTCAACTAGCCGCAATCCCGGGCTTTGAAGTTATCAAACCGGACGGCGCATTCTATTTACTGCCGGAAGTGACAGAAGCACTAGAGAAAACAGGTTATGCAAATGTAGACGACTTTGCGAAAGCGCTATTGACTGAAGCAAATGTAGCGGTCATTCCAGGTTCTGGATTCGGTTCACCACAGACAATTCGCTTATCGTACGCAACTTCAATCGATTTAATAGAAGAAGCAATCCGTCGAATCGATAATTTTGTGCGAGAAAATTGGAAAGAATAAAAAATACAGTAATGACTATTATTTGGAGGTTCTTATGAAAACAATTATGATTCATGAAATGCCAGACCACGTCGGAGAAACAGTACGCATTGGTGGATGGCTTGCAAATAAAAGATCAAGTGGGAAAATCGCTTTTTTACAATTACGTGACGGATCGGGTTTTGTACAGGGGGTCGTTACTAAGGAAGTAGTCGGAGAAGAAGCTTTTGCAAATGCAAGAGCAATTACACAAGAAAGTTCACTGTATGTCACAGGAGAAGTTGTTGTCGATGAACGATCATCCTTTGGATTCGAACTACAAGTAAGTGATGTGAATGTAATTAGTGCAGCGGTAGATTATCCGATAACACCCAAAAATCATGGTACAGAATTCTTAATGGATAACCGCCATTTATGGATTCGTTCAAGAAAACAACACGCTATTTTAAAAATACGTGATGAAATCATTCGCGCAACCTATGAATTTTTCCATATGAATGGTTTTGTGAAAGTGGATCCACCGATATTGACAGGTTCTTCACCTGAAGGTACCTCTGAACTTTTTGAAACAAAATATTTTGATGAAAATGCATACCTTTCACAATCAGGACAATTATATATGGAAGCGGCTGCTATGGCACTTGGAAAAGTGTTTTCATTCGGACCGACATTCCGTGCAGAAAAATCAAGTACTCGCCGCCACTTAATTGAGTTTTGGATGATTGAACCCGAAATGGCATTTGTTGAACACGAAGAGAGCCTGGAAGTTCAAGAACAATATGTTACGCATATTGTTCAATCGGTTCTTCAAAATTGTTCGCTTGAACTTGAAAGACTTGATCGTGATATTTCAAAACTAGAAAAAATTCAAGCGCCATTCCCTCGTATATCATATGATGACGCAATTGCTTTTCTACATGAAAATGGCTTTGATGATATAAAATGGGGAGACGATTTCGGAGCGCCGCACGAAACTGCGATTGCAGAAAGCTTTGATATGCCCGTTTTCATTACGCACTACCCAATTGGCATTAAACCATTTTACATGCAACCGCACCCTGACCGTGATGACGTCGTATTATGTGCTGATATGATTGCGCCTGAAGGTTACGGAGAAATTATCGGCGGTTCTGAACGAATCTACGACTACGAATTAATGAAAAAACGGATTAAAGAACATAATCTCGATGAGGATGCTTACCAGTGGTATCTTGAATTGAGTAAATACGGAGCAGTTCCGCATTCCGGCTTTGGTTTAGGCTTAGAACGGACAGTCGCCTGGATTTCAGGGACAAGTCATGTTCGTGAAACAGCTGCTTTTCCACGCTTGCTGAACAGATTGTATCCATAAGATTTGACTTGAAGTTTTAATATAGAAAGGAGTCTGGATAACAATGCAAGATAATCGACTCCAAATTTGGATTGAGCAGGGGAATGTAACCATTTCCCAGCTTTTTTTTCACAATTATAAACGTCTTGGCATTAAAGATTTAGATGCAATGCTAATCATGCATATGACAGCTTACAGAGCGGCTGGAAACGAGTTTCCGACCCCAACTGACTTTGCCGAACGTATGCATTTATCTGAAAATGAAGTTTCAACTATCTTGCAAAGACTTATGCAATATGGTCTTCTGCAAATTAATCAGAGTGAAGACGCAAAAGGTGTCTTATATGAATCCTTTTCTTTATATCCGTTATGGAAACGCTTGACGGATGAAATCGTTCTTGAAGAAAAAGAAAAGGTCGAAGAAATGGATAAGAACGAAGAAGGAGAAATCTTTTCATTGTTTGAACAGGAATTTGGTCGATTTTTATCTCCAATGGAATCAGAATCAATTGGCATGTGGTTGGATGATGATGGCCATTCAGTTGAAATCATTAGAGCCGCATTAAAAGAAGCAGTCTTAGCCGAAAAACTAAGCCTTCGGTACATCGATCGAATCCTATTTGAATGGAAAAAGAAAAATGTCAAAACAATTGCAGATGTTGAAAAGCAAACGAAGAAATTTAGGACTGTGGGCAATCGTCCGTCACAAACAGATAAAACGGTCAAAGTAAAACGAGTTCCATTTTATAATTGGCTCGAAGAACGAGATTAGGGGGATACAATGCTAACCAAAAAACAATGGGAATTTTGCTTGGAGAAATTTGCAGAAATGTTTCCAGATGCACATTGTGAATTAGTGCATGAAAACCCATTTGAATTAACAGTAGCAACACTTCTTTCTGCACAATGTACAGATGTTCTTGTCAATCGTGTAACCGCCGAGCTATTTCAAAAATATAAAACGCCAGAAGATTATCTCGCTGTGGACATTGAAGAATTGCAAGATGATATTAGATCGATTGGTTTATATCGTAATAAGTCAAAAAACATTCAAGCACTCAGCCAATTGCTAATTGATAAATTTAATGGGGAAGTACCGGCAAATCGTGATGTATTAATGACTTTGCCTGGCGTTGGAAGAAAGACGGCAAATGTAGTCGTATCAAATGCATTCGGTATTCCTGCGCTTGCCGTAGATACACATGTTGAACGCGTAGCAAAAAGACTCGGCATGAATCGCTGGAAAGATTCACCGCTTGCTGTCGAAGAAAAAATAATGCGGTGGACGCCACTGGATAATTGGACGAATACGCACCACCAAATTATTTTCTTCGGGCGTTATCATTGTAAAGCAAGGAATCCCGGATGCGAGGTATGTCCGTTGCTCTCTATCTGTAGAGAAGGCAAGAAGCGGATGAAAGCGAGGGAAGTATAATTGAATCGTTTTTCCAAAGATCTTCTTGCCCCACATTTTGATAAATGGGATGTAGTGAAAGAGAAAATCGAACACCTTTATAGTTTGAAAAATAAAGAAGCAGTCACATATATGGAACAGGCAATTCTTAATTATATAGAGCTTCTTGAATACGGTGGAAGTGAGCTAAATGAACGCACTGGAAAGCTTGAATTACTTCTGCTTCCTCTAAACGGGACAGAACGACTCCAATTTGTAAAAGATAGAATCGCTAGTCACTATGCTTACATCCAACTGGATGCACTCTACGCAGAAACCAAAAAGAAAGCGGCACGACTTTTCGTTATGAAAAAGTAAAAGCTGAAGTTCAAGCGCCATGTAGCGTTTGAACTTCAGCTTTTTTAATGATTTTGGTTAGACAATATATGACGTTGGTGAAAGAAAAGCCCGATTCATTAAAATAAGAAAGGGAGGGGAAATGTCATTCACCATCATTTCCATCATTTCCGTTGTTTCCGCCATTATTTGTACCTTCAGTTCCTGGCTCAGGTTCCTCAGGTTCCCCTGGTTCTTCCGGTTCACCTGGTTCAGGTTCCACTGGTTCCACAGGTTCTACGGGTTCTTCGGGTTCTTCTATCGGTTCCTCTGGTTCTTCCTCGATTGGTTCCTCCGGTTCTACAGGTTCTTCTGGTTCTTCAATCTCCGGTTCCTCTGCTGCTTCGACCCGTATCGATATCGAGGCAGGGTCACTTGTAAGATCCCCGAGGAAAGCGACTACTTCAAATGTGTATGTTTTACCGCCTTCAATGTTAGGAACAGTAATCTTATTATCTGAAGTTCTCGTTATTTCTTGTTTCTCTCCGCCATCCACACTTGCATACACGATGAATTCTACATCACCTTTAAGTGTTTTTGACTTAGGGGCTTTATGATTCCATTTTAATTTTATGGAGTTTGTCTTCTCATCGAAATCTGCTTTAAGTTTTGTTGGGGCATCAAGTTTGATTTCTTTTGCGATTTCTTTGGGCACTGATCCTTTAACGAATAGTTCTGTGCGCGTCATGCTTGAAGGCGTAGAAGAACTCGCTCTCATTAAAGGATTGGAACCATAAACAATTTTTACTTCTTCCACTGAAGAAGGCCTTTGGAAATTGGCTGTTTCTTTTCCAGCCGAGATGCCTTGCATTACGACATTAAATAAATCCTGTGGCACATATCGCTGACCCTCGTAATTTTCATTCATCGGTGTTCTGTCCTTATAGCCACCCCACGCTGCAATTGTGTAATTCGTAGAGTAACCAGCAAACCATGAATCGACTGCCTGGTTTGTAGTGCCGGTTTTACCAGCAATATCAAGTCCCGATACATTAGCTCTTTTTCCTGTCCCAACTGTTAACACATCTCTAAGCATATCGGTCACCATGTAGGCAGTGGAATCTTTCATAGCAACGACCGGTTCTGGTTTTAAACTTTCTTCTGTCTTTCCGTCACGGTATACAACTTTAGTAACCGCATGCGGTTTTGTATAAACGCCTTTGTTTCCAAATGCGGCGTAAGCACCCGCAAGTTGGAGCGTGGAGAATTCTTCTTTAGTACCTCCCAAAGCATTTGCGTGGTTTTGATCATTAATCTTGATTCCAAGTTTAGCAGCAAAGTCATTTCCTCTTCCAAAGTCAACTTCATCATAAACTTTGGCGGCAGCCACGTTACTTGAAAAATAGAGTGCTTCCCGAATTGTTATCGGGCCTTTAAAGGTAGGATATACGTTATTAACAGGTGTCTTATTCCGATCCTTATACGTATAAGGTTCATCAACCACCGTTTGACCAGTTGACCAATTTAAATATTCTATTGCAGGACCATAAGATAATAATGGTTTAATGGTTGAACCTAATTGACGTTTTTCTTGCGTCGCGAAGTTCCAGTTTCCATATTTGTAATCACGTCCACCGCCGACTGCGACAACTTCTCCAGTTTTCGTGTCAAGTACGGTTAATCCCGCATCAATACCATCCGTAAAGTTAACTGAGTTATATGCATTTTCTACAGTTTCTTGCGCTTTTGGATCTAATGTCGTATGAATTTGTAAACCTTCACTTAAATCTACTCCGGCATTTTCTAGTTCATTGAGAACAAGACTAATATAGGCAGGATATTTTGTCGTTTTATTTACGATTCTATTATCTTCATCACGTAGAGTAGAAGTAATCTCAACTGTTCGTGCCTTTTCCATCTGTTCTCTTGTAATTTTCCCATGTTGATACATTAATCCAAGGACAATGTTACGACGTTTCTCAGCACGTTCTGGGTTATTGAATGGATTGTATCCGTTCGGGCTTTGGGGTAGACCAGCCAACATTGCGACTTCATGAAGTTCGAGATCAGCTAACTTTTTTCCATAAAAGTGGTCAGCTGCTGTTCCAAATCCATAAGTTGTACCCGACATTAATATTTTATTGAAATACATTTCGAAAATCTCTTCTTTATCGTACTCTCGTTCAAGTTGGAACGCCAACCATGCTTCTTGCGATTTACGTTTCAACGTTTTATCAGCGGATAAAAATGAGTTCTTAATCACTTGTTGTGTCAAGGTACTCGCGCCTTGAGAACCGAATCCGTTTCTAAAGTTTGCGAGAACCGCACCACCCAGTCTTTTGAAGTCCATCCCGTGATGGGAATAAAAACGGACGTCTTCTGTTGCTAGAATTGCATCTTCCATTAACTTCGGAATTTCATCATAGTTTACATATTCTCTTTTTTCCGATCCAGTCGTGTGAAAAACTTCCAAGTTTCGATCTAGAAACTCAGATGAAACCGGGTCTCTCAATAACTCTTCATCGAGTTTAGGAGATGAACTAGCGTAAAAAAGAAATAAACCGGCTCCGCCAATTAATATTGCAAACCCAAGAATAACTAGTGTAAGAAAAACTTTTTTAATAACACCTTTTGTATTCTTTGGCTTTTTATTGCGGGCGTTTTCTTGAGCCTTTCGACGCTCAACCCTTGAATTTAGTTTATCACTCATATATATTTCCTACCTTTCAATATTACCTTCATGGTTTACTATATCCGAAATCGCCCCTAAGTAATCGATACTAGGCATAAATCCAAGTTCAATTTCAATCGATTCGCTTTCGAATTCGAGTAGTGCAATAGATTTTCTACCGCCTGCTTTCATTCTCTCCCATTTAGCCTCAATCACGTCATATGGGACGACAAAATGTCGGTTCAACGTAGAGAATTTCACAATAACAAACGCAATCCCTTTTTGCTTTGTAACGTTTTTCATATGAATCATTTGGTGTTCATGAATATTCTGCAAAGGAAATGACGTTTTACTTTTAGTTTCTTTCGCTTCGAAATCAAGATAATGTCCATTCCAAACACCATTATAGTCCGTTGTGGATGGGGTTCGAAAATAAGCTTCCGTGATGACCGCAGCGCTTCTGGAAGGGTAATTTACATTTACTACTTGAATCGGAACTGGTTTTTGATGGATGACAGCAATGTTGTGGGTCAAATAATACTCATTGGAATCATTCAAATCCTCTTCTAATGTTTTTCCACGATTACTAAAAGAATGATTGCTTATTTTTTGAGGGTTTGTTGTTCGAACGGGCACATATTTTTTACCGTTCGGATACCTAATTGTCATTTGTACCACCTCGCATTTATTCATCATACCATAAGCATTGGACGGACTAGCAACAAGAAAGTTTCCGTTGCTTCGTAATAAATATTATTTCCAAGAATATGTGTTCGCTAGATATTGGTTAAGGGATGACTAATCTGGTAAAATAGAAGAAAGAATTCGAGAGGCTGATTAATATATGAATTTAGAAGAAAAATGTAAAATACTCCTTTCTGTTTGCCAAGAATGTCTAGAACGTCATACAGAGATGAGACGTTTAGATAGAGATCCTGACTTTTTTGAAGAAGTAAAACCATATGCAGATAAATATCACGCGATGTTAGATGAATGGGCGGAGGAGTCTTATGCTTGGATTAAAGTCGCAAGACCGAAATATGTCCATCCATCCCAGATTGACACATTAACTGACGGGATGAAACAATTTATCGTTCAGTCTTTTTATAAGAAAACTGGTTTAAAAAGATTCGTGCTAACGATTCGTTCTGCCGAATATACGTTAAAAACGTTTATAGATGCAATCGAAGAGGAAAGGAAGAGGGAATTGAGATGACTCGAAATACTTCAGTTAGTTCAGTTCTGTCTAAACTACAATCGGATTCCTCGTTCTCGGAAAATATTATTCATTACAGAAAAATTGAAGGTAAATCTGCGACTTACGCAAAGTTTCCAGCAGTACTTCATTCATCAATTATTAAAGCTTTAAAGACAAAAGGCATTGAGCAGTTATACAGTCACCAAAGGGACGCGTTCGATTCAGCATACAATGGTGAATCGATTACTGCGGTAACGCCTACTGCATCCGGAAAATCTCTATGTTATCATTTACCTGTTCTTCAAAGCATTTTAGAAAATGAATCATCAAGAGCAATCTATTTATTTCCAACGAAGGCCCTTGCACAAGATCAATTGAGCGATCTGCATGGCTTAATCGAAGCAAGTGAAGAAACTATTCTAAGTTACACTTATGACGGCGATACGGCCCCGGGACTTCGTTCTAAGGTACGAAAATCGGGCCATATCGTTTTAACGAATCCTGATATGTTACATTCTGGAATTTTGCCTCACCATACAAAATGGGTATCGTTATTTGAAAATCTGAAATATATTATTATTGATGAATTACACACCTACAAAGGCGTGTTTGGTAGTCATGTAGCGCATGTTTTACGACGTTTAAAAAGAATTTGCAATTATTACGGCAGTGATCCTGTATTTATCTGCACTTCCGCGACTATTGCCAATCCAGGAGAATTAGCTGAATCTCTTACAAATACAGAAATGCGTTTAATCGATAATAACGGGGCACCTGCTGGAAAAAAACATTTCATTTTTTATAATCCACCAGTTGTCCATCCGACATTCGGCATTCGCCGGAGCGCGTTATTGGAGGTAAGGGATATCGCTTCCTTACTATACCGCGAAGGCATGCAAACCATCATATTTGCCAAAAGTCGGGTACGAGTTGAAATGCTTGTGACTTATATGCAAGAACTAACAAAAAAGAAACTGTTCGATTCTTCTGTGATGGGATACCGCGGCGGGTATTTACCCTCGGAACGAAGAAAAATTGAAAAGGGTCTTCGCGATGGCTCGATAAAAACGGTAGTCAGTACGAATGCACTTGAATTAGGCATTGATATCGGGCAATTACAAGCATGTATTATGACGGGGTATCCAGGTAATATCGCAAGCGCTTTTCAACAGGCTGGTCGTGCTGGAAGGCGGCAAGAAGACGCCTTAATTATTTATGTTGCGCAGTCAGTTGCACTTGATCAATATATTATTGAGAACCCCGATTATCTTCTGGGCCAATCGCCTGAAGAAGGAAGAATTCACCCAGATAATATGTTTATCTTAATGGATCACTTAAAGTGCGCATCATTTGAATTGCCGTTTTCCTTAACGGAAACATACGGGGAGTTTGAAGTGCAACAGCTTCTGGAGTTTCTTGAAGCTGAAGGCGTCCTAATCAAAACTTCGGATCGGTGGCACTGGATGACTGACCGTTTTCCAGCAAGTGAAGTGAGTTTGCGTTCGGCAGCTCAGGAGAATGTCATCATTATTGATAAAACAATCCCCAAAGGAACAATTGTCATCGGGGAGATGGACCGATTTAGCGCGATGACACTACTCCATGAAGAAGCGATTTATATCCATCAAGGTACCCAGTACCAAGTTGAGAAGCTTGATTGGGAAGAAAAGAAAGCCTACGTGACTGAAGTGGATGTCGATTATTTTACAGATGCGAATTTAGCAGTAGAGTTAAAAGTTATGAACGAAGATGAGACGAGTTCGGCGAAAAATGGTATTTGTTCATATGGAGATATTGCAGTTCTCGCTATCCCAACTATATTTAAAAAGATTCGGTTTGGGACTCATGATAATATCGGTTCCGGTCCGATTTCTTTACCAGCAACTGAGCTACACACATCATCGACTTGGTACTCATTTGAAGTGCCTAAAGGTTGGTCTGAATCTGAGTTGACGGATGCAATGACAGGTGCCGCGTATGCAATTCAGTCTTTTATCCCCTTGTTTGTCAGATGCGATCGAAGTGATATTCATGTAGTACCACAAGTCAAAGCGGTTCATACCGATAAACCGACATTCTTTATTTATGATAGCTATCCTGGTGGCATTGGTTTGAGCGAGAAAATTTATACACGTTGGGATTCTTTGTTTCAACAAGCCAAAGAGCATATTAAAGCTTGTAGTTGCAAAGGTGGTTGTCCAATTTGTATCGGCGCTCAGGAAGCCGGTACTGGAATGAAAAAGGACGTTGAATCTCTTCTTAACGCCCTGGTAAGGGGAGAAAGAAGTGTCCTATGAGAAAAAGTTAATGGAAATGAGAAAACTTGTAAAAAAAACCAAGACAGAAAAGCCGAGAATAGAAAGGGAAATAGTTTTACCACCTTCACCATTCTACGAGGATGAATGGTTAGCCGCGGGTTTGACGAAAGAAGAAAATAGTCATGGGATTGTTTATAAACGCATAGTTAGTTTTGATAGTGCGTATAAACATGGAAATATTTATTTGTCCGACTTAAATCATGCTTTGGAAAAATGGGAATCGCTTGATAAAACTCACCCATTAGCACCCGATTTGGAAAAACGATTAGTCTTTTTTGATACTGAAACAACCGGTCTTAAAGGTGCAGGCACCCTCATTTTTCTTCTCGGATTTATTGAGCAAACTAAAAACGCGTTCAAACTTACGCAATATTTACTGCCTGGCCCCGATCATGAGCGCGCTTTCTTATACGCATCTGGACTTTGGAAACATAATATAAATCTTGTGACGTATAATGGTAAAAGTTTCGATATTCCTCAAGTAGAAACACGGTGGACGATGAATCGAAACTCGCTGCCGCCGCTCATTTCTCATGCACATATAGATTTACTGCATGGCTCACGGCGAATATGGAAAGAAGAGGTTGATTCGTTTAGTTTAGTAAATATAGAAGAAAAGAAAATCGGTTTTTTTCGAGAAGATGATATTCCAGGACATTTAGCCCCGATTATTTATCAAGACGCTGTTAAAAGCGGGCGGATTGATCCATTGATGAAAGTGCTAAAACATAATGAGTGGGATATTCTTTCACTTGTCACACTTTATATCGAGACAACGGATTTGCTCTTTGAAACATCTACCCGCGGAACCGCAATTTCACAAACGAATATCGGCAAATGGTTTTCAGATTTGAAGTTGTATGACCGTAGCAGCCAAGTTCTCGAAGCAGTTATTCTCGAATATGGACTTGAACATCCAGTAACCCACTTCCACTTCGGGTTTATTATGAAAAGAAAACGCCACGTTGAAGAAGCGATAGCTTCTTTCGAGATAGCCGCCGACCGACTAGTTGGTCGGCAAAGAATAATTGCCTTAGAGGAATTAGCCAAGTTGCATGAGCATAAAGTAAAAGGGTTTGAGGGAGCGCTATTATATACGAGGAGGGCACAACAGCTGCTGACGGAAGACCCGGACTTGACTGAGCGATTTCGTTTAAGACAACGGGAAATGTTTCAAAGAAGGGAAATAAGACTATTAAGAAAACTATTTCCCGGGTAAGCGCAATTAACGACAAGGACTGAGTTTAAGTGTATTTAAACAGACAAATTCAGACAAGATATGGTATAATATCGCATAAGAAAGATAGATGGAAGGACGAGTTTCATGGAAACTAAATTAGATGCGAAAATAATACTTGAAAAAGAATTTAAAACGGGTATGCGTGGATATAATCAAGAAGAAGTCGATTTATTTTTAGATGATGTCATTCAAGACTACCAATTATTGAAGAAACGAATTGCGGAGTTAGAAGCCGAAAATAATAGAATTAAAGAAGAACTTGAAGCTGCGGAAAAGCGACCTTCTGCTGGAAATACAGGCGCAACGAATTTTGATTTACTGAAACGAATCTCCAATCTTGAAAGACATGTATTTGGAAGCAAGTTACATGATCAAGAATAACTAAGTCGCTTCGTTGAAATTTAATGCGAAACATAGTATACTAAATAGACCATAGCGTGTATTCAGGTAATCGCTGCAAAGCTTGACTTTGTAGAGGAAAGTCCATGCTCACACGGTTCTGAGATGTCCGTAGTGTTTGTGCTCGGTGAATTAATAAGCCGGGGCTTCGCGCATTGCGCGTTGACGGCGGGAATAAATCCTACGTTTACTTCTTGTAAATATGGATGAGGTTCCCCGAACAGTGCCACAGAAACGTAGTCGGTTCGGAAACGGATCGAATGGAACGCGGTAAACCCCACAAGTGAGAAACCCAAACTATGGTAGGGGCATTCTTCCGAAGGAATTCAACGGACGAAGAGACGGGTATTTTTACTCGTAGATAGATGATTACCACCCAGCGTACGAGGCGTGAGCCGTTTGAGTACTAGGGAACAAAACATGGCTTATCGAATTACCTATGGTTTTTATCAAAGACAACAGCTCTCCGATATAAAGGAGAGTTTTTCTTTTTGAACTGAAAAATAATGAATACATAAAGAAACCCTATATCGGATTTATGATTTATTTGTAATGAATTGTTTTTGGGTATACTTATTTGACATAATGTATATTTTACTAATTAAAAACGTATGAATTTCTTAGGTAACTTAAGGGTATGGATTATTGAATTGAGAACTGGGAGTTGAGGAAAATGAATGAATTTAAATTAGTCGCCACATCTGCAATGGGATTGGAATCGATTGTTGCGGATGAAGTAAAAGCACTTGGATATGAAACTAAAACTGAAAATGGGAAGATTTACTTTAGCGGTGATACAACCGCGATTGCCCGTGCAAATATGTGGTTACGTGTTGCTGATAGAGTTCGAATCATCGCAGGCGAGTTTCATGCGAAAACTTTTGATGATTTATTTGAACGTACAAAAGCAATACCTTGGGAGATGTACTTGCCGGTAGATGCGGCTTTCCCGGTTGCGGGAAAGTCAGTTAAATCAACATTGTTCAGCGTTCCGGACTGCCAAGCTATTGTGAAAAAAGCAATTGTTGAGCGGTTGAATTTAGCCTATAAACGAAGCGGTTTTTTACCTGAATCTGGACCATTGTTTAAGCTGGAAGTATCCATTCTAAAAGATAAGGTTACGTTGACGATTGATTCAAGTGGAACAGGACTTCATCGACGCGGGTATCGGATTGGCCAGGGGGATGCCCCTATTAAAGAAACGCTTGCAGCTGCATTAGTAAAATTGACTCGTTGGAGTCCTGAGCGTCCATTTGTGGATCCGCTATGTGGTTCAGGAACACTTCCAATTGAAGCTGCAATGATCGGGCAAAATATTGCGCCAGGTACCAATCGTGAATTCCTAAGTGAACAGTGGCCGTGGATTGAGGAAGCTGTTTGGGATCGTGTTCGTGAAGAAGCGGAAGATTTAGCGAAGTATGATCAACAACTAGAAATATCAGGGTCGGATAGTGATTCGAGAATGGTTCGAATTGCGCAAGAGAATGCGGCAGAAGCCGGTTTTGTTGATCTGATTAACTGGGAAGTCAAAGACCTGCGAGATATAGAGATTCGAGGAATAAATGGTGTGATGGTCGGAAATCCTCCTTACGGCGAAAGAATCGGAGAACTTGAAGAAGCCGAAGAAATAACAAGAATTCTTGGAGACGTCATGAAAAACCATCCTTCATGGTCAGTCTATATGATTTCACCTTTGGAAAACTTTGAAACTTTGTATGGTAGAAAAGCAACGAGGAAACGAAAACTCTTTAATGGTTTTATCCGAACAGATTATTACCAGTATTGGGGTAAACGTCAATAATCTTTGCGTGTTGAAGAGGTGTGAAGTCTCTTCTTTTGCACCACTATTGGGAGGAGTTCACTGCATGAAAAGAAGAATGCCATTTCCTTTATCGAAAGAAAAGTCATTTTATGATTCGCTAAATGACTGGATAGGGGATACGCTATATGATGATTTAACAGAAAAAGGGTTTGAATGCCGCGATGAACAAATTTTTATGGCATTTCAAATTGAAAAAGCATTAAAAGAAAAGAAAGTTCTTTTCGCAGAGGCTGGTGTTGGTACCGGAAAGACAATTGCCTATCTACTTCCCGCGATTGCCTATGCGCGTTATACGGGAAAACCGGCACTTATATCATGTGCGGACGAAACACTCATTGAACAGCTAGTTAAAGAAGATGGTGATATTCGTAAGATAAGTGATGCACTTGACCTCGATATAGATGTACGACTAGCAAAAGCACGCAACCAGTATTTATGCCTTAAACGACTAGATGAAGCATCTAATCGATTAGACGAAGAATATATTGAAGATGTTGAAGTGAGCCTTCCAGACTTTGTTTACGGTTCGGGATCGCTGCAATCAATAGTGCCGTACGGTGAACGTTCGGATTATCCTAATTTAAGTGATGAAGAGTGGAATACAGTAAATTTTCATCCGATACAACAATGTTTAGCATGCGATTTAAGAAATCGATGTGGGCAAACAATTCATAGAAACCATTACCGCGAAGCGATTGAAATCATTATCTGCTCTCATGATTTTTATATGGAACATATTTGGACGAAAGATTCTCGTGAAAGACAAGGACAGTTGCCATTATTGCCAGAAGTGTCAATGGTTGTATTTGATGAAGGTCATCTTCTTGAGTACTCCGCACAAAGAGCACTCACGTATGAAGTTCAAAATAGTACTTTGCTGAATTTATTGGAAAGAATCATGGTCAATGATATTAGAGAACCTACTTTGCAGATAATGGAATCTTTAATTGAAACACATGCCGAGTTTTTCGATTTGCTTAGCGCACATGCCGAACAATCAGATAATGAAAGAAAAGCGATTAATAAAGTAAAAGATATTATCGATGTAGGAAAAAAAGCAGTCGAGTTATCAACCTCGCTTCTTGAGGAATTGGTGTTCGAGGGTGAACTTTATATAATTCCCGAGTATGAGTTGAAAATGGTCGAAGAATATCTTGATCAATACATTTTCTCGATGACATTATTCATCACGGATAGTGATGCTGTAGACTGGATTGAAGAACCTGAAGGCGAGTTAACGCTTGTCGTCATGCCAAGATTGGTTACTGATATTCTTCGTGAAAAGCTTTTTTCATCGCGTATCCCGATTGTATTTTCGTCCGCGACACTTTCTATACAAGAAGATTTTTCTTATTTAGCTGACGGACTTGGAATACAGGAATATCTATCATTCTCGGTGGAATCGCCATTTGACTATGATGAAGTGATGGAAGTTCACGCACATGACCTTACTATGAATGAAAAAGCGAATAAAGTCATGGAACTTTTGGAGAATGGCCAGCAGACACTTATTTTGTTCAAGTCGGAGTTTGCGATGAGACAGTTCAAAAGTCAAATCCCACTGAGTTATCAATCGCAAATGGCATTTGAAGGCGAAAGGGAATTATCATCAATTATTAAAGAATTCCAGCATAAAGAGATTCAAGTATTATGTTCCTTTAAATTATGGGAAGGGTTGGATATTCCAAATGACGCTTTAACTCAAGTAATTATTCACGACTTGCCATTCCCACCGGCAGATCCATTATTTGAAGCAAGGCGGCAACATGCAACAGACCCATTCAATGAAGTCGATTTACCATTTATGTTGTTAAGACTTCGTCAAGGTGCGGGAAGGTTAATCCGAACATCAGCGGATTCCGGAACGGTGCACTTATTATTAGACCCTATTGAACAAGAAGTTAGGAATGAAATCGAAAGATTATTTCCAGTAAACGTTGTTTTTAATTAACCATAGCGAGTCCTTTAACAGTTTTTTGTTAAAGGACTCGTTTTTTATATTGCGTGCAGGGAAATAAGATACCGGAATGCAGTGTCATCTCTTTTGTCACTGAATTAAATCGATTATTCGGCCATACTTGTGCTACTATAAAATAGAACTTTATCATGGGAAGGGGATAATAAGTTGACTACTGAAGACAGGTTTTTGGCTTTACTTAAAAAGATGCGTGCCTACTCGGAAGCGATTTCAATCATGTATTGGGATATGCGAACTGGGGCGCCGAAAAAGGGAATTGAATCGAGATCGGAAGCAGTTGGTACCTTGTCAGCTGAAGTTTTCAAATTGAGCGTTTCAGATGAGATGGCGACACTATTAGAAGAGCTAGAAGCGAAGAAAGAGTCACTTGATCCGGTTTTGTTAAAAACGTATGAAGAAGTGAAAAAAGAATATGATTTAAGTATAAAAATTCCAGCAGAAGAGTACCGTGAATTTGTGGTTCTTACTTCGCAGTCTGAGTCTGCATGGGAAGAAGCGAAAGAAAAAGCAGATTTTGAAATGTTTCAACCCTACCTTGAAAAAATTGTTGCTACGACAAAGCGTTTTATCGGCTATTGGGGTGAAAAAGACGGGAATCCTTACAACACGCTCCTAGACCAATATGAGCCAGGACTAACAACCGAAATCATAGATGAAGTCTTTGCTGAACTTAAAAAGACGATTGTCCCACTTGTAAAAAAGATATCTGCGTCAGACATCAAACCAGAAACATCGTTTTTATTTAATCAATTTGCAAAGGACGCGCAAGAAAAATTCAGCCTTGAAATTCTAAGACAACTCGGCTATGACTTTGAAGCGGGAAGACTTGATGAAACGGTTCATCCGTTTGCGATGGGCATCACGATTGGTGATGTGCGACAAACGACAAAGTATGATGAACATGATTTCAGGTCTGCCGTTTTTGGAACAATTCATGAATGTGGCCACGGGTTATATGAGCAAAATATCGACAAAGAACTAGAGGGGCTTCCCGTAGCTGATGGGACTTCAATGGGGATTCACGAATCGCAGTCGCTATTTTACGAACAATTTGTTGGGCATCATGAAAACTTTTGGAAATATAATTTCGATTTACTGAAAAGTCATTCACCAAAACAATTCGAAGATGTTGAGTTAAACGAATTTTTACGAGCGATCAATGCTTCTAAACCGTCCTTCATCCGCATTGAAGCGGATGAATTAACATATCCACTTCATATCATGATCCGGTATGAAATCGAAAAAGAATTATTCAATGGGGATTTAGAAGTTCAGGATTTACCGCGCGTCTGGAATGAAAAATACAAAGAATATTTAGGTGTGACGCCAGAGAATGACGGTGAAGGTGTCCTTCAGGATGTTCACTGGTCGGGTGGGTCATTTGGCTATTTCCCATCCTATGCATTAGGGTATATGTATGCTGCCCAACTAAAAGTCGCGATGTTGAAAGACCTTCCGAATTTTGATGAATTGCTATTGAAGGGAGAGTTTTCACCAATTTTGCACTGGTTGACTGAAAATGTCCATAAACATGGCAAGATGAAAAAACCGCTTGAAATTATTCAGGATACGACCGGTGAAGGTTTAAATGCAAAGTACTTAGCTGATTATTTATCTGAAAAATACAGCAAACTTTATAATTTATAAGAAAAGTGTCTCTTGGCCATCTATTTGGTGAAGGGACGCTTTTTTTGTCGAAAGAAATGGTACAATGTAAATAGAAATTGATGAAGGGATCGAAAGTTTAATGCCGAAATTTCAACATGAAATTACTGAACTAATAACGACAGCCGCGACATATGGTGAGTTATTTAAAAAGAATGAAGACAGTGAACGATATGATAAAGCCATGCTATTTGGTAAAAAGTTGGCAAGAGAAGAGTACATGATCGGATTTGCAGGCCACTTTTCTGCTGGAAAGTCATCGATGATTAATGCGTTAACTGGCGGAGATTTATTGCCTTCCAGTCCAATCCCGACAAGTGCAAATATCGTGAAAGTCAAAAAGTCTGATGCAGATTATGCGGTCATTCATTTAATGGATGGAAAAGCGCTTAAATATGAAGGTCATGATTTCCCGAATGCCGTAAAAACATACAGTAAAGATGGATTTTCTGTATCATTAGTAGAAATAGGCCATAAAGATTCTACGTTACCAAAAGGCATTACAGTTATGGATACGCCTGGTGTAGATTCAACCGATGATGCTCATCGACAGTCGACAGAATCCGCGCTTCATTTGGCTGACCTGGTATTTTATACGATGGATTATAATCACGTCCAATCCGAATTGAACTTTAGTTTCACGAAGGAATTAATGCGTCACAATCCGAATGTCTATTTAATTATTAACCAAATAGATAAACATCGAGAAAGCGAATTGTCATTTGAAAAGTTTCAGCAATCAGTTGAAAGTTCGTTTAAATTATGGGGAGTAAAACCTAAAGGTGTTTTCTATACTAGTTTAAAAGTGAAGGATCACCCGCATAATGACTTTTCCAAAGTGCAAGAAATAATTACTGGTTCGATGCGTAATTGGAAAGACTTGTTCATAGAAAATGCAAATAATACGATACTTCAACTAAAAGAAGAACATAAAAGTTTCTTAAAAGAGAAGATTGTCGAGGAAAAAGATTCGAATTCTTCACTGGTTACGGAGGATGAGTGGACTAATTATGAATCCCTTCAAAGCGAATTGAATAAAATGAAAAAGGCACTTGCTCTTCAAACGGAAGAGAGTTTCTTAGATTCATTTGATCAGGGATTATCCGCCCTAATTGAAAATGCAGCCGTTACCCCGTATGAAACCAGGGAATTATTAAAAAACTATTTGGAATCGCTCTCCCCAAATTTTAAAGTCGGTTTTCTTTTTGGAGCTAAAAAGACTGCTGAAGAGCGTGAAAAACGAAAAGATTCTTTTCGAGAAAATATTAGCAAGCTTATTCACACGCAAATTGAAGTCCATGTAAAAACTTTTATGAAGAGACTATTAAAAGATTCGCATCTATTAACGGATGATCGTTCACTTGCTATCGATTCTTTAAATCTAGTCATTCCATTTGAAGAACTGGAAAAGCACTTCAATGCTTCAGATATTATGACAGGTGATACAGTTATTAATAATGCAAACCAAATGAAAACAAATATCATTTTGGCATATAGGCGTTTAACTGAGGATTGGAAATTGGAGGTTTCTGAATTTATTCGTACAAATGGAAGTGAGAAAAGTGACCGCTTTCATAAAGATATAGATACTCTTGAAGAAAAGCTAGAAGTAATTAATCATGTTAGCGTGTTGGAAAATCTTTTGACTTCGATTGACGGAGAAGTTGAAAACCCATCTTCAATCGTGATTGGAAATCGGAACAAGCTCATAAAAACTTGGTGTATAGAAGAGGTCCTCCATATTACGGAATTTGTTGAGGAAAAAAAGACAGAAGTATTCACTGAGCACACAACTTTCAATGAATCAGAAGGTCAAAATAATCAAGTCCAGTCGTCTGGAAGTGAAGCTGTGTGCCGAAACGCGTTAAATGTAGCACAGGCTGTTGAGAAAGTACCTGGATTTAGAGACATGGCACATTACTTACGCAAAAAAGCAAACCGCTTGGATGAACAAGAATTTACCGTAGCTTTATTTGGTGCATTTAGTGCAGGTAAGTCTTCATTTTCCAATGCATTAATCGGGGAGAATATTCTTCCGGTTTCGCCAAATCCGACAACCGCAACGATAAACCGCATATGTCCGGTAGGTCCTGGTAGGGAAGATGAGACGGCTGATGTTGTCTTGAAAACGGTAGAGCGAATGACAGAGGATGTTAAACGCTCATTTGAAGCTTTTGGAACATCCGTGGAAACATTGGATGAAGCTTTTGTTAAAACCGACGAGATTTTGAATACAAAATTGACAGATGACAAACTTCATATTCATAAAGCGTTTATTGAAGCATTTAAACAAGGGTATCCGACTTATAAAGATGCGTTGGGGACTGTGTTGAGGGTGCAACGAGATGAATTCGTTAAATTTGTTGCAGAAGAAAATCGAAGCTGTTTTGTGGAGTCTATTGATTTTTATTATGATTGCGACATAACACGAAAAGGAATAACGCTTGTTGATACACCGGGCGCTGATTCTATAAATGCTCGACATACGGATGTTGCATTCGATTATATTCGAAATGCTGATGCAGTGCTTTTCGTAACCTATTACAACCACGCGTTTGCCAAAGCGGATCGGGAGTTTCTGATTCAATTGGGCCGCGTAAAAGATGCATTTGAATTAGATAAGATGTTTTTCATCGTTAATGCAATTGACTTGGCTTCCAGTAATGAAGAAGCAGAACTCGTGCAATCGTTTGTTGGGAATGAACTACAAAAGTTCGGCATTCGAAACCCCCGTGTGCATGGTATTTCTAGTTTACAAGCGCTGCAAGCAAAAAATGAAAAACATAGTAATAAAATGATGGATTTGTTCGAAAATGACTTTCATCATTTCTTGGAACATGACTTAAGAGGACTGGCTGTACAATCACTAGACGAGGAAACAATAAAAACGACGAACCGGTTAGCCTCTCTCATTACACGTACCGAAAACAACATGAAAAGAAAATCAGCGCGGCTAACCGAATTGGCAGATTTAGAAGAAATCATTCAAAGGAAATATGCGGACAGTTTTATTGAAGTATTTCAAACGAGTACCAAGAACGAATTGAATGAACTTGTTTATTATATTTTACAGCGTGTGTTTTTGCGTTATAGTGATTTCTTTAGAGAAGCCTATAATCCATCTGTTTTTTCGGCTAAATCATCTAGTGAAGCATTAAAGATTGCACTTGATGAAACAGTTTATATGATTGGTTTTGATCTAACACAAGAATTAAAGGTAACAAATTTACGTATCGCTAACTTTTTGACAAAGCAATTGCTTAGCAGACAACGGTCAGAAGTTCAATCACTAAAAGAAATCGATGATGTATTTGAACCAACCTTATTTGAACCAAAAGAAACAGATATATTATCTTTTGACTTTCCATTTTCAGACTCCGCAGCGTATAGCAGTGTCAATCGACTGTTCAGAAATGAAAAATCATTTTTTGAACGAGGCGATCGTGATAAGCTGAAAAATCGTCTTGAGGAACTATTAAGAAAGGATACTGAACGTTATCTTGATAGTGAAAAGAATCGACTTGAAGTATGGGTAGTTCAATTAATTGAAGAAGAAGCGGAAGCACTCAGAATCCACTTATTAAAGGAATGCCTAACACAAATTGAATCTGAACGAACGCTACTAACAGAAACTGAAAAAATCGATGAATGGCGGAACTTATACAATTCATTGCAAAAGGAGTTGGTCTAGTTGAATAACGTTTTTGTTTCAATTAAAGATGTTAATGCGAGTGATGTAAAATGGATAGATGCACGTTTTTCTTTGGCTGATGCTAATGAAGGTAAGCGATTATACAATGAAAGTCATATTACCGGTGCGGTGCATTGGGATTTGAATGAGGATTTGTCCGATTTAACAAAAAAAGACGGAAGACAACCTATGCCGAGTAAGGAATCACTAGGTGACCTTTTTAGGAGAAGTGGTTTGAATTTAGATGATAATATTTTTGTATATGATGACGGGGGGAGTCCATTTGCAACGCGTGCATGGTGGTTCCTTCAATACGCCGGATTTGAAAATGCATTTATCGTCATAGAAGGCTTCGAAGAAATGAAGGCGTCAGGTTTACCTGTTGATAATGAAACAGCTCTGCCAAAGAAATCGTCTGTCAACCCTCGTTGGAATGAATTGATTTACGCTACACGGGACTTTGTTGAGAAAACCGTTGCAGGCGAAACGGCTAATCAACTAATCGATGCACGTGCTCCCAATCGATATCGCGGAGATGTCGAACCGTTGGACAGAGTCGCGGGTCACATCCCAGGTGCGTTAAATTTTGATTGGGAACAGTTGAAACAGGATGGGAAATTTCGATTTGACGAATCGATACAAGAAAAAATATCAAATTTGGCGAATTCCAATCAACAAGTAACCGTGTATTGCGGGAGTGGCGTTACAGCATCTCCACTCTTTGCAATGCTCTCGCACTATGGACATGAAAATATCCGTCTGTATGTGGGAAGCTATAGTGATTGGGTTTCAAAAGAGGATGCAAAGGTCGAAAAAGGATAGAGTGGTGAGATAGATGAGGTATGTATTGCTTGGAGATATTCATTCTTCGAAAGAAGACTTAGAAAAAGTACTTAGCCATATCGAAGAGATTGAGCCAGGAGTGACGGTGTTTGGTACTGGTGATCTATATGAATGTATAATTAGTAAAAAAGATATTACTGAAGATAAATTTACAAAACTTGAGCAGGTCATGCTTAACCCGAAAGGATTTACTGAGCTGTTGGATTTCCAGTCGGTAAGAGGGAATCAAGAAGAACGAATTCTTTATATAACTGAAACAAGCGAATCCTTGCGCGAGTTCTTAAAGTCCATGCCAGAAGTCATTGAGCTCGAAAAAGCGCAGATTATTCATGGCCATCAGTGGAAATGGGGTGGCAAACCATGGACGCTTCTAGAGGCAAAAGTTGAAAGGCCACTGGTTTTTTATGGTCATAGTCATCATTCAGCGCTTTCGATTGATGGAGAATCTAAAAAAGTAAAATTCGGAATTCCTTATGATCTGACCGGGGGAAATGCACTAGTTAATGTCGGTTCAGTTGTTGATAATCGGGAATGGGTTGTTTATGACAGTACTGAAAATACAATCACATTTATGAAATCATGAATAAAAGACTGGATGGGAGAAAACCATTCAGTCTCTTTTATGTATACCTTCACGCGCAAGCGCATCAGCTGTTTTGTTTTCAATACTTGGAATCCATTTTATAAAGAAGAACTCAAAAGACCTTGTCAGCTCTATTATTTCTGATAAAATTAGTTTATGCGCTTCATTTTTAACGAATTCTCTCTCGACTGCGGTTACAACTGCTTGAGAATCTGAACGAACGGATACAATTCCTTGGGATATTTTCGCAACTTCTTTCACACCGCGGAGTAAAGCTAAGAATTCAGCTGTATGATTATTTGTAGGTTCGATACTCTCTGAAATCTTAATAAGATGCCCTTCACCTTTGATAAAAACACCAATACCGCTTTTTCCTGGATTACCAGCACTAGCCCCGTCCGTATATAATTCGATCAAGCGAATCACCCTAACTTTTGTTTATATTTCGGCATATTGCATACCCTAATTGTCGACGATACTTGCATCTCCCGCCCATCGACATTAAAATGAACGTGAATGGAGGTTCTTATGGATAAAACAATCATTATGTTAGAAATCGATACTGTTATTGATACTTTTTGCAATGGTTGTTTCCTGAAAAGCCAACTTGCAAAAGACAAAGGGAAGACGGCAGCGCATCGATTTTGTATAGATGGCTGTACAGTAGGTGACCAACTAAAATTTTTGGGCAGTCAATTGAATAAAATTTCAAAATAATATCCCGCGAGCAATATATATGCTAGCGGGATTTGTAGTTGACAGTTAGTCGTGATTTCCTATTTTTGAGACATTGGCCGCCTGAGGTCCGCGATTCCCATCAGTGATTTCAAAAGATACTATTTCACCTTCATCAAGCGTTTTAAACCCCTCACCAACAATGCCAGTAAAGTGAACAAACACATCTTCTCCGTCTTCCGCTTCAATGAAACCGTATCCTTTTTCATTGCTGAACCATTTCACTTTTCCTTGGTACATATACGCCCCTCCTCAGTCCTTCAATGTCCTTCCATTATGCAACATGGATGATATTACTATACACGAATCGACAAAGGACGTCAATGATGTGCCGGAATTATCTGAAATGTAAAGGGTAGTTATAAAAATAATTTAGAAAAGGTGATGGAACTGGAACAATTATATCGAAAATGCCGGGCAACGGCTGAAGAAATCTATCGGAAATTTGATGCGAGTCATGACTTGGATCATATCAATCGGGTCATGAAAAATGCGATTGATATATCAGTGAGAGAACCATTAGCAAATGAATTTATTATTAAATTAAGCGTCTTGCTTCATGATATTGAAGATGCGAAATATAAGTTAGAAGATACTTTATCGGTAAGAGAAATCCTTGAAATGCACGAAGCCGATGAAATATTGATTGATAGGGTAATTGCTTGTATTGACAGCGTATCTTTTAGTGGGGGAAATGAAAAAGCGATTACGTCAATTGAAGGGGCAATTATTCGCGATGCAGATCGTCTAGATGCAATCGGTGCAATTGGAATTGCTAGGGCTTTCACATTTGGAGGGGCCAGAGGAAGAAAATTATACGATGCAAATGAAGAGGCACGTGCGAAAATGTCGGAAGAAGACTATCGTAAAAAGAGGACTGCTACGGTAACGCATTTTCATGAAAAATTATTGTTACTGAAAGAATTAATGGTGACGGCTGAAGGTAAACGATTAGCTAAAGAACGCCATGAATTTATGGTGGCGTTTTTGGAACAACTTGATCGAGAAATAGGCATGGGGAAAGACTCTGTTTGGACTTAATAACTAACTAACTAATGAAACAGGTTAGTTTCATTTCGAACGAAGACTTCCTACATTATTATTAACTATGAGCTATGATTGATTAATATAGTGTTGCTGACCAATAATAATTTAAACAAACTTGGAGGTGGAAAAATGATAGCTAAATTAAAAGCATTGCCTGAAAAGGTGGCATTTGGTATAGGCTTAACCTTAATACTAGGAATTGGTTTATTGTTATTCTTGTATTCACTTTTTTTTCCTATCGACATTTGGACTACGCTTTTTATAGAAGGCATTGTTTTTGGTATTGCTATGTTGTTTGTATTAAGTGCGGCTGACAAAAGACATTCACGTATTGGTAAGAAAAAATAATCCTTTATTTTAGTTGGCGATTTGTTGTTGTAATAATCGTGATCTATGGCAAAAAAATTTAGACCGCTACTTCATATGCGAGGTAGCGGTCTATTGCGTAAATTTTTTCAGTAATTTTTACGATTTAAGTACGCGTTTTTCTCGTTCCTTATAAAATGATTCTAAAAATGCCTGTTCATATGCGTATCCGGCACGTAGTATTGTTCTCTCGTTAAATGCTGAACTAGCTAATTGCAGACCGACTGGCAGTCCATTAGGTGCAATCCCACAAGGAAGTGACAGCGCAGGTTGTCCGGTAAAGTTGAATACAGCGGGAAGTCGTATCATCGCATTAAATGTACTATCCATCACGCCGTTAATTTCAAATTTCGTTTCTCCAATTTTCTTTGTAGTATCGGGCATTGTTGGAGTTGCCAATAGATCCACTTTCGTATATATATCTTCGAAACTTGAAAACACTTCTTTTTTTCTTTTTAAGGCTTTGATATAATCTAACGCCGGTATCGAGTGACTGAATTCGAGAGAGGCTTTGACATCTTTACCATACAAATCAATCGATTCTGCTAAAAATTTCTCATGGACATAGCCAGCTTCTGCAATTCCGATACTTAGTGAATAGGCCAAATCGGCTTGTGAAAAAGGAATGTCAACTTCGATTAAAATGGCGCCTAATGTCTCAAGGTTTGTAAGTGCTTCTGTATATAACGTAGCGGTGTTACTTTCTATCAAATCATTGAAGTAGTTTTTCGGTACGCCGATTCGCAGACCGCGAATGTCTTCTGACAATGAACTAGAATAATCATCACCTGTCATCGCATCCATCATGATTCCTAAATCGCTCATATTCTTTGTTAGCGGACCAATATGATCAAGCGACCAAGATATATGTCTAACATTTGTATCAACGATTAAACCATGAGTGGGTTTCAGCCCGACGATACCTGTAGACGCGGCCGGAATCCGAATGGAGCCTGCGGTGTCTGTGCCGATTGACGCAGCGCATAATGAAGCTGCTACAGCCGCACCCGAACCACCGCTAGATCCGCCTGGTGTGTACGCAGTATTCCATGGATTTTTAACAGATTTATAAAAAGGGTTTTCGGAAGTAATTCCAAAAGCGTACTCATGCATATTCACTTTCCCCAGATTAACTCCGCCTTCACGTTGGAGTTTCGAGACGATACCAGCATCGACATCTGGTATGAAATCTTCTTCGATTTTGGAGCCACTTGTTGTGCGAATTCCTTTTGTGTACAGATTATCCTTATAGGAGATTGGAACGCCTTCTAAAATTCCCGTTGGCTCACCAGCTAAGTATCTTTGTTCTGCAATGGCTGCCTGTGTTAATGCAATTTCCTTATTTACAGTGATGTAAGCATTTAATTCGTTAAATTCTTCAATTCGTTCCAAATAATCATGGGTGACTTCCACGGGTGAAAAGTCTTTATTACTAAATCCAGCTTTCATTTCTTTAATTGTTAGGTTTCTCAATGTTATTTAATTCCCCCATACAGAATATTCGTGATGCTTGGGATTAGCGTAGCATATTTATATTGTTCGAACAATTTGAGTTGAAGGGAAAAGACATTCCTCTCTGATTTTGAATTCCGGAATTCACACCAAATACTGCAAATCTTAGTTATAATAAGGTTATGTAAATGCAGGAGGTAATTGAATGACAAGATTAATGATAGAAACAGAGAGGCTAATACTCAGACCGTTTCAAAGTAGCGATTATGAACAATGGTCTATCGGGTTTGATAATAGATTGCCCTCAACTTATAAATACGATGATGGTTATGAAGATTCAACGCCGTATACAAAAAAATGGTTTGTGGACTGGATTAAAGGGTTTCAGGAAACCGCGGATCAAGATGACGTGTATATTTTAGGAGTTTTCAGAAAAGAAGACGGTGCGAATATAGGCAATATTGAAGTGGTTAAAATTCTAAGACAGGATTATGATTGGGCCATGATGGGGTATTCCATTCACAATCAATTTTTCCGGCAAGGTTACGGGAAGGAAAGTGTTCAAGCGGCAACAGAGTTATTTTTTTCTGAACTGAACTTTCACCGCATTGAACTGCAAATTAACGTTGATAATGAGCCGTCTCAAAAACTTGCCGAATCTGCAGGGTTTCAATTTGAATGTGTGAGGAAGGATTTTTTCTATGAAGGTGGAAAATGGATTGATCAACTCATTTATTATAAAAATCGTAATAATAGTTGGTAGATAAAACAGGGGAGTGTTGCACATGTTATGTCCGACTTGCGTTGATATGAAATTACAAGAAATAAAAAAAGGGTCTGTATTAATAGATGTTTGTCCAGCTTGCAAAGGCATCTGGCTAGACCGCGGGGAACTCGAAATGATTGTGCGGGAACTGAAGAAAGAACATACGAATAAATCTAAAGGTCAATCTTCGAAAGATAAAGATAAAAAAGAAACAACGATGCTTGATATATTAAGTGATTTAATCGTATTTTGGTAGTGAAACGAAGGAAGCGGATTGCCGTCATTCGACGAGCATATCCGCTTTTCTTAATGCATCTTCAGCGTTTATAATTTCTTGTTCATTTTTGGCAACAATCGTATGAAGGTGTATGCCTTCAGTCAATTCCAATAATAATGATGCATTTGTTTGTTTAATATTATCGATGAAGTTCTTCACTTCGTTTCGATTGGAAACCATAACAGATGCTGTTAAGTCTCCATAAATGGGATGTTCAACTTTTACGTCCTTGACGGTGATTCCGTGATCAACCAATATATTTAATTCTTCTTCCGTTTGCTGCGACGTATGGTTGCAAACGATCACCTTTTCAATCATATTTTGTTCAATCATTGGATGCATATAGACATAGCCGCGACTCGTCGCGATTATCGGTTGGCCTTTTGCTTTTAACAATGTGATATCACTAGAAATTACTTGTCGGCTAACGTTGGTTATTTCACCAAGTTCTCTGCCAGGTATGGGGGTGCTCGCTTCCTTTAATAATTTCACAAGTAAATTGCGGCGGTCGCTACCCAAAATTTTTTCACTCGAAGTCACATAATCATCTCCAAAATCACTCTATTATTATGATTTCATCCAAAATGAGTTTCACATAAATGTATTATGTAAACATCCTTTGGTTTACTTTTTTTTCTTTTTCTTAAAATCATTCAAACGGTCATAGATTGCCGCTAACTTAACTTCTTCACCTGCGAGAACAGGCCTATAAAACTCCGTGCCCTCAACTTTGTCGGGCAGATATTGTTGATTAACCCAGCCGCCAAAGGAGCCGATAGGGGAGTCATGTGGATATTGGTAGCCTACATGACCAAGTTCAGCGGCACCCGCATAATGCGTATCACGCAAATGGTGTGGGATGTCTCCCGTATTCCCGGTATTTATCGCATTAACAGCAGCGTCGAATGCTTTATAAGCAGAATTTGATTTGGAAGCTAAACACATGTCAACCACTGCATTCGCCAGCGGAATCCGTGCTTCTGGCATTCCAAGTCGAACTGCCGCATCTGTCGCTGCAAGAACACGAGGTCCGACTTCCGGTGAAGCAAGTCCGACATCTTCATATGCCATGACAAGGAGTCGTCTAGAAACAGCGATGATATCGCCCGTTTCCAATAAATGCGCCAAGTAATACATTGCCGCATTGACGTCACTACCACGAACAGATTTTTGCAAAGCAGATAATAAGTTATAAAAATGGGAACCTTTATTATCGCCAAATAAGCCGATCCGGCCTAACAGATTTTTTATTAACCAGTCTTCTACAATCGTTTCATTATTAACCTCATCACTTGCGATAACGGTGGACTCCAGGACATTTAGCGCTTTTCGAGCGTCTCCGTTCACGCCTTCTGCAATCATTTGAAGTTGTTCATCAGTTATAATAATCTTTTTATTACCAAGTCCTCTATCTTTGTCCGCCAATGCTCGCCGAAGCACACCTAATAAATCATCAGGTTCCAATCGAGTTAGTTGCCGGATTTCCCCGCAGCGCGACCGTATCGCAGGATTCACGTCGTGGAATGGATTTTCTGTCGTTGCACCGATTAAAACTATTGAACCGCCTTCTACATGCGGAAGTAAGGTATCTTGCTGCAATTTATTGAATCTATGAATCTCATCTAAAAACAATAGAACTTTTCCAGACATACGTGCTTCGGCAACAACATCTTCAACATCTTTTTTTCCCGAAACCGTCGCATTCAATGCGATAAAGGGTAAGTTGCTGGTTCCTGCAATTGCATGGGCGAGCGATGTTTTACCGATTCCAGGTTCACCGTATAACAACATTGACGGGACATGCCCTTTTTTTATCAACTTATAAAGTGCGGTTTGTTTCCCGATAATTTCTTCTTGGCCAGCGATTTCATCAATCGTCTGCGGCCTCATTCGATAAGCTAATGGTTCGTTTTGCAAAAGTATCACTCCTAGTACAGCTGTTCTTCTATTATACACATCAAACCGATTGAAATCATTTTAGGGAAGCGTTGGAGCAGTTATGTTATAATATTTTGAAGCAACACGCAAAGGACGGGGTTATTACATGAAAATTTCGACAAGAGGACGATACGGGTTAACAATCGTTGTTGTGCTCGGTTCAAAATACGGAGATGGTCCTATTCCACTTCGTCAAATCGCTGAAGAACAATCATTATCGGAAGCCTATTTGGAACAATTAATACCGCAACTGCGCAATAATGGAATTGTGAAAAGTGTGCGCGGGGCTTATGGAGGCTATATGTTGGCCAAACCTCCGACAGAAATCACATCGGGGGATGTCATTCGTGTTTTAGAGGGACCAATTCAACCGATTGAAGGACTTGGCGATGCGGATATCCCCCAACAGGAATTATGGAAGCGAATTGCAGAAGCAGTTCGAGACGTTTTAGATACAACAACAATCGCCGATCTCATCAAATCAAATGATGAATCGAAAACTGATAGTTATATGTTTTATATTTAAAGGAGATTTTCAATGAAGACTATATATCTTGACCATGCGGCGACTACGCCGGTTCACCCAAATGTTGCTACAAAGTATGCCGAAATGCTAGGCTCATTATTTGGAAATCCTTCAAGCATTCACAGTTACGGCAGGGAAGCCCGTAAATGGTTGGATGAAGCAAGGAAAGTAATGGCTCAATCCATTAACGCGAAACCAGCTGAAATCATTTTCACTTCTGGCGGGACAGAGGCAGATAATATCGCTATTTTCGGTACAGTTAACGCGATGAAGCACAAAGGAAACCATATTATCACGACTACTATCGAACATCACGCTGTTTTAAATACTTGTAAACAACTTGAATTAGATGGATATGAGGTTACTTATTTAGAAGTAGATAACAATGGAAGAATTGATGTTGAGCAAGTTAGAGAAGTACTCACTGAAGAGACAATTCTGGTGACAATCATGTTAGGCAATAACGAAGTGGGGACATTACAACCCATAAGTGAAATTGGTGAACTTCTAAAAGAACACCAAGCTATTTTTCACACGGACGCTGTACAAGCCTACGGTATTCTGCCAATTGACGTTAAAGAGATTCAGGTCGATCTACTATCTGTCTCCGCCCATAAATTAAATGGTCCAAAAGGCGTCGGCTTCCTATATGAACGGACCGGGTTGACTACGAAACCACATTTGTATGGCGGAGAGCAAGAACGTAAACGACGTGCCGGCACCGAAAATGTTCCAGCAATTGTCGCATTTTCAGATGCAGTAAAAATTGCGCTTGACTCAATTGAAGAAAACACGAAGAAATATCTTGATTTTGAAAAAATATTAACTGCTATATTCCAAGAGGAAGACGTAAACTTTTCTGTTAACGCGATAGGTACAGAAAAGTTGCCACATATCGTAAACGTTAGTTTCCCTGGAACTGATATAGAATCACTGCTTGTTAATCTAGATATGGCGGGGATTTGTGTCTCGAGTGGTTCAGCTTGCACAGCGGGCTCACTTGATCCATCGCACGTTTTAACGGCAATGTATGGCGAAGGTTCGCCTGAACTTCGAAATTCTGTCAGATTTAGTTTTGGACTCGGCCTGGATGAAAATCATATAAAAACAGCCGCATTAAAAACAGCTGATATCGTAAAGAGATTAGTAAAATGAAAATTAAAGGATTGATTGGAAAATGAATACAAAAAAAGCTCCATCAGAAACACGTGTCGTCGTTGGGATGTCAGGTGGCGTAGATTCATCTGTCGCTGCATTACTATTAAAAGAGCAAGGCTATGACGTAATCGGTATCTTTATGAAAAATTGGGACGATACGGATGAATTCGGCGTATGTACAGCAACTGAAGACTACGAGGATGTCATTAGCGTTTGTAATGATATCGGTATTCCTTATTACGCGGTTAATTTTGAAAAACAGTATTGGGATAAAGTATTTACGTACTTTTTAGACGAATATAAAGCAGGAAGAACGCCAAACCCCGATGTCATGTGCAACAAAGAAATCAAATTCAAAGCGTTTCTAGAACATGCAATGAGCCTTGGCGCTGATTATTTAGCGACTGGCCATTATGCACAAGTCGTCCAGGTTGAAGGCGGCGTTTCTATGCTACGCGGAAAAGACAATAATAAAGATCAGTCGTACTTTTTAAATCAGTTGACGCAGGAAATGTTGCAAAAGGTAATGTTCCCAATCGGTCATCTTGATAAAGAAGTTGTTCGTGAGAAGGCGCTAGAAGCGGGATTATCAACAGCGAAGAAAAAAGATTCAACAGGAATCTGTTTCATCGGTGAACGCAATTTCAAGGATTTCCTTGGAGAATATTTACCGGCTCAACCTGGCCGCATGACTACGATGTCAGGAGAAACGGTGGGAAAACACGACGGGCTAATGTACTATACAATTGGTCAACGTCACGGTTTAGGTATTGGCGGTGCAGGAGATCCATGGTTTGTCATCGGAAAAGATTTGAAAGAAAACGTGTTATTGGTCGGGCAAGGTTTCGATCATGATGCACTTTACTCTGATAGTCTAACAGCAATAGATGTTAGTTTTTCAACTGCGCGCGAGATGCCGAAAACGTTTAGCTGCACGGCTAAATTTCGCTACCGTCAACCCGATACGAATGTTACCGTCGAATTATTAGAAGGCAATAAAGCAATTGTGAAATTTGAACAACCCGTACGTGCAATTACGCCTGGACAAGCGGTTGTTTTTTATGACGGCGAAGAATGTCTCGGCGGTGGGACGATCGATACGGTGATTAAAAATGGCATTGAACTTGATTATGTTGGGTAAGGTGGAATCGATTATGAATTACAATGAAACAGGAATTGCCGCGCTCCAAGAAGGTAAGTATGAAAAAGCGGTAGAGTCATTTGTGAAAGCGATAGAAGAAGAACCGAAAAATGCTGTCGGCTATATTAATATGGGAAATGTGTTCGCTTCACTGGGTGATCCAGAAAAGGCGGAACCTTTTTTTCAACAAGCAATAACGCTTGATGAAGATGCTGGAACTGCCTATTATGGCCTCGCAAATCTTTATTTTAATAACGAAAGATATGAAGAAGCATCTAAATTGTATGAGAAGGCAATACAAAAAGGCGTTAATGAAGCAGACGCTTACTATATGCTTGGGAAAAGTTTAGAACGGTCAGATCAAACTAAACTTGCGTTGCCTTATTTACAACGAGCTACCGAATTAGCCCCAAATGATTTGGAGGCAAGATTGTCTTACGGAATACTTCTAGCAAATATGGAGTTATTTACGCAAGCCGCCGAAGAGTTCAAATTTGTCCTTGAAAATGAAGAGGAAAATGCGGATGCACACTATAATTTAGGATTTTTATACGCAGTATCAACCGAGCGAAAAGAAGATGCATTAAACCATCTGAAACAGGCATTTACGATTAATCCCGATTATGAACAAGCACGTTATATTTACGATATGATTCAACTTGACGAACGGTAAGGAGGCGAAAAGGCGATGGAAGGATTAACCGAAGAGCTTTTTATACTCGGGAGACCGCTTGTAACGATATTCCATAATCCGGATAATCTATTTACAATTGCAAGATTAAAAATCAGTAAAACAAATTGCGATTATGAAGAAAAGGAAATTATCGTTAAAGGGAACTTTCCACAACTTTCCGCCGATGACGATTATAAATTTACAGGCAGACTCGTTAATCATCCGACATACGGCGCTCAATTTGATGTGCATACTTTTGCCAAAGAAATGCCGGGTACAGAAACCGGGCTTATTCATTATTTGTCGGGTGACTTATTTCCGGGGATAGGCATGAAAACCGCAGAATCAATTGTTGATGTACTCGGAACAGACGCCATTAAAAAAATACTGGACGATTCAACGGTTCTAGATACAATTCCCAGACTTTCTGACGAACGAAAAGAAACGTTAATCTCCGTACTTGAACAAAACATGGGGCTTGAAAGAACGATTATTCAACTGAATGAATGGGGATTCGGTCCGAAAATCGCGATGCGAATTTATCAAACGTATCGAGAAGATGCGATAGAGCTGCTCAGGGAAAATCCATACCGTTTAACTGAAGATATTGAAGGGGTAGGCTTTCAGACTGCAGATGAACTGGGTCGTAACTTGGGCATTACCGGCAATCACACATTTAGAATAAAAGCGGCAATCTTACATTCGATGAACGAAGCTGTTCAATCAGCAGGGCATGTTTATATAGAAGGAAAGATTCTGCTGCCCGGGGTTAAGCATTTGCTTGAAATGATTCAGCCTGTTGAAATTCCTTTTAGCAGCATATCACAATCGATTATTGAATTAATAGAAGAAGGTAAATTAATAGCGGAAAATCAAAGATTGTATATTCCATCACTTTATTATTCGGAAATCGGATTCGCCTCAAAGCTTCGATTACTGTTAGAAAATGAATTGGATAACCAATTTCCTGTATCAGAAATTCGAAGTGCAATCGGAGAAGTAGAAGAGCGACTAGAAGTCAATTATGCAGAAACGCAAGTCTCTGCTATCGAAACAGCGCTACATTCCCCGGCAATGATTCTTACAGGGGGACCCGGCACTGGTAAAACGACGGTTATACGAGGATTTGTTGAAGTCTATGCGGAGCTTCACGGGCTATCCCTTGATCCAAAAGAATATGCCAAGAAAAAAGAACCATTTCCAATAATTTTAGCGGCACCTACAGGCAGAGCGGCAAAAAGGATGTCTGAATCTACTGGACTTCCTGCAATGACAATTCACCGTCTATTGGGCTTTACTGGTCAAGAAAAAGAAGAAGAGACAGAGCGAGAAATTGAAGGCAGTCTCGTTATTATCGATGAAATGTCAATGGTTGATACATGGCTTGCTCATCAATTGATGAAAGCACTGCCAAATGACGTTCAAGTTTTATTTGTCGGAGACCAAGATCAGTTGCCATCGGTCGGCCCCGGTCAAGTATTAAAAGATATGCTCGACTCAGGTGCAATTCCTGTTATCGAACTAACCGAAATTTATCGTCAAAGTGCGGGTTCTACGATAATTGAAATGGCCCATATGATTAAACGTTCAGAGTGGCATGACAATATAATTGGTAAGACTTCTGATCGTTCATTTATTAAAGCCAGCGGAAATCGGATACTCGAAGCAGTTGAGAAAATTGTGCGTAACGCGATTTCAAAAGGACATGAAATTAAAGACATCCAAATTCTAGCCCCCATGTATAGAGGCCCGGCAGGAATCGATGGTATTAATAAAATGATTCAGCAAATGGTCAATCCTCCCGGTCCTAAACGCAAAGAAGTTACGTTTGGCGATGTCGTGTATCGAATTGGAGACAAAGTCCTTCAACTCATCAACCAACCCGAAAGCAATGTGTTTAATGGCGATATGGGTGAGGTCATTGCAATAATAAAAGCGAATGAAACAATAGATAAAAAAGAATTGCTCGTTGTTTCTTATGACGGCATTGAAGTCACCTATGAGCGCAGTGATTTAAATCAACTTACATTATCGTATTGCTGCTCCATTCATAAATCGCAAGGAAGCGAGTTTCCAATTGTAATTATGCCAGTCGTAAGAAGTCAGAGAAAAATGTTGAAACGAAATCTTCTTTATACTGGCATCACTCGCGCGCAAAAGTTTCTAATATTATGCGGAGAACCCGAAGAATTTAAAGCGGGAATCGCCCGAACAGATGAATTATCGCGGCAAACAACATTACAAGAACGTTTAGGCACTGAAAATGAGTTGAACGAAGGAATCGAAACTGAAACGCATACAAATTCCAAAAGCCAAAGCCAAACAGCAAGTCCGTCATCTAATGAAAACACGATAGATAGTGCAGAGGATAAAGAACCTGGCATTTATAAATTAACGATGGAAACATTCATTACAATTGATCCGATGATTGGGATGAACGGAATTACTCCTTATAATTTGGAAGGTGTTGATTGACACCGATGACGAAGTTTTCTATACTAAACTCATTATAGTGAATACGATGAAGGAGAAAGTAAGTATATTCGCTTGACCAGAAAGGAACCCCTAGGCTGAAAGGGTCCCCAAGTCGATGTGTTGAAAGCTACTCCTGAGTGCAGCTTATCCCTGCCGTCAGCCGCGTTAAGGCAACCAGAGATGCCGCGTACATTTGTATTCGGTAATTAGGGTGGTACCGCGAGACTAACATCTTCGTCCCTTGTTTAGGGGCGGAGTTTTTTTGTGTCTAGCTAGACAGGCGCCTTGCGCTTTTGTTCTGTCTTGGTAAAGAAAAAGGAGGATTTATATGAAAAAGTTATCTTCATCAGAAATTCGAAGTATGTTTTTGGAGTTTTTTAAAGAAAAAGGCCATAGTGTTGAGCCATCAGCCCCGCTTGTGCCCATCGATGATGCATCTCTGTTATGGATCAACAGCGGCGTTGCAACATTAAAAAAGTATTTTGACGGTCGTGTGATTCCAGATAACCCACGAATTGTAAATGCGCAAAAATCGATTCGAACGAATGATATTGAAAATGTGGGAATCACAGCACGCCATCACACTTTTTTTGAAATGCTAGGAAATTTTTCTATCGGTGATTACTTCAAGGAAGAAGCCATTATTTTAGCGTGGGAATTTTTAACAGATAAAAAGTGGATTGGTTTTGATCCAGAACTTTTATCGATAACTGTTCATCCAGAAGATGAAGAGGCGTATGGTATTTGGAAAGATAAAATTGGAATTCCAGAGGAACGCATTATTCGACTCGAAGGAAACTTCTGGGATATCGGTGAAGGACCAAGTGGACCAAACTCGGAAATATTCTATGATCGCGGTGCTAGCTATGGAGATGATTTCACGGATCCAGAACTATATCCAGGCGGAGAAAATGAGCGCTACCTTGAAATTTGGAACCTTGTCTTTTCAGAATTTAATCATAATCCGGATGATACATATACACCGCTCCCGAACAAAAATATTGATACTGGATTAGGTCTTGAAAGAATGGCTTCTATTATCCAAGGCGTTCCAACAAATTACGATACGGACTTATTCATGCCAATCATCAAAGCAGTCGAAAACTTCTCCGGTGAAAAGTATGGCATGGATGCAGAAAAAGATGTGGCATTTAAAGTAATTGCTGATCATATTCGAACTGTATCATTCTCAATCGGTGATGGTGCATTACCGTCAAATGAAGGACGCGGCTATGTACTTAGAAGACTATTGCGCAGAGCCATTCGTTTTGCGATGAAGCTTGGTATAAATGCACCGTTTATGTATGATTTAGTTCCCGTTACAGGAGAAATCATGAAAGATTATTATCCGGAAGTGAACGAAAAGAAAGAATTTATTATGAAGGTTATTAAGAACGAAGAAGTACGTTTTCACGAGACTTTGTCAGATGGAATGGCGATTCTTTCCACTGTTATCGAAAAAGCGAAGTCCTATGATACATTTATAGTGAGTGGTAAAGATGCATTTCAACTATACGATACCTATGGATTCCCGATTGAACTAACGGAAGAGTTTGCAGAAGAAGCAGGAGTTCGTGTAGATCGCAAAGGTTTTTCTGAAGAAATGCAAAACCAACGAAATCGTGCGCGTGCAGCTAGACAAGAAACAGATTCCATGCATGTACAGTCTGAAGTTCTTGGAAAAATAAATGTTTCGAGCGAATTTATCGGGTATAGTAAATTAACCACCGAGGCGAAGGTTGCAGTGCTACTGCATAATGGACAGCATGCAGACCAGGCTGCAGAGGGGGACGAGATTCAATTTATCCTAGATCACACACCGTTTTATGCTGAGAGCGGTGGGCAAGTTGCGGATAAAGGAACAATTTCAAATGAATCTTTTGTTGCCGATATAACTGAAGTTCATAAAGCACCAAATGGACAAAATCTGCATACAGCAATTATTCGTTCTGGGGAACTTTCTGTCGGAACAAATGTTATTGCAAAAGTTGACGCGAATGCTAGAAAGTTAATCATCAAAAATCACACGGCCACGCATTTGTTGCACAAGGCATTAAAACAAGTTCTTGGTGAACACGTTGCACAAGCGGGCTCATATGTTGGTCCGGATCGATTAAGATTCGACTTTTCTCATTTTGGACAAGTGACAAAAGAGGAACTTGAGGAAATAGAGCGAATTGTAAATGATAAGGTTTGGGAAGACCTTGTTGTCAATATTGAACAAAAACCGATTGACGAAGCGAAAAAACAAGGTGCAACAGCTTTGTTTGGTGAGAAGTACGGGGATATCGTTCGTGTCGTTTCGATTGACGATTATTCGATTGAACTCTGCGGTGGCTGTCATGTCGATACAACAGGATCTATTGGTTTGTTCAAGCTAGTATCAGAGAGTGGAATAGGGGCTGGAACACGCCGAATTGAAGCATTAACGGGGCCCAATGCTTATCGTGCATTTAAAGAAGAGGAAGCATTGCTTGAGCATACTGCGGAACTACTAAAGTCGAATCCGAGAGATCTCGTGAAAAAAGTCGAATCTTTACTTGGTGAACTAAAAGCATTGCAATCTGAAAATGAATCCTTATCATCAAAACTTGCGAACAGCCAACTTTCAGAGGTCTTTGAAACTGCCGAGCAAATCGGCGATGTCACAGTTGTTGCATCGCGTGTAGAAGTAAAGGATAATAATGCATTAAGACAGATGATGGATGAAATGAAACAAAAACTGTCGAAAGGTGTCATTGTCTTAGGTACCGCGGTCAATGGAAAAGTCATGCTTGTTGCAGGAGTTACCAATGATTTAAAGGGAAGCTATCACGCAGGTAAGCTTGTGAATCATGTAGCGATGCAATGCGACGGCAAAGGCGGGGGTAGACCAGATTTGGCGATGGCAGGCGCGAAAGACGAATCAAAACTTGATGATGCCTTAAAATCGGTGTATGATTATGTGAAATCTGTTTAATTGATGTCACAAATTGGGTATAATGGAACCCTGTATGATTCTATGTTAATTAGGCAAATTTGAAAGTGGGGTGTCAGTTATGAATTCATACGATAAAACGATGAAATTTAACTTTCCTGAAGAATCGATGGAGGAAGAAGTAACACAAGTGATGCTTCATGTACACAAAGCGCTTGACGAAAAAGGCTACAACCCGATTAATCAAATAGTGGGTTACCTTCTTTCAGGTGACCCGGCTTATATTCCAAGGCATGAAGATGCGCGTAATATGATCCGAAAGCTTGAACGTGATGAAATTATCGAGGAACTTGTGAAGTATTACATCCGGGAAAACGGAGGTAACCTCAAGTGAGAATTATGGGTTTGGATGTGGGAACCAAAACAGTAGGCATTGCAATTAGTGATGCATTAGGTTGGACCGCCCAAGGAATCGAAACCATCCAAATTGATGAGAATGCGGGCAACTTCGGCATGAAACGAATTCGTAAACTTGTCGCTGAATATCAAGTCAGTAGTTTTGTAGTTGGGTTTCCGAAAAACATGAACAATACAGTTGGTCCAAGGGGCGAGGCTTCTGAAAGATATGCCCGCCTTCTCGAGAAAACATTCGGTTTACCCGTAACGCTTTGGGATGAGCGGTTGACAACCATGGCTGCGGAGCGAATGCTTATTGAGGCAGACGTTAGCCGTAAAAAGAGGAAAACTGTTATCGATAAGACGGCTGCGATTATGATCTTACAGGGTTACTTAGATTTAAATAATAATAAATGAGGTGATTAGAATGGAACACGGACAAGACACAATGACAATCGTTGATGAAAACGGTGATGAGCATGTATGCGAAGTTATCCTGACATTTGAATCAAAGGATTTCGGTAAATCTTACGTACTGTATCATATTCTAGGACAGGATGATACGGATGATTCCGAAGAAATAGAAATCCATGCATCTTCCTTTACTCCGAAAGAAGACGGGGAGGAAGACGGAGAACTACTTCCAATTGAAGATGATGCTGAATGGGAAATGATTGAGGAAACATTAAATACATTTTTAGACGAAGAAGAGGAAGACGAGTAAGTCAATAATTAGGAAATGAGCGGGACGGTGCAAAACCGTTCCGTATTTTTAAGTTTTAAATGTTTTATATGCATTTGAACGAAAGAGGTGGCAATCGCATGGATAAAGATTCGAAGACACAATTGATGTTCGAACGGATGCGTGAAAAAAAGAAAGAAGTTAGAGTGGTTAGAAGAATTGTTCTGGCAATCGTACTCCTTATACTTATTATTGGGTTCTTCATAGGAAAGTCTGTTTATCAATACGTGGTAAGTGGATTACAACCCCTTGATCCAGAATCTGAAGAGATCATAAATGTTGAAATTCCGATTGGCTCCGGATTGAATTCAATTGCAGCGACGCTTGAAAGTAAAGGAGTTATAAAAGATGCAAGACTCTTTAAATATTATGCGAAATTTAACAATGAATCCCAGTTTCAAGCGGGTACATACGACTTAACGAAAGCCATGACGCCAGATGAATTAATCCAAAGTTTGAAATCAGGGAAATTATACCGTGAGCCGGTATTTACGATGACTGTACCAGAAGGGTTAACCATAAAGGAAATTGCGCTTGTTGTTGAAAAAAGAACGGATATTACTGCAGAAGAATTTGAAAACTACGTGAACGATGAAGAAACGATAAATATGTTTATAGGAAAGTTTCCAAACGTTATCACAGAGGAAATTAAAGGCGAGAAAATTAAATTTCCGCTTGAAGGCTATTTGTTCCCTGCGACGTATCCATTCTATGAAGAAAAACCAACTGTCGAAACAGTAGTTGATGAAATGATTCAAGCGACAGTATCGAATGTATCGTCTTATTTAAATTACTTAGAAGAAAATGAAAAAACAGTTCATTGGTTATTGACATTCTCTTCACTTCTAGAAAAAGAAGCGACTCAGAAATCAGACCGTGCTACGATAGCAAGTGTATTTAATAACCGGATGCAACCTAAGAATCCTAATCAAGAAGTTATGCCACTTCAAACGGATCCAACTGTTGCCTATGCACATGGTCAACATTTAAGCGTGACATCTTATGCTGATCTTGAAATCGATGATCCATACAACACTTATAAATATAAAGGTCTACCACCGGGACCGATAGCAAATGCTGGAAAGGAGTCAATTGACGCAGTCATTGATCCTGAGAGTACCGATTATTTATATTTCCTTGCAGATAAAGATGGCGAAAATCATTTTTCGAAAACATATGAGGAGCATTTGGCAAAACGCGCAAAATATATCGATAAAAAATAATTTATTACGTTGACAAGGAATACCGAACAGGAGTTGAGACGACTATTACTACGTACGATTCTTATATTGCCGGTCTTCTTAAAGAAAAGGATCCTTTTCTAACCGAAATGGAAAGTTATGCCGAGCAAAATCATGTACCGATTATGGACAGCGGTGCTATCGAAACTTTATTGGGATTATTATCGATTCAGAAACCGAATCGAATTCTAGAAATCGGCAGCGCAATCGGGTATTCGGCAATCCGGATGGCTCAATCATTACCCGATACTTTCATCACGACGATTGAAAGAGACCAGGCCCGTTATCTAAAAGCCGTCGATTATATTGAAGCAGCAGGCCTATCGAATCGAATTCAAATTATTGAAGCTGATGCGTTATTACTTGACGATCAACGAATTGTTGGAGAAGCGTATGATGCTCTTTTTATAGATGCAGCGAAAGGTCAATACAAGCGTTTCTTTGAGAAATATGCATCCTTTATTTCATCCGGAGGTGTTATTTATTGCGATAACATGTTCTTGCATGGTATGGTTTTGCGGGAAGATAAAGAACTGCCTAGAAGAAAACGCACGATGGTTCGAAATTTGAAGGAATTTACGCGATGGGTGTTGAATCATCCCGATTATGTAACTTCGCTATTTCCGCTAGGCGACGGGATATTAATTGCAATTAAAAAATAACGATAGCTACAAACATTATGTTGAAAGATATCTACCGATAAAGGGGTAAAGAAGAAATGAAGACCACTAAACCACTTGTTATCGGAATCGCTGGTGGTTCTGGTTCAGGTAAGACAAGCGTTACAAACTCAATTTATAATGTTTTTAAGGACCATTCAGTTGTTGTGATTGGCCAAGATTTTTATTATAAAGATCAATCACATTTGGAGTTTGAAGAACGACTTGAAACGAACTATGATCATCCATTTGCATTCGATACTGATTTATTAATCACTCACTTACACAAGCTGTTAAAGCGTGAAAGCATCGAAAAACCGATTTATGATTACTCTATGCATACGAGATCCAAAGAAACGGTAATCATTGAACCTAAAGATGTTATTATTGTCGAGGGTATTTTAGTGTTGGAAGAGGTCGAACTTAGAAATTTGATGGATATTAAGTTATATGTTGATACGGATGCCGATCTTCGCATTATTAGACGTATCACACGTGATATTAATGAACGTGGCAGGACTGTCGATTCAGTCGTTGACCAATACCTATCGGTTGTTCGTCCAATGCACAATCAATTCATAGAACCGACAAAGAAATATGCTGATATTATTGTGCCAGAAGGTGGGCACAATAAAGTTGCAATTGACTTAATGGTCACAAAAATAAAAACAATTCTTGAAAATGGAACGGATCTATATTATGATAATGACATAAAATCATAGAGATTAACCACTATGTCGCATACTCAAAAATAAAGCGGCATAGTATTTTTATGAATAGTATTATGAGGAGTGATGGGAATGATTACGGAAAAGAAGTTTCCGATGACTGCTGCTGGTAAACTTAAGCTGAAGGAAGAACTCGAACATTTAAAAATGGTGACACGAAGAGAAGTTGTCGAACGTATTAAAATCGCCCGGGATTTCGGTGACTTGTCAGAAAACTCGGAGTACGATTCAGCGAAAGAAGAGCAGTCATTTGTTGAAGGAAGAATATCTACACTTGAAAAAATGATTAGAAATGCAGTAATCATTAAAGAGTCGGAATTTAATACGGATGAAGTGCATTTGGGGAATACGGTTACTTTTAAGGAACTTCCAGATGGAGACGAAGAGACTTATACAATTGTCGGTTCTGCTGAAGCGAATCCAATTGAAGGTCTCATCTCGAACGATTCACCGATTGCGAAAGGGTTACTGGGCCGAGCAAAAGGCGATGTTGTTAGTATTAATACGCCTGGAGGAGAAATGTCGGTTACGATTCTTGAAATAAAATAATCGTCCGATAACCGCCTTCACATGAAGGCGGTTTTTTCGCTTAATGGAACAAAGCTACCTCGTGCTCGTCTAATATAGAGTAGAAGCAATAAAATTAAAAACGGGAGATGAAAAGTTATGAATAAACCCGATAATAATTACTCTAGACTAAACCGTAAAAGAGGACGCAATCGATCAGATAAGATTTTAAACATATTAATTGCTGTTGTTGTTCTCGCAATTATCATTACGGCGTCAATCATATTTTTGGGTGGAGACAATAAAAATAAAGCGGATGAAAAATTACCAGACGCGAATGAAGAACAAAGCGATGACGATGATGCCCAGGGAACGGATAATAATGACGCGGCAAGTGACGATGATTCTGGTGCTGAAGACGAAACGGATGAACCAGATGAATCAACAGAAACTGATGAAGAAAAGAATCCAGGGGTTGTTAAATATGAGTCGCCAGACGATGCAGTTGTAAATGAATCAATCATTAAAACTGGATGGGAACCGATTGGCACCAAACAAACTGGTGAACATGTATCACTATATGACGGTAAGTCCGTGGATTGGCAGGAAAAAATCTCTGCAATTTCATATGCAACAGACTTAGCAGAAGATGCACTAATTATTTGGAAAATCAAAAATGGCGGAAGTCCGCAGAAGTCGATTGGAATTGTTTCTACAAAGGATAAAGTCGAAAAATACAGAGTGTATTTAGAATGGATTGACGAAAAAGGTTGGAAACCCGTCAAAATGGATGTCCTTAATACGCTTGATTTTGATTATTAATTTATTATTTGTAATGGTGGAGGTTTATTGATGAAAATTGCAGTTATCGGGGCAATGGAAGAGGAAGTTGAATTATTAAGAGAAGCTATCTCATCGCCACAAACAACAGTGATTGCGAATATTGAATATATTAAAGGCGCAATCGGGAATCATGAAGTGATTTTAGTGAAAAGCGGCATCGGGAAAGTGAACGCTGCAATGGCAACGACAATTCTTTTAGAAAAGTTTAGGCCAGATGTTGTGTTAAATACCGGATCGGCAGGCGGTTTTGGGGAGACACTTGAAGTCGGAACCATTGTTATATCAAGTGAGGTCAGACATCACGACGTAGATTTGACTGCATTCGGTTATGAATATGGACAGGTAGCTCAATTGCCAGCAGCTTTTGTTGGAGATGAAAAACTTGTGAAACTCGCTGTTGCAGCCGTAGAAGAAATAGGACAACATGAACATGCGATAGGGCTTATTGCTTCAAGCGACACCTTTATGAGTAATCCGGATCATGTAGAAAAAGTTCGAAATCTATTTCCGCAGATTATAGCTGCAGAGATGGAGGCGGCCGCGGTTGCGCAAGTGTGTTATCAGTTCGAGACGCCGTTCGTTGTCATCCGCGCGTTGTCTGATATAGCGGGGAAGGAAGCGACAATGAGTTTCGAAGAATTTCTACCGGTTGCAGCGCTTCATTCAACACAAGTAATTTTACGGGTAATCTCGAATCTTTGAGCACTTCATGATAATATATAGGTAGTGAATGTTTTAGGGAGGGATCTCAGTATGTTTTTTCTAATGGCTGGTGTTTTTATGTTTGCAGTAATTGTATCTGTTGTTATTTTACGTGAAATCGGAACTGAGTAATCAGTAGAAAGAGGCGTTTCCGTTTAGGATAATACTCCCAAACGGAAACGCCTCTTTAATTACTCGTTGTATTCGTGTTTAAACAACTGATATAACTTTACGATTGCGCGCTTTTCAATTCTGGAAACATAGCTACGTGAAATGTCGAGTTGCTCGGCGATTGCTTTTTGAGTCATTGGCTTGTCATCCAAAAGACCATATCGGCGTTGAATTATTTCTAACTCTCTGCCGTCAAGTTTTCCAAGATGTTTATAAAGCCTTTCTTTTCGTTCGTTCTGCTCGACAGTATCGATTGGAGACTCATCGTCGGTTTGAAGTAAATCAGCAATTTGTAATGATTGACCATCATTATCCCCGCCGATTGGTTCAAAAAGCGAAACGTCTTTTTGTACTTTTTTTTGTGTGCGAAGGTACATTAATATTTCGTTTTCGATACAACGGGCTGCATAAGTTGCTAGTTTTGTTTTTCGGTCTGGTGTAAATGTATTTACCGCTTTCATTAGGCCGATTGTTCCAATTGAAATGTAATCATCCAGTAGTTCATGTTTTGGATGAAACTTCTTAACGATATGTGCCACTAAACGCATATTACGTTCAATAAGCTCATCCCTTGCATCGAAGTCTCCTTCCGCGAACCTTGCTAGACATGCAGTTTCTTCCTCTTTAGATAGGGGGCGTTTAAACGCTTGCCCTCGGATATAGCCGAGCACTGCAGGAATTTCAAGCCACAGCTGAACAATCGACAATACAAACCCGCTCATCGGGCCACCTCCTGTGTCGTTGTATGACAGCATATGCGGTCGGGTTATGACTAATGATTGATTTTTTAGTCGGACAGGCGCTACAGTATGTCCTTTTTTATAGGTCAGAACAATTCAATATCCTAAGGTTGTTATGTTATAATATTTTTTAGAATCTAGTTTTGAATCGGAGTGAATAGGTTGTATAAACGCTTTTTACCAGATGAGTTCGTGAAAGATGTTTTCCATATAAAGCCTGAAAAGTTGGTTGAAAAGGGTATTAAAGGAATTATTACAGATTTAGATAATACGCTTGTAGAATGGGATCGTCCTGATGCAACTCCTGAAGTAATCGAATGGTTAAAAGGGATGCAGGATGCTGGCATACAAGTTACAATTGTTTCAAATAATAATGAAGGTCGAGTGAAAGTTTTTTCGGATCCTTTAGGTGTTCCTTTCGTTTTTGATGCGCGAAAACCACTTGTGAAATCGTTCGTGAAAGCCCGTAAACTTATGGGAATCGAAAAAGAAGAAACCGTTGTCATCGGAGATCAACTTTTAACTGATATACTCGGAGGGAATCGTAAAGGATTACATACGATACTAGTCGTGCCTGTTGCAACTTCAGATGCATTTTTTACGAAGTTTAACCGCATGATTGAAAGAAGAATTATGGCAGGCCTAAAGCGCCGCGGTCTTATTACTTGGGAGGAATAACTGTGGACGACATTAAATGTATTGGTTGCGGCATTACAATTCAAACTGAAAATGCTGAAAAAGAAGGTTATGCGCCAGCAAGTTCATTATCAAACGAAGAATTGGTATGCCGACGTTGTTTCCGTCTTCGGAATTATAATGAGCTTCAGCCCGTTTCATTGACTGGCGATGATTTCTTAAATATCTTGAATGGCATAGGGCAGAAAAAAGGGATCGTCGTTAAAATTGTTGATATCTTCGACTTCAATGGTAGTTGGATTTCAGGCCTTCACCGCTTTGTCGGTAATAAGGATATTTTGTTAATCGGTAACAAAGTGGATTTATTGCCTAAATCGATTAACCCTAATCGAGTGATTAATTGGATGAAAGCGGAAGCGTCTAAACTTGGTTTGAAACCAGTCGACGTACTGCTTGTATCAGCCTTTAAAGGTCAAGGGATGGAAGAGGCTCTAGCGGCAATTGACTCTATCCGGAAAGGGAAAGATGTCTATGTGGTCGGATGCACGAATACTGGAAAGTCGACTTTCATTAATCGAATTATAAAAGGTGAAACCGGTATCGGCAATGTGATCACGACATCACATTTTCCTGGAACGACGCTTGATCTTGTAGAAATTCCGTTCGAAGATGGTCGAGCAATTTATGATACGCCGGGCGTTATTAATGATCACCAAATCGCTCATTATCTTGACGAAAAAGATTTGAAAGCAATTACGCCTAAAAAAGAACTTAAACCGAAAGTGTTTCAACTGAATGCGGAGCAAACATTGTTTCTTGGCGGGTTAGCTCGTTTCGACTTCATATCAGGAGAACGCTCATCGTTTATGGTTTATGTTTCGAATGATATTGAGATTCACCGGACGAAATTATCTAATGCAGACGCATTGTATGAAAAACATGTGGGTGTTATGTTAACCCCGCCATCGGAAAAATCGCTGGAAAAGCTTCCGCCATTTGTTCGACATGAATTTTCTATTAAAAATTCGAAAACGGATATTGTGATATCGGGTCTTGGCTGGATTACCCTTCAACGACCTGGCGTTATCGCGATTCACGTTCCTAGAGGCGTAGATGTAGTTCTCCGACCATCACTCATCTAAGGGGGGCTAATAATGAAGAAGTGGTACGCTGTAATTGGCGATCCAATCGGTCAATCGATGTCGCCAAGTATGCATGATGAATGGTTTGAAAAAAATGAGTTGGCGGCAACTTACATTCCAATCCATGTTAATGAAGAAAAACTTGAAAAAGCGGTTCATAGTTTAAAATGTCTAGGGTGCAGTGGGTGGAATGTGACCGTCCCGCATAAAAGTTCGATTATCCAATATTTAGATGAAATCGATCCGTTTGCTAAACAAATGAATGCAGTCAATACAGTAGAAGTGCTTCCAAACGGTTTACTGCGTGGTTCAAATACGGATGGACTCGGGTTTGTGCGGTCACTTGAAGAATTGTATGGGGAGCGCTGTAAAGGGAGCGAAGTGTTAATAATCGGTGCGGGTGGGGCAGCACGTGGAATTAGTTATGCCCTTCATAAAGCCGGTTATGGGCCAATTACTTTTACCAATAGAACGTTAGAAAAAGCCCTAAATTTATGCAACGAAATACCAAAAGCAAAAGCCCTTGAAATAGCGGAAGCAGAAAGATCATTATCGACTTATCGTTTGATTATCCAGACAACTTCAGTCGGTATGAACTTTGCGCAAAAAGGCGTGCCATTAAACCTCGGAAATATTGCTTCTGGTTCAGTCGTTGCCGATATTATTTATAATCCACTCAAAACCGAGTTTCTCTCAGAAGCTGAGAAAAGAGGCGCATCTTTACTTAATGGCACCGGAATGTTTGTTCATCAAGGCGCACTTGCATTTGAAAAGTGGACGGGTATTCGTCCAAATACAAAAGAAATGAATGAAAAAATTACAGATACACTTGGAGGTACTTATGTTAACAGGTAAACAAAAAAGATTTTTGCGGAGCGAGGCAAACCAATTACAACCCTTATTCCAAATTGGGAAGAATGGTTTAACGCAATCCGTTATTGAACAAATAGAAGAAGCATTAGAAGCGAAAGAATTAATCAAAGTTAATATCCTACAAAACTGTGGCGAAGATAAAAATGAAATTGCACAAAAACTTTCAGAACAAGATGGAATGCATGTTGTTCAAGTGATTGGCAATATTATTGTTTTATATAAAGAATCAATTGAGAAAAAAAGAATCGAACTTCCGTAAGGGGGATTCTAGTTGAAACGAATCGGAATTTTAGGGGGCACTTTTAATCCTCCCCATATTGGCCATTTAATCATTGCAAATGAAATTAAGTATGCGCTCGACTTAGATGAAGTTCGCTTAATACCGACAGCCTCGCCTCCACATAAGGCGGCTGACAAGGACGTAACAGCCCATCAGCGCCTGCGCATGGTGGAGCTCGCGACAGAGGGTGCTGAGGGGCTTATGGCTTCATCGGTTGAAGTTGAAAAAGGTGGCGTATCATATTCCTACGATACGATATCTGCATTAAAAGAGATGGAGCCAGAAGCTGATTTCTTTTTCATCATTGGTGCTGATATGGTTGACTTGCTTCCGACTTGGCATAAAATAGATGAACTTGTTCAACTCGTAACTTTTATCGGTGTGAATAGACCAGGGTCACTGGGAGAAACACCGTATCCTGTAAAGTTTGTTTCCATCCCGGAAATTGATTTGTCGTCGACGTTCCTGCGGGCAAGATTAGCGGAAGGCGGAACGGTAAAGTTTTTGACCCCTCCCAATGTGGAATCTTTTATACGTGAGGAGGGCTTGTATGGTTCTAGCGCGGTTGAGAACTGAACTTTCAAAGCGATTGTCAACTGATCGGTACAACCATGTAATCAGGGTTACTGAAACTGCAAAACGTTTAGCGACACTTCATGATGTTTCCGTAGAACAATCAGAACTTGCCGCATTATTGCATGACATAGCAAAATGTATGGACTCAACATCTCTTCACAGATTGATGATAGAAAATAATGTGGATGAACGGTTGTTTTTATACCACCATGAACTATGGCATGCGTCCGTAGGTGCTATAATCGCGGAAAGAGAATTTAATGTAACAGATACAGAAGTATTAAATGCAGTTAAATACCATACTACTGGTAGGGCAGGGATGTCAAAAGTAGAAAAGATTATATACGTAGCAGATATGACAGAACCGGGACGGAATTTCCCGGGTGTCGTGCAGTTACAGGAATTAGCAACAAATAGTCTTGATGAGGCAATGGGAGCTTGCATACAACAGTCAGTGCAATTCCTTGTCACAAAAGGAGTCCCTGTATTTCCAGATTCAATTGACTGTTATAATGAGCATGTTATGAAGAGAGGAATCGTGAACTAATGACTACTACATTGTTAACAACAGCATATAAGGCTGCAGATGATAAAAAAGCATTGGATATTGTCGTATTAAATATGGAAGGTGTTTCAGTTATGGCTGACCATTTTATTATTTGCCATGCGAATTCTGAAAGACAAGTTCAAGCTATTGCAAGAGAAGTTATAGACCAAGCAACAAAGGAAGGGTTTCCAATCAGACGAATGGAAGGGTTTGAAACAGGGAGATGGGTATTGGCTGATCTTGGCGATGTTGTTGTCCATGTTTTCCATAAAGATGAACGCGACCATTACAATCTAGAAAAACTTTGGGGAGATGCGCCGAAGATTGATATGGCAAATGCTTTATGAATCGGTCATACGCGGAGTTTGCCTCCGTTTATGATGAACTCATGTCCGAAATCCCATACGATACATACGTGGAATTAATTGATCTTGCCGCTAATGGGATAGCGGGCAAGAAAATTTTAGATGTCGGGTGTGGAACAGGGTTATTATCAGTGAAATTAGCAAAATTAGATGGCCTCGTAACTGGGGTCGATCTTTCGCCTGATATGTTAAGTATCGCAACGGATAGAGCGAAGTCATTGAATCTACCAGTAACATTTGACCAACAACCAATGCAACAACTTACTGGTTTCACGGATTTTGATATAGCAATTATTGCGATTGACTCATTAAATTATGTTGTTGAAGAAGAAGATGTACGCCAAACATTTAGAAATATTTACAACTCGCTAGCAGTGGGTGGGGTATTATTATTCGATGTTCATTCAACATATAAAATGGATGTAATTTTTATGGAAAGTCCCTTTATCTTTGATAATAAGCGCATTTCATATATTTGGCATACTGAAGCTGGGGATGACCCTCATTCCGTGTATTCGGAGTTAGCTTTTTTTGTTCGTACTGAAAATGATTTATATAAGCGATTTGATGAAATCCATTACCAAAGGACTTTTTCTGTTCTGGAATATGTCGATATGTTAAGTGAAGTGGGCTTTTCAATTGAACGAATTTTTTCAGATTGGGAAGATTTGCCCCCGAATTTTGATAGTGAAAGAATATTCTTCCAAGTTCGTAAATAACTCTTTTAAAATGGAGGATTTTCATATATAGTAGAATTGACTCCATATGGATACCTTACTAGAAAGGGTGAAAGTGCTGTTTCTATCATTTGTATCCGATAATTGGCGCAAGTTTCTATTCCCTATGGCAGCAATCGCTGTAATCGTCGCTTTTTTGCTCATCCCCCATGGGCAAGCAGACAATGGACAACTTGTCTTGAGCGATTCAAATCCAAATCCTTTAAAAGAATTAAACGAAGTAGAAAACAAAGAAGTGAATGAAACAATAGTTAAAGTGCCTGCCGTTATTATGGTTGATGTCAAAGGTGCAGTTCGGCATCCGGGTGTCTACACAATGGATGAAGGAGATCGACTTATCGATGCGATAACTGCGGCAGGCGGTTATTTACCTGACGCTGACTCTCGTTTGTTAAATCACGCTATGAAACTAACAGATGAACTACTTGTTTATGTACCTCTGGTAGGTGAAGAACTGGTAGATGCTGCAATGAGTTTAGTTTTGCAGCAAAATCCGCAAAATGATAACAATTTAATAAACATAAATACAGCAGATGAAAGTTTATTGGTGACGATTAATGGAATCGGTCCAGCGAAAGCTTCGGCTATTATTAATTATCGAGAAGAGCATGGGCCATTTATTTCACTAGAATCAATTATGGATGTTTCGGGTATCGGACAAAAGACATTCGAAAAACTCGAACACCAAATAACAGTTGACTGAAAAATCAGGAGTTTACTAATACTATTTTCGGAGGCATTCATATGGAGCGAATTACGTGGGATCAGTTTTTTATGGCCCAGTGTCATCTTTTAGCATTAAGAAGTACATGCACCAGGCTCGCAGTCGGCGCAATAATTGTTAGAGATAATCGAATAATTGCGGGTGGTTATAATGGTTCAATATCCGGAGGCGATCATTGTATTGATCATGGGTGCTATGTTGTTGAAAATCATTGTATTCGGACCATTCATGCAGAAATGAATGCGCTGCTACAATGTTCAAAATATGGTATACCAGCCGCCGATTCGACCTTGTATGTCACTCATTTTCCATGTTTGCAATGTTCGAAAGCAATTATCCAAGCTGGTGTTAAAAATGTGTATTATGCAGCGGATTATCGAAATCATGAGTATGCGATTAAATTATTTGAACAGGCGGGCGTTTTAGTTCATCATATCCCTTTCGATGAAACAAAAATAGATTTTTCGGGCGACGCCAAAATTAATTTAATTAACGATATGCTAAAATCCTTAAATGATCTGGGAGCAGATGAAAAAGACTTGATGCCCTTACAGAAGCGGGTGGATGAACTATTCGGGAATTAATCTTTCGAATACGATTTATTTATGTTGCCATACCGGTTGCCGTATCCGCGTTTGCGGCATACGGCTCGGTTTATCTTTTGTTCATTAACGTTATATTTCTCCCAATCTTTTTTCGTAGAAGAGAAGATTTCCTCACACCTATCCTCGCAGTTATAGCTGCTTTTTTTTCATATATGTATATTTCAGCGACACTACCCGTGGTTATTGATAGCGGAATTGAAACGGAAACACTGACGTGGTCTGACAATGCAAAAATTGATGGCGGTTCCATAAAAGGATTTGCTAAAACCAAACAGGGAAATTCAGTCTATGCAATTTACCGATTTGATACAGAAGACGAAAAAGATAATTTTAAAAAGCTTAATTTACCATCTGTTCAATTTACATTGACAGGCGAATATATTAAGTCTGATATTCCTTCACATGCGTATTCTTTTAGTATGGATAAATATCTAAGAATGTATGGTGCAACTGGAATTTTCGAATCGGATGCCATTTTACAATCTAAAGTTAAGGACACGATTTTTTCTCGTTTGGCTGCTCACAGACGTACAGTTAAGGAGCATATTCAAAAGACATTTCCAGAATCCCTGATTAATGAAGCAGAAGCTCTGTTGATCGGGGATCGATCTGGGATGACAGATGATGAGGGTGCGATATTAAGACGCCTTGGTATTACGCATTTGTTTGCTATTTCCGGTCTTCATGTCGGATTATTAACTTTCATGATGCGGGAACTTTTATTGCGCTTAAAAGTACGCAGAGAATCTCTGGATTTGTTACTGGTATTTTTACTTCCGATTTATGCAATATTGGCGGGAGGCGCGCCTTCAGTGTGGCGTGCAGTATCTGTAACTGTTTTTATCTTAATGACAACTTTTGGTCGTGTAAAAGTAAGACTGGATAATGCTATCGCATTAAGTGCAATTTTTTTTATTTTATATGAACCCTATATTCTTTTTCAACCCGGCTTCCAATTATCCTATTTGGCGGCATTTTCACTCGTTTTATCTTCAACAATTCTCTCCAAAATGAAATCCGCGATAAAGGTAACGTTTTTTGTCACTTTAATTAGTCAATTATCTCTTTATCCGGTTTTGTTGTTTCATTTCCATGAACTATCCTTATCATCATTTATTGTAAATCTGTTTTATGTTCCGCTCTACTCGATAATTATTTTACCGATGAATATTATTTTGCTGATTACGACTGCTTTTTTCCCTGTAATTGCGCATTTCTTGTTTTCCTTTTACGTACCTATCAGGGAGATTATAAACCTATTGACTAGTTGGATTGCATCAATCCCATATCAAATGTGGACACCTGGTAAGCCTAAAGCAATTGAAAGTATTTTTGCTGTCTTTGGCGTGTTCTTATTTTTTATACGGTATGAAGCTGGTAAGAACTTTTTTCGTTCTATGGTATATGTCCTAGTTCCTGCACTTCTAATTCACTTCCTGCCATATTTTGATAGCACGCTACGTGTAACCTATCTAGATGTCGGGCAAGGGGATAGCATCGTCATTGAACTGCCATACAGACGCGCTGTTTATGTAATTGATACCGGAGGATCAGTTGCATTTGGGGAAGCTAACTGGAAAACGCCGGGCACTCAGTTTGAAGTGGGGCGTCAAATTGTGGTTCCTTATTTAAGGGGGCGCGGAATTGCAAAAATTGATAAACTAATTATCTCCCATGCACATGCGGATCATATGGAAGGTGCTGATGAATTGCTTGAAGAAATCGGTGTCGGGGAAATTGATATATCTCCAGGTAGCCAAACAGAACTTGAGATGGAGGACCTAAATCGTATAGCTGATAGAAATAATGTACCTTTCATTGAAGTATTGGAAGGCATTTCATGGGCGGAGAATCAAGTGGTTTTTGAATATGTCAACCCACCGAAAAGTAATTATGTCGGAAATAATAGTTCACTCGGTTTATTAATGAGAACTGCTGGTCCGTCGTTTTTATTCACCGGTGATATGGAGGTTGAATCGGAAGACAAGTTCTTAAGAAGGTATAAGGGGGTTGATTTTGGAGAGATAATTTTAAAGGTAGGGCACCATGGCAGTAAAACATCAAGTTCGGATCAATTTATAGATTATTTACGGCCTGAATTAGCCGTTATTTCCTCGGGGCGAAAAAATATGTACGGACATCCCCATTCTCGTGTAATTGATACGTTTTCAAAATATAATGTTGCTGTCTTAGAAATTGCCAAAAATGGTTCGATTGTTGTTTCGGTGAAAGATGGTGGGTATTCGGTCAATTTATCGCAATAAAAAACAGACATGCATTTCCAAAAAGGAAAGCATGTCCGTTTTTCACGTGATCATATTAACTTGCTATAAAGTCAATAACTGTAGCAATAACAAAAATAGCAGAGAAGGCTACAAATGCTACGACAAAGCCAACGGCCGAATCCACGAAATCATTTCGTTTTGACTGTACATCATGTTCAAACTCATTCATTGCTACACCTCCCATATATCATTTATAGTATAATTGATTCCGTGGGAAAAATCTATGTTAATCATCTTTTATCTAACAATCCTTGGGTATTGACACAAATTGTTCAAACAGCTACTTATAATAATGTATACTGATACTACATAGTTACTAGAGGTGAAAATATGGCAAATGCAACATGGAAAAATATTGCTTCAGGAAAAGTTGATCCAGTCTATTTACTTATGGGGATTGAACAACATATTTTTGATTCGACAATTGAGCGATTAACTAAAGCGATACCGGATATCGATGAAAATTCAATTATCCGATTCGATCTCGAAGAAACGGAAGTGGAAACGGTTATTGAGGAAGCTGATACATTGCCTTTTTTGCAAGAACATAAATTGATAATCGCAAGCAATGCATCATTTTTAAGCGGACAAGATAAAAAGAGAAACGCGGTAGAGCATAATATAGAATTGCTGGAAAATTGGCTTGATAATCCATCACCAACCGCAACTGTCGTTTTTATAGCGCCATTTGAAAACTTAGATGGCCGAAAAAGAATCACAAAGAAAATGAGAAAAGCTGCAACAGTAATTGAAGCCAACCGTTTGCAAGGAAGAGACTTATTAACCTGGATACAACACCAAGCTAAAGTGAATGGTGTTCAGATTACTTCTGAAACAGCGGGCAGCCTCGTTAATATGGCGGGTGATAGTCTTTTGGCCTTGTCAGCAGAGATTAGCAAAATGACGACATACTTGGGCGGGACAGGCGAAATAACGGAAGATCTAATTGAAATGCTAGTTCCTAGAACACCTGAAATGGATGTTTTTAGATTAACAGATTCATATGTGTCGGGAAATATCGGAAAAACCATTTCGATTTACCATGACTTACTGCGTAATGGTGAAGAACCCATCATGTTAACATCATTAATTGCCGGGCATATTCGGCTGATGATACATGTTCAATCATTACGAAAAAAAGGATACCAACAACAGCAAATTGCGAAAACCCTGCAAGTTCACCCTTACCGTGTCAAGCTGATGATGGAAAATAGAAATATACCGAATGAGAATCGTTTGTTATCAATTATCAAAGAACTTGCTGTCATTGACTTTAAGTTAAAATCGACAGGCGGAAGACGAGAGCGTGTATTGGAACTATTTTTAATGGATCCTTTACGGGTTTAGGATTAAGCATAAGAAAAGACCGTCCAGTTTGTAGGACGGTCTTTTTCATATGATTACTGTGCTGCTTTTTTTGTAAGGCGTGCTTTTTGGCGTGAAGCATTATTTTTATGGATAAGGCCTTTACGTGCAGCAGTGTCCATTAGTTTAATAGCTTTTCTTACAACTTCAGTAGTGTTTTCTTCATTGTTTTCAATTGCTAGTTCAGCTTTACGAACAGCAGAACGCATAGTTGCTTTAGCATGTGAGTTACGTTCGTTTTTACTTGCGTTTTGTTTTACGCTTTTAATTGCTGATTTAATGTTTGGCAAATCATTCACCTCCAATTTCAGGTAGGGCAAAAGCATTCATTCATAAGATCGAAGCCTCTTCCATAACATCAGTAATTTTAACAAATCGGGCGATAAATTGCAATAAAAAAATCTGATGATATAGCATCATAGTTAAAAACATTAAATTCACACCCAATAATTCATGGAAGAGAATATTTGCGACACACTTCGTACAAACTAACAATGAGGTGATTTAATGAGTAAACTTGATTATTATCGAACAGATCTTCTCGTTGAAAATGAAGAAATGGTTCGTCATCAAACGGAATCGGAATCGAATCGACTTAAAGAAGCTGATGGCATTGATTTTAATGAATCACGACAAGGAAGAATTATTATAACGGAAGTAAAAGTGGATGATGTAGGTGAAAAAAGAATAGGAAAGAAAAAAGGTACATACGTTACCTTAACTGTACCAACCCTAACTACTGAAGATGTAGATGAGATAAAAAACTTATCTGATTTATTAATTGAAAAACTTGACGATATACTCAAACATGAACCTTCTATCGTTAAAGGAAAAATTCTGTTTATAGGATTGGGAAATCGAGATGTTACCCCCGATGCGGTGGGGCCTTTATTGATTGATAAGTTACAGGAAATCGTTCCTGATTATTATTCAGAGGATGGAAGTGAAATCTACGTTTATGCTCCGGGCGTTACAGTACAGACAGGGTTAGAGACGGCCGATTTTGTAAAAGCAATCGTGAAAGAGGTTAAACCGAGTCTGCTGATTGTCATTGATGCACTTGCCGCCAGGGATTCGTCGCGACTTTGCAAAACTATTCAATTGACGGATACAGGAATTCATCCGGGATCTGGTGTGGGAAATAGCCGTAAGGAACTTTCTAAGGAAACCCTTGGGTTACCGGTAATTGCAATTGGAATCCCGACAGTTGTAGACGGCCCCGTAATGGTAGCGGATGCAATCGATCGAATGTTTGGCTATATAGCTTCGAAAATCGAAGAGGAAAACAGCCCTTCATCACGACTATCTGTTACACCGTGGTTACATGCTGAAAATAAAGACGCAGATCGCTCAACATTGCGACCGATATTCGGCGACTGGTCAGAATGGACACATGAAGATCGTGTACAATTATTTGAAGAAGTTTTAACAACCCATGAATTAAGAACATTTATTTCGCCGAAAGAAATTGACTCTTGGGTAACTATGTACGCCGATGCGCTAACGGGTTCATTATCTAGTTGGGTTAAACGCATTAAAAAATAGGCATTGATTCGTTTTCCAAAGCATATAGTTGGAGAACGGAGGGATGCAATTTGAAAAAAACATTGAAGATTTGGAGCTCACTTATTCTATTTTTATTCTTATTCCCGGTAATTATACAGTTCCTCCCTAACGGTGAATCGACAAAAACTTCGAAGCTTATAAACGAGCCTGTTATCGTTTATGCATCCAATGTTTTTGAAGGAAATAAACCAGGACCAGAAACTGTAGCCGCGGAAAAGAAGGAAAAGAAAGAAAAGAAAGAAAAGAAAGAAAAGAAAGCACTCGTCTATTTTACGCATAATCACGAAGCTTACAAGCCAGTGACTAAAGAGAAAAACGGAAAGATTTCAGTATCCCATCAATCAGAAAATATTGCCAAGTTCGGTGAAAAACTACAAACCCAGCTCGCCGTTAATGAAATACAAACTGATATTTTACCCATTGATAATATGGCGGAACTTAATAGACGCGGTATGTCTTTTAGTCAAGCGTATAAATCAATCCGCCCATTCGTTCAAGAAAAAATTAAAGAAGTCGATTATGATTTAATTATTGATATGCACAGGGATTCGGTAGATGCGGATAAAACAACTGCAATTTATCAAGGTGAAAAGTATGCAAAAGTGGCATTCGTAGTCGGGTTGGAGCATCCGAACCATAAACAAAATCGTGCGTTAGCACAACAAATAAAGGATGAAATGGAAAAACTGGTTCCTGGAATCACACGAAGTATCATTCCAAAAGGCGGGGCGGGTGTCGATGGTAAATACAATCAAGATTTACATCCATCAATTGTCCTCGTTGAACTAGGTGGAATCGGAAATAGTGAAGCGGAATTGAATCGCACAGTAGCTGTGATTGCTTCGGCTATAGCTACGATATTATCGAGTGACAAAAGTCAAGATTAAATAATATATTATATAACCAATTAGACTTGTTGGATTTTTGACCGCGGTATACGCGATCAAAGAAACAATCGTGTCTGATTGGTTTTTTCATGTCCAATTTTCAAATAATATTATAAAAATTAATGTCCTAAAATTGAACAAATCACCGTTCACTGGTATAATCCTAATAGCAGAAATAGGAGTGAACTTAATGAATTTAGAACAAAGACTAGCACGTCAAAAAAACATTAGAAACTTTTCAATTATCGCCCATATTGACCATGGGAAGTCTACGCTAGCGGATCGAATATTAGAAAAAACAAACACAGTATCGTCAAGAGAGTTGAAAACTCAAACATTAGATTCGATGGATTTAGAACGAGAACGCGGAATTACAATTAAATTGAACGCAGTACAGTTGACGTACCTAGCTAAGGATGGCGAGGAGTACATATTCCATTTAATTGATACGCCGGGACATGTCGACTTTACATATGAGGTATCCAGAAGCTTGGCAGCATGTGAAGGGGCAATTTTAGTGGTCGATGCTGCACAGGGTATTGAAGCGCAAACATTGGCTAACGTTTATTTAGCGTTAGATAATGATTTAGAAATTTTACCCGTCATCAACAAAATCGACTTACCAGCCGCTGATCCAGAACGTGTAAAAAAAGAAGTTGAAGACGTTATCGGACTAGATGCATCAGAAGCAGTATTAGCATCAGCTAAGTCAGGAATCGGTATTGAGGATATATTAGAGCAAATTGTAGAAAAAGTACCTGCACCTACAGGAAATCCTGATGCGCCATTAAAAGCACTGATTTTCGACTCGCATTATGATCAATACAGAGGCGTTATTGCATATATTCGAATACTGGATGGTTCGATTAAACCAGGAGAAAAAGTTCGGATGATGGCAACTGGAAAAGAGTTTGAAGTTCTAGAAACAGGAGTTTTCACACCACATGAGACTCCAGTAAAGGAATTAAATGTAGGGGATGTAGGTTTTCTCTCAGCATCGATTAAAAATGTCGGAGATACCCAGGTCGGAGATACAATAACAAAAGTTGAGAATCCAGCTTCAGAAGCACTGCCAGGTTATCGAAGAATGAATCCAATGGTGTTTTGCGGTTTATATCCAATTGACACATCTAAATACAATGACCTCCGAGAGGCTCTTGAAAAACTAGAATTGAATGACTCGGCACTTGAGTACGAGCCTGAAACTTCACAAGCCCTCGGGTTTGGTTATCGTTGCGGTTTTCTAGGACTACTCCATATGGAAATCATTCAGGAACGGATTGAACGAGAATTCAAAATCGATTTAATCACGACTGCGCCTAGCGTAATCTACAATGTCGTTAAGACTGATGGCACCAATTTTAAAGTAGACAACCCAGCAATGATGCCATCTGCTCAAGTCATTGACTACGTTGAAGAACCGTACGTTAAAGCATCAATAATGGTTCCTGAAGATTATGTAGGATCGGTAATGGAGCTTTGTCAACGTAAAAGAGGAAATTTTGTTACCATGGATTATTTAGCTTCATCTCGTGTCAATATAATTTATGAGCTTCCACTTGCAGAAATTGTATTTGATTTCTTCGACCAATTAAAATCCAATACAAGAGGGTATGCATCTTTGGATTATGAAATGATTGGTTATAAACAATCGAAACTTGCGAAAATGGATATTTTACTGAACGGGGAACAGGTTGATGCACTGAGCTTTATCGTTCATAATGATTTTTCATATGAGCGTGGAAAAGCAATTGTTGAAAAACTACGCGAACTTATCCCTAGACAACAATTTGAAGTTCCTGTTCAGGCAGCAATTGGCCAAAAAATCATCGCACGTTCAACCATCAAATCAATCGGTAAAAACGTTCTTGCCAAATGTTACGGTGGCGACATCTCACGTAAACGAAAGCTGCTTGAAAAACAAAAAGAAGGTAAAAAACGCATGAAACAAGTAGGTTCTGTCGAAGTTCCGCAAGAAGCATTCATGGCGGTTTTGAAGATGGACGAAGATTAAGGTAACCTGTTTACTAAACTAAAGGGGGCGTCGATGCCTCCTTTTTTCCGTTGCGAAAGGAGTGTTCGAAATGAAAGGAATTTATATTCACATCCCGTTTTGTCATCAGATATGTCATTACTGCGATTTTAATAAAGTATTTTTCAAAAACCAGCCGGTCGATGAATATATTGAATCGATTGGCATGGAATTTGCCATAATGAAAAGAGAAGGTTTTACATTTGCTAACGTTGAAACCGTATTTCTTGGCGGCGGAACACCAACGTCATTGTCTGTGAAACAATTAGATCGATTGCTGGCGATTATTAATGAGTACGTCGAAGTTTCTTCATTAAAAGAATTTTCTACTGAAGCAAATCCTGACGAGTTGACATTCGACAAATTATTGGTGTTGAAAAATGGGGGCGTCAATCGTTTAAGTATTGGCGTCCAATCATTTGATGAAGATTTATTGAAAGCCATCGGTAGAACGCATGATCCGCATGACGCAATCCGTGTAGTGAATGAAGCACGGAAAGCCGATTTCACAAACATTAGTATTGATCTTATCTATGGATTGCCGAACCAAACGCGAGAACAGTGGGAAGACACGTTAAACAAGGCTACAGATTTAGAGCTGCCGCATTACTCGGGTTACTCATTAATCGTTGAACCAAAAACCGTATTTTATAATTTAATGAACAAAGGTAAATTACCTTTGCCAGGTGAAGACATGGAAACAGTAATGTTTGAAATGCTAATCGAACATATGGAAAGCAAAGGTCGTATGCGGTATGAGATTAGCAATTTTGCCCGACCTGACTACGAATCGATACATAATCTGTTATATTGGGAAAATGAAACATATGCAGGAATTGGTGCTGGCGCACATGGCTACGTTTCGGGAAACCGGTATTCCAATATTGGTCCGATTAAGCGGTATATGGAGCAGGTAGGTAATGGCATTCGGCCGATTCAACAATCTCATATCGTGACCCCCGTGGAAGCGATGGAAGAAGAAATGTTCCTTGGTTTACGAAAGACAGACGGAATTTCAACAGCCTTATTTCATGAAAAGTTCGGACAATCTTTAACTAGTGTCTACGGAGAAACAATTCAAGCTCTAATAGATAAGGAATTGATCGAAGTAAATGGCGATAGAGTCCAACTGACTCGAAACGGAGTTTTTAGAGGCAACGAAGTATTTCAACAATTTTTAGCGTAACTTCGAGTCAATTCGTTGACAGCGACAATTCCTTTTGATAAATTATGAGTAGTATTAGCACTCTCTCTTGATGAGTGCTAACAGGAGTGATGATCATGTTGACAAACAGACAGTTACTCATTTTACGACTGACGGTCGACGATTTCATTAAATCCGCACAGCCTGTCGGTTCTCGGCAACTCTCTAAGAAACCTGAGGCACCTTTTAGTTCAGCGACAATTCGTAACGATATGGCTGATCTTGAAGAGTTGGGGTATCTTGAGAAAACACATACATCTTCAGGCCGCGTTCCATCTGAAAAAGGATATCGATTTTATGTCGATCATCTTTTGAAAGAGGAAAAACTAAATCGAGAAGATAGCAATCAGCTGCGTTCTATTTTTCAAGAGAAAATAATGGAAACCGAAGAGTTAATACGGAAATCTGCAACAATTCTTTCCGATTTAACGAATTATACTTCCATATTACTCGGCCCGGATTCGTCAATGCATGTCGTAAAGCGATTTTCGATTGTGCCGCTTGACAAAGATACCGCAGTCGCTATTATAGTGACTGATAATGGTCATGTTGAAAACCGTTTATTTAATGTCCCAACAGGCTATACAGCTTCGGATATTGAAAAAATGGTCAACATATTGAATGAACGTTTAATTGGTACGCCGCTAATTCATCTTCAAAAAACACTAGTTCAAGAAACGAAAATGATTCTTGAACGCCATATTGATAAAGCGGGAGAACTGTACGCTTCTTTTCAAGAAGCGATTGCAATCGCACCTGAGGAACGTTTGTATTTCGGTGGAAAAATGAATATGATGACTCAACCTGAATTTAATGATGTCCATAAAATGAAAATGTTTTTGGATCTTATTGAAAAAGGAGCACCAAGGGCGACATTTTTTAATGATGTCCGAACAGGGATTGCCGTCAGAATAGGTTCCGAGAATAACCATTATGCGATGGACGATTTCAGTGTGATTACAGCAACATATTCAGCGGGTGAAATAATGAAGGGATCAATTGCAATCGTTGGTCCGACTCGTATGGATTATGGACGATCAGAAGAAGTAATAGAAGAGAATGAAGAAGTTGTTGAATCTTCCGACAACGAAGAAGTTGAGACACCCGAAGAGGAAAAAGACGAAGTTGAACAATTAAAAGAACAAATCGAAGAGGAACAGAACAAATATCTTCGATTACTAGCTGATTATGACAACTTTAGACGAAGAGCCACACTTGATAAAGAAGCTCTTCAAAAATATAAATCTCAAAACGTCTTAACTAATTTAATACCTGTCCTTGACAACTTCTCGCGGGCTATTGCCGTAGAAGCCAAATCAGATGAAGCGCGCACGATGATGGAAGGAATGGATATGATTTACAGGTCACTCGTTGATGCTTTAAAATCAGAAGGTTTGGTTGAAATTGAAGCGGTTGACCAGGAATTTGATCCAAACTATCATCAAGCAATTATGACAGGAAATGAAGAAGATAAACCATCGGGCGTCGTTCTTGAAGAAATGCAAAAAGGCTATATACTAAAAGATCGAGTGCTTAGACCTTCGATGGTTAAAGTGAATGAATAACTAATTATAACTATTATGTGATTATTCTAGGAGGAAATTGATTATGAGTAAAATTATCGGTATTGACTTAGGTACAACAAACTCAGTAGTAGCAGTATATGAAGGCGGAGAGCCGAAAGTAATTCCAAATCCGGAAGGTAACCGTACGACTCCATCAGTTGTTTCATTTAAAAATGGTGAAAGACAAGTTGGGGAAGTTGCAAAACGTCAAGCGATTACAAATCCTAATACAATCATGTCCGTAAAACGTCATATGGGTTCGGATTTCAAAGTAAAAGCTGAAGATACTGAATACACGCCACAAGAAGTTTCTGCTATGATTCTTCAATATATGAAAGGTTATGCAGAAGAATATCTTGGAGAAAAGGTTACAAAAGCAGTTATTACAGTTCCAGCATACTTTAGTGATGCACAGCGACAAGCTACACAAGATGCGGGTAGAATTGCTGGGCTAGAAGTCGAACGTATCATTAACGAGCCAACTGCAGCTGCACTTGCTTATGGACTCGATAAAACTGATGAAGACCAAACAATTCTAGTTTATGACCTCGGTGGTGGAACATTTGACGTTTCTATTCTAGAGCTTGGAGACGGTGTATTCCAAGTACTGTCAACAGCTGGAGATAACAAACTAGGCGGAGACGATTTTGACGATGTAATCATCGATTATCTTGTTCAAGAATTCCGTAAAGAAAATGGCATTGATCTTTCTCAAGACAAAATGGCGATGCAACGTTTGAAAGATGGCGCTGAAAAAGCGAAGAAAGATCTTTCAGGTGTAACATCAGCTCAGATTTCATTACCATTTATTACAGCTGGAGAAGCTGGTCCATTACACTTAGAAGTTACGCTGTCACGTGCGAAATTTGATGAGTTAACAAGTCACCTAGTAGAGCGTTCAATGGTTCCAACACGTCAAGCAATGAAAGACGCGGGTCTCTCTGCATCTGAAATCGACCGTGTAATTCTTGTAGGTGGATCAACACGTATTCCAGCAGTACAAGAAGCGATTCAAAAAGAAACAGGAAAAGAAGCATATAGAGGCGTTAACCCGGATGAAGTTGTCGCAATGGGTGCTGCAGTTCAAGGTTCAATCCTAAGCGGTGACGTGACAGACGTTGTTCTACTAGACGTAACGCCACTTTCACTTGGTATTGAAACAATGGGTAACGTGTTCACGAAGCTGATTGAACGCAACACAACAATTCCAACAAGTAAATCTGAAGTATTCTCGACTGCTGCAGATAACCAACCAGCTGTTGATATTCATGTTCTACAAGGTGAGCGTCCAATGGCTGCTGACAACAAAACGCTTGGCCGTTTCCAATTAACAGACATTCCACCAGCACAACGCGGAGTTCCACAAATTGAAGTTACATTTGATATCGATAAAAACGGTATTGTTAACGTTAAAGCGAAAGATCTCGGTACACAAAAAGAACAAAACATTACAATTCAAGCGAGCTCTTCACTTTCGGACGAAGATATCGAACGTATGGTGAAAGAAGCAGAAGAAAATGCTGAAGCAGATAAAAAGCGTAAAGAAGAAGCGGACTTAAGAAACGAAGCGGATCAGCTGATTTTCCAAGCTGAAAAAACTGTTAAAGATCTTGGTGATAAAGTTTCTGAAGAAGAAACTAAAGAAATCGAAGATGCTTCTGCAGAGTTGAAAACAGCTTTAGAAGAAAATAACTTCGAAGACGTTAGCACTAAGAAAACAGCACTAGAAGAAATTGTTCAAAAACTAACAATGAAACTATATGAACAAGCAGCAGCGGAAGCGCAAGCTGCCGAGGGCGCTGAAGGTGCCGGAGAAGCAGAGGACGATGTCGTTGATGCGGATTTCGAAGAAGTAGATGAAGACGAGAAAAAATAATTAACTAGTTGACGGAAAAGTCAAAGTCCGATATTCCGGCTTTGACTTTTTCATTTTTTATCGATAATTGTTCGTCTACGTATAAATTTAAAAGCATGTTACAATAGCAACAGGAAATGTTTTTGGGAGAGTGAAATGATGAGTAAGAGAGATTATTATGAAGTGCTCGGTGTTTCGAAATCAGCGACAAAAGATGAAATTAGACGCGCTTATAGAAAGTTATCAAAAAAGTATCACCCAGACCTAAATAAAGCAGCAGATGCGGAAGAGAAGTTCAAAGAAGCAACCGAAGCATATGAAACCTTAAGTGATGAATCTAAAAAAGCGAATTATGATCAATTTGGTCATGCGGGTCCAAATCAAGGATTCGGCGGCGGTGGTTTTGGCGGTGACGGTTTTGGATTTGAAGATATATTCAGTTCGTTTTTCGGAGGTAATACACGTCGACGAGATCCGAATGCACCAAGAAAAGGTAATGACTTGCAATACACGATGACCATTGATTTCATGGAGGCTGTATTCGGTAAGGAAACTGAAATTGAAATACCGAAAGAAGAAACATGCGGGAATTGTAATGGATCAGGTGCTAAAAAGGGTACTTCTGCGAAAACCTGTACGCATTGTAGCGGAACTGGTGAAATCAGTATAACCCAAGACACACCACTTGGTAGAATGGTTAATCGTAGAGCCTGTCATCACTGTGAAGGTACAGGTAAAATCATTCCAGAAAAATGTTCAACATGTCACGGTTCGGGTAAAGTAAAGAAAATGAAGAAGATTAAAGTTTCAATTCCCGAAGGTGTGGATGATGGTCAACAATTGCGTGTTTCAGGGCAAGGGGAACCAGGCGAAAATGGCGGACCATCAGGTGATTTGTATATTGTATTCCGCGTAAAAGCGCATGAAAAATTTATTCGTGATGAAGATGACATCTATTTAGAACTAGGGTTATCCTATCCACAAGCTGCACTTGGCGATGAAATACAAGTGCCGACTGTTCATGGAGATGTCAATTTAAAAATCCCAGCCGGAACGCAAACCGGAACTAGATTTAGATTAAGAGGCAAAGGCGTGAAAAATGTTCATGGCCGCGGTATTGGTGACCAACATGTTGTTGTAAAAGTTGTCACGCCTAAAAAAATGTCAGAAAAACAAAAAGAATTAATGCGAGAATTTGCAGCAATTAGCGGCAATAGCCCAGAAGAATATTCTAGTTCACTTTTCGATAAAATTAAACGAACAATCAAAGGCGAATGAAGGAGATGAAACAATTTGAAATGGTCAGAAATAGCTGTTCATACAACACATGAAGCAACGGAATCTGTAGCGAATATTTTGCATGAAGCCGGGGCAAGTGGTGTAATTATCGAGGACTCGGAAGAGCCGGATCGAATTCGGGAGGATCAATTCGGAGAAATCTATGAACTTGATAAAGAGGATTACCCTGCGGATGGCGTAATTGTAAAAGCATATTTACCTGTTAATAGTTTCTTGATCGAGACGATGAGCGAAATCGAACAATCTATTGCTGAACTTCCAGGTTTCGGTCTAAACGTCGGACGTAACGAAATTAAAACATCAGAAGTTGACGATGAAGACTGGGCGACAGCATGGAAAAAATATTACCATCCTGTTAAAGTTTCTGGCCGTTTTACAATTGTTCCAACTTGGGAAGAATATAATCCTGTAGCCTCTGACGAATTAATCATCGAACTTGATCCTGGTATGGCTTTTGGAACAGGAACGCATCCAACAACCGTTTTATGTATCCAAGCTTTAGAGAAATATATCAAAACGGATGATATCGTAATCGATGTTGGGACTGGATCAGGTGTATTATCAATTGCGGCTGCGATGCTTGGAGCAAAAAAAGTTGAAGCGCTCGATTTAGATTATGTGGCAGTTAAAGCTGCAATGGAAAATATTGAATTGAACAAAGTTGAGAAAATAGTCGAGGTAACACAGGGTAATCTTTTAGAAAAAGTCGATAGTAAACCAAATCTGATCGTAGCGAATATTTTGGCGGACGTTATCATGTCCTTTTCAGCTGATGCTGCTTCAATCTTGCAAGAAGACGGTCTCTTTATTGTTTCGGGTATTATTGGAGAAAAACGAGACGAAGTAAAAGATGATTTAGTTAATAAAGGTTTTGAAATAATAGAATCAGTCTTAATGGAAGACTGGGTCGCAATTATTGCTAAGAAAAAGGGTGTGTAACGCAGTTGCAACGCTATTTTCTTAACGAACCATTTGATGAAAACGGGATAGCAGAAATCACCGGAGAAGACCGCAAACATATCGTTCATGTCATGCGTATGGGCGTTAACGATAAACTTATCGCGGTTTCGGCTGGTGAAGCCTATCCTGCTTTGATTACTAAAATAGGCACGGATTATGTTGTTATCCAAAAGCATGGGGTAGCACTTTCAAAAAATGAACTACCAGTAATGATTACCATTGCATCCGGATTAGCTAAAGGTGATAAACATGATTTAATCGTTCAAAAAGGTACAGAGCTCGGTTTATTTTCCATGATTCCTTTTAAAGCGGAACGATCTATCGTTAAATGGGATGATAAAAAAGGTGGCAAGAAAATTGAACGACTGCAAAAAATTGCGAAACAAGCAGCAGAACAATGTCATCGAACCGTCATCCCTAAAATTGAACATCCGAAAACATTGCGCCAGCTTATAGCAAGCTCGGGTGACTATGATGTGCTTTTATTTGCAGATGAAGAGGATGCAAAGAGTACAGATCCACATCGAACACGGGACCGAGTCAGTGGCATAACTGATCAACAGAAAGTGCTAATCGTCTTTGGACCGGAAGGCGGAATTTCTAGAACAGAATCAGAGGAATTACTTTCAGCGGGTTTTCTTCCAGTGGCACTCGGACCGCGTATTTTACGTACCGAAACAGCACCACTATATTTTCTATCGGCTATCTCTTATGAATTTGAATGAAAAGGTGACTACCTTGTCAACCGTTGCATTTCATACTTTAGGATGTGCGGTAGTAAACTTAAATATGATTGCGTCTGAAACCTTTGGCAATAAGGGATTAGAAGCCTGGCAAAAACCACTTAAAATCAACATTTTAAGTGGTTTTTTCATTGTAATTATTGAGCGTCATAGTAGATTGAACTATTTTCAAAACTAGCCTGCGCTCGATTAATTAGGTCAATAGTTTATAAACGTAAGCGTACAATAGCCCCCATCTTACTATAGATAGGGGCTTGCTGTATCATTTTGATAACTGGGATTTATACGAATACCTGAAGAAACTTTTTGCAGATGTAAGCGGAATATAGTAAATATATGAAGTAATCAGTGTGAATGACCAAAAGATGCACTTGTTTTAAAATTCGGTCTTTCATTATTTTAGCTCATTGCCGCTTCTTCGTTTTCTAATTATTATGTCTTTCTAGCGGTGTCAAGGGTTTGTTTGCAAGTTCATGATCAAACTCCCTTGATAAATTCTTCCTAGCTGCTTGCTCATCACTAGCGTTACCACTTGAATTGTTCTTCGGGCTGTTGCTCACTAAATACACCTCCTCGACTTTAGTTTGCCACGTGGTGTCTTTAGTATGCATATCTGTTAAATCTTACATATAAAAAGCTGCTATCTAATCGTTGCATTGGCTTAGACGAACGAGCTTTAGGATGAAGAAATCATTCAACATGCAAGTGAGGATGCTACTTCAATATTGAACGGTAACTATGAATATCATTCTAGATGGTTATTGTCGTGACACTAAAGAAGTAGCCTTCTAGTAAAGAATGATTCTATATTGCAGAAATTTTGAAACAACCATACGGTGAATTTTTAGTAGACTTGTGTCATCAAAGTATTTGCTGGTAGTTTTTTTGGTTGTATTTTAACGTCTGTTTGATATGGTGGTGGAAGGATGGTTATGGAGGGAATTATGACAAACATCAAAGAATTAGCTGGGCTTTTAGTTTTGGGTTTATTTTTCAGCCTTTTCACTTGGATAATGATCGATACTTATCTGGATGAGTACGATTTAGCTTCAATTCAATCAGCAGAAGCGACAGTCATTGATAAAACAGCAAGCAAAGGGTTATTCACCCCTCCTACCTATTTTGTTAGGGTCGAACTCGCCGGTGGAGAAGAGATTAAATATCGCAACCGTGTTTCCAAAAGTCAGATAGAGAACATTGAAATTGGCGATACGATTAATGGTTATTTGACAGGTGCTACGACCTTTTCGACACTTCGCGATATACTCATTGATAGCTTTTATTACTTTATTGCCATTATCGTTTTTGCGTTTATCTCTTTCTGTTTGCTTGTGGCCTTTTTCTTCTCCATTCCTGCATTGGAGCGTTTAGAAGAGAAAGTAACCTCTAAGCGATTTGAAAAATGGAAAAGAATGAGGAAAAAGAAACGAAAGAAAAAGAATCGACAGAAAAAAGTAGATTCTAGACAAAGGGCTTGGAGAAATGCAGGTATTGTCATTGTAATTTTTCTATTCATTGCCCAGAATTTTGTAGTGAACCTGATTCGAACAGTACAGCCATTCGGAAAGACAAAAACGGAAGCTACTGTCGTTGACCGATTCGAGTATACGACCTATCGGCGATACGAAGACTCGATTTGGGAATTAACCATCTCTTATAAAAATCATGCGGGCAGAACGATTGAAATGGCCAAAGACGTAACGCGGCACACTTATCCGCAATATGGAATAGGGAACCAACTACCGATTAGCTATCGAAATGCCGATTTGTATGATGTGTTTGTGCGAGGGAATTCTATATGGGATTATCTTCTGTTATTTACTTACAAGGAATTGCTTGTTTATCTTGGTTTGATTGCTGTAAGTGCATTCGTTATTTGGGCTTTTCTCGATAATCATAAAGACAAAAAAAGGTTTTGGCAAAAATTTAAAAGGAAAGGCGATAAAAAGTAAGGTAGGGAAATGGATAGGATGCGGACATACTGGTTTAACCATGCATGTCTTTTTTGAATATTCCATGCATGTGCAAGAAACTGTTATGACAGTTTTAATAAATGCGATTTGTTTTTAGCGTAGTGGATAGTCAATATAGCAAGTATATTTACTTAAATATGTAAGTCTAACGTTATCCTTTTGATCAACTGTTTCCCATAGTGCATTTTCAAGAATGACAATATCATCAACTTTTACAACTTGCCTTCGGTTTATCAAAGCCTTCGCTTGAAGCACAGAGAGAGACTGTTTAAATCGTCTGTCAGATGGACGGATTCTTCATCACGTAATTCATTACGGATTTTTGAAAGCGTGTCATAAACCTCATCGGGAATTGTAACCATGTCAGTAAAAAACTGAAGTTGAAACAACTCATCCATTGTCATAGACCGAAAATTTACCCGACTGGATGATTTATTAATTTGGAGAGAAAACGAATGAATGGTTAACTGAACAAAAGACAGGTCCCGCGAAACTTATTCGACCCCGTTTTCGGGGTCGAATCATATTATTATCAATATTAATTTACTGCAGAATAAGTTTTTCGAATTTGTGGACATGTTCATGTTGTTTTAAAACCAAGTAAAGAAGCATGCATTGTTTGAATGAATGCAAATCGATATTCAATAATTGTTGCAGTTGTTGCAACCTGTATGACAGAGTATTGCGGTGAATGTACAGTTTCCTTGCGGCTTGGCTCATGTTCAATTGTTCTTCGCAATAGACAAGGAAACTTTTGATGAGTGCAGTTCCATTTGGATGACTGTTTAGTTTTTCAATGTAACTATCAAGCGTTTGTTTAGCAGGTAGTTTTATTTCCTCAACAAGGGCAAGAGATAGTAGATTCCAATCGTCGATGGAGACAATTGATTGTTGGAAGTTATTCCTTCTAGCAATCACCAAAGCTTTCCTCAATTGTTCATAGGACTGTAGAATTGCCCCTATTGTTGAGGAAGATCCGCTATATGATAACATAAACTTGCTGTCCAAATCTCTGTTTCTTAAAAACATCCTTAACGAATCGGATGCATAATTTAATCTTTCTTTTAATGAAATCATATCATCTGAATTGACATGTTTTAAAATTAGCCATTGCCCCGTCGTTAAGGGGGCAACGATATCCTGTTCATTATCAATAAATAACTTTGTTAAGCATAAGAAAAGATCCTGTTCTGTTTGGTTAAACGTTTGTGAATTTTCGTTAGAAGGAGTTTGATCAATTCTGAACGGGATATCCAATAAAATACAGCACCTTGATACCCCTAGTGCGAATCCGTGCATTTCACAATAGTTTTGAATTCTTCTGAAGTTCTCATCATCCTTATAAATTAGAAGACGTTGAATAAAATCGCGAATCGTTTCCATTTGAGAGGCAACTATTTTAGAACGGAAATTTTTTATTAGAAGCATTTCAATATGGGATTGGACAAATTTTACGTACCGTTCGACTGTCGCAGGGTCACCTATCAGTCCAAGTACACCGACTGTTTCTTGTTGGAAGCTTAGAGGGGCAGCAATTCCTGGTAAGACGTTGACAAGTCCAGCAGTTTGTTCTTTCGAGAAGAACATGATTTTACCTGACTTGGTGACTTCCATAGTAACGATGTGATGCGAACCAAGTCGGTTAATGTCCGTACTTCCTATAATCATTCCCGTTTTATCTGTGATACTAATCGGAATGTCTAGTATTGAAGAAAACTGTTCTACGATTGATTGTGCATAGTGCCCAATGTCTGGCAATTCCATCCCTCCTTACTTTAATTCCACATTTACAATTAATTGTATTTTCAGAAGACTATCTATTTATTATTATACCAGAAGATTGTGCACATTGGACATTTTCTTTAGAATTTATGAGCGTATAATAGAAGAAAGGTTAATTCAGTTGATGGGAGGAAAATCATATGTTGGTGTTGAGTGGGAAAGATCAAATGAATTTAGCGGATATGAAAGAAATTTTACAATGTGTAGAAGTGGCTTTGAAAGAGTTCTCCGCATCAAATACGGATACGCCAATTCGAACGATTCTTCCGTTTGGCAAAGAGAGTTCTGGAGTCATTATGCCGTCAGTTGCGGAAGGTTTACATGCAATGGGACTAAAGTATGTGACAGTTGTACCGACTAATAAGGACCTTGAAAAAAAGGTGATTCATGGGGTTGTTTTACTTTCGGACATAACAACGGGGGAGCCGCTTGCATTACTAGAAGGGTCTTATTTGACACTCATTCGAACAGGGGCATTGTCGGGTGTTGCAACAAAATATTTAGCGCGTCCAGACGCCAAAATCTTAGGGATTATCGGTACTGGAGAACAGGCGAAAGGACTGTGTGAAGCGATTCTAGCGGTGAGGGATATCGATACAATCTATCTATACAATCGAAGTGTAGGGAAGGCAGAAGAGTTTTCGAAATTTATGGAAAGCAAGTTTCAAAAGGAAGTTGTTATTTGCAAAGATCCAAATGAACTTGTTCGAAAATCGGACGTTCTTGTCACGGCTACAACTTCGATGTCGCCGGTGTTTTCGGATAATTTACAGCCGGGGATCCATGTAAATGCAGTCGGCTCATTCCGACCCACAATGCAGGAGCTACCGACATCTGCTATTTGCGATGCGTCTAAGGTGGTTGTTGAAGCAAGAGAAGCGGCATTGGAAGAAACAGGGGATTTACAAATCCCGATACAAGCGGGTGTGTTTTCTGAATGTGAAATTCACGGGGAACTTGGGCGAATTGTAAGTGGAGAACTAGCGGGAAGAGAAAATGAGCAGGAAATAACAATATTTAAATCGGTCGGACTTGCCATCGTCGATATTGTCGTTGCAAAATACTTTTACGATAAAGCGTGCAAAAATAAAGTCGGGGTTACTGTTGATTTATCGTGAAATATCCGGAGACAGACTATATTTTTTGAGAGGAGAATAACAACTTGAAAAAAGCAGATATCATTATTGTTGGTGGGGGAGTAATGGGTTCAAGTACTGCTTATTCATTGCGTAAGAATGGCTTTGAGGGGAGTATTCTCGTTTTTGAAAAAGATCCAACGTATGAATATTCATCGACAGCGCGAAGTGCAGGCGGTTTCAGACAATTATATTCAACGTCTATCAATATTCAATTAAGCCGGTTCAGTTTAGAGGTATATAAAAACTTTGCAGATGATATGGAAATTGATGGAGAAAAAGCTGAAATTGATTTCAAACAACGAGGTTATTTATTTTTAGCGACTGAACAGATGTTGCCTGCATTTACAAAACAACTTGCGTTGCAAAATAAGCTTGGTGTTCCTTCTGAAATACTTTCATCCGTGGATTTAACGAATATTATACCGGAGCTGGAAATAGGTGACCTTATAGGTGGATTGTACTGTAAAGAGGATGGTTATCTTGATCCGCACTCTGTCATGCAGGCTTATCGTAAAAACGCGCAAGCAATGGGAGTAGAGTATATTTCTGCAGAGGTCGCTTCGTTAATTGCGGAAGGTGGACGAATGACTGGTGTTCAATTAGTTGATGGGACAACTTATTCCGCACCAATTGTTATTAACTGTGCAGGTGCTTGGGGAGCTGAGTTAAGCGGAGCGATTGGATTGCCATTACCGGTTGTGCCACTGAAACGTCAAATGTACATCTTTGATTCTACTAAAAAATTAGAGAAAATGTTACCGCTTACAATTGATCCGACGGGGGTCTATTTCCGCCACGAAGGTGATAAAGTATTAGCTGGATTTTCGGAAGATGTGAAACCCGGTATTGACTTTAATTGGAAACGATCATCATTTGATTATTTATGGCCCATCTTGGCGCACCGAGTCCCGAATTTCGAAAGACTCAAATTGGAATCGGGTTGGGCTGGAATGTATGACTATAATACGGTGGATCAAAACGCCATTATCGGAGAACATCCATTAATGGAAGGTTACTTTGTTGCACTTGGATTTAGCGGTCATGGAATGCAGCAGGCGCCCGGGGTAGGGCTTGGATTGGCTGAGTTAATTTGTAAAGGGAAATATGAAACGCTAGATTTAATGCCACTTCGTGTGGAACGATTTGCAGAAAATGATCTAGTGTTGGAAGATGCAATTGTGTAACTACCGGGCATATGAATTTTATTCACAAAACTAAAGGGGGATGGGTTCATTGCATACGATTATAATGGTTGAGTTTATATTGTATCTTGTGATCATGCTCATTGTCGGTTATCTCGTAAGTCGGCGTTCAAAAGGTCATGCTGATTTTCTCCTAGGTGGAAAGCAATTACCTGGTTGGGCGTTGGCATTTTCTGAACGTGCCACTGGAGAATCTGCCTGGCTTTTGTTAGGATACACAGGTTTTGTTTTTGCTACAGGTTTATCGGGAGTTTGGGTAGCTGTGGGAATTGCTTCTGGTATTATTTTTGCTTGGTTATTCTTAGCGAAACGATTTATGGAGGAAGCAGAGAAAACCGGCGCGCTGACGTTACCTGGCTATTTGGCATACCGTTTCGGAAACCATGGGAAAATCATTCTTTGGCTTTCTACTATTCTTATATTTAGCTTTATGATGTTTTATTTTGGAGCACAAATTGCCGGAGCCGGTAAAACATTATTTGCCGTATTTAATATTCCTACACAGGTTGGGGCGGTGTTAAGTTTTGTTGTCGTTATTATACTTGCTTATATAGGTGGATTCGTAACGGTTGTTTGGACGGATATGATACAAGCAATCATGATGCTGGTAACGCTAGTCGTATTACCGATTGTAGCTCTCGTTCATATTTCAGCAGCCGATTTGTCTATTAGTGCGGCTCTAGTAGCAGCTGGACCTTCGATGGATTCGTGGACTGGCGGGGCGATTGGCTTCTCATTAGGGCTATTACTTTTTAATAACTTTGCTTGGTTTTTCGGTTTCCTAGGTGGACAACCACAACTAAGTGCTCGGTTTATGGCCCTTAGAAGTAAGAAAGAAACAAACCAAGGAAGTTTCGTTGCAATTACTTGGACGATATTGGCATATGGTGGTGCGTTCATGATTGGGATTACGGCGCTCACATTGTACCAAGGTCAAGTGTTCGATGATGTCGAAATGATTTTACCTTTCATGATTCTTGACTTGATGCCGCCGTGGATTGCCGGTATTTTACTTGCTGGTATACTTGCCGCAATCATTTCTACGGCAGATTCACAGTTACTTGTCATTACGAGTTCGGTCAGTGAAGATATTATACGACATGCCATGAACATGGATCTATCTGAAAAGAGACTAGTAGCCATCTCTCGACTTGCAATTGTTGGTGCAGGAATCGTGGGCTTAATCATCGCCTTGACCTCTAAGTCTCTAGTCTTTCTTGTCGTTAGCTGGGCATGGGCTGGAGTAGGGTGTACGTTGTCGCCCGCAGTCATCTTAACGTTCTTCTGGAAACGATATTCCGGTATCGGTGTCATCGCGACAATTGTCTCTGGATTCGTTAGTACAGTTATCTGGATCTCAACTCCACTCGATGCGATTGCGACTTCTCGTTTCACAACGTTTTTTATCGCAGCGGCATTCGGTATTGTTTTCAGCTTACTGTTCCCAGATAAAAAAGATGAAGTATTAAAAGATGAAGAATTAAAAGAAGAAGAATTAAAAGAAGAAAATAAGACGTCAGTTCCTCTGGAAGTTAACTAATTATCGTTTCTAGATGAGAATGTATGAAAGACACGGATTTTATAGTCCGCGTCTTTATTCAATCAAGTAACTTATTGTCGCATAAATGCAATACTAATGCTGGGTTGAATAATAAATAACTCTGACAATCGCCTAAAGGTAGATCTACCTTAAGGCGATTGTTTACTATTTAATGTGCTCACCGGAATATCGACTAACAAGCAGGACTTTTTTGAAGTGAGCAGAACGTTTTTTCTTTCTAGTAAGGTTGCGTTATGCTCATTACGGGCAATTGTGATATTATAGGATAAGTCATGATTTTTATTGAGCGTAATGAAAGGATGATAAATAAATATGAGTAACAACGAGCCTACGAAAACCGTAGCTTTCCACACGTTAGGATGTGCGGTAGTAAACTTAAATATGATTGCGTCTGAAACCTTTGGCAATAAGGGATTAGAAGCCTGGCAAAAACCACTTAAAATCAACATTTTAAGTGGTTTTTTCATTGTAATGATAAAGCGTCATTGTAGATTGACCTGTTTTCGTGACAAGCCTACGCTCGATTAATTCGGCCAATAGTTTATAAACTCCATCGCGAGAAATGTTGGTAGCCTCTTGCAAATTGGATCTAGAGGTAGGTCCATTTTCCTTCAAGTGTTGCAACACAGCTCCCTCATAATTCCTGTACTGCATCCTGGCTGGTGCAGTAGATTGGCTTTGCAAAAGAGACGTATACGCAAATGTGTGCGTGATACCGTTTTTAAAAGTAATGGATTGCACGCGCTTATCCAAAACAATGATATTATCGATTATCGTGTGAACAAAATCAGATAATGCCTCGCGGCCGACTATATCCGATAGGGCCCGATGATCTACTTGGCGAGCTTGCTGCATCTCCTTAGTGATTAAAAAATGTTGAGCGTTATCAACGAAAACCTCGCTTGTTGTATCGCCAACTTGTTGTTGTAATGAATTAATCTCAGTTTCGATTTCTTCTAATTGCTCCTGAAGATCACGCTTCTTAAAAATATAATCCTTCTGACTGATACCGTCCTCCCCGAATAAGTATAATTCCTCCAAACGAGATAATGCAGTTCCGAATTTTTTCGCTTCTCTTTGCAATCGCTCGGCTTCTAAATCTGGCATAATTAATTCATCATCCGTGGCCAAAATGTATTCTTGACCCGGCATACCGTTCGTAAGCGCAAAATACGTTTCTTTTAATGCGGTGTTATCTACACCCACTACATCAATAAAAGTATTCCCACGCAAAAGTGCACGCTCCATGTCACGCGTTGAATGTTTTGGTGTCATTCTCTCTTGTAAGCGAATCAAGTTAGAAACGTAGTTAAAGATAAATGGTCCAATAATAATATCGCTTACGTAGTTGCTGCATCGCTTCGCGCCACCGGAGGTAATGCAAGTGTAGCGAGATGGCCGATACCCGTCTTTTCGTGCTGAGTCTAGTCCAGAGATAAGTAGCGCGTTACAATTACCGCAGTAAATCATTTTTGAAAAGATGTGTTTGTGAATATCAGCACGTTGCACATCGGTCAACCCCCGATAATTATCTGACAGCAGCTGATTAACGCGTTCGGATTGCTTCTTGTCGATGATTGCCGGGTGATTATCTTCGACTACTACCCATTCGTCTTTATTTTTCAGGCGTCTACTGCCACCACTCTCTCGCATGTTGTAACGATACGTACCGATATAAAACAGATTTCTTAGAATGTCGCGTATTGTTTTTGCCGTCCACCGACCACCACGCTTGGTTTTAATCCCCTCATCGTTCAAACGATACGCAACCTTCAATGTCGATTGTAAAGACTCGTACAAATTATAAACGTATTGCACAACTTTTGCTTCCTCGGGATCAATGACTGGGAATTTCATTTCATCTGACCATACGTAACCAAGGGGAACAGTTGCGCCGTTCCACAAGCCCTTTTCCGCACGCGAGAGCATGATTGAAAATACACGTTCAGCAGTTATTTTTCGTTCGAGTTCGGCAAACACCAGAATGATTTTCAACATTGCTTCACCCATTGCACTAGAAGTGTCAAATTGTTCATTCCTTGAAACGAAAGTCACTTTGTAGTCCTTCAATTCCTCGTACATTTCAGAAAAGTCTTTAAGGTTACGAGAAATCCTATCAATCTTATAGACGATCATATGTGAAAACTCACCATGGCGTATGCGCTTCATCATTTTTTGGTACTCGGGCCTCTCTGTATTCTTTGCGGAGTAACCCGCGTCCTCGAATATTTCAAATTCATTTATACCAAGCACGTATTTTGCGTAATTTTCGAGCTCTTGACGTTGAAACGGCAAAGAATCTTTGTCGATTTGGTGCAGAGTACTTACACGGACATATAATGCCGCTTTTTTCAATGTCATTTCAAATTCTCCTTTACAATAAAATTTTAATCTGCAGTGTCATATGATTTTAAAATACTAGGATAGGTTAGGGAACTAATGTTCTCATGATGACATGGAGATACACGAGAGGGGAATCCCCCAATGGATATGTGCTTTATTGGGATTGATAAGGTTGAAGGAGTTTGATTTTGTACTTGGGGAATTTCTAACCATTAATACCCGTACCCTTCAATTAAATGACTTTAGCCTATCCAAATAAAAAACTTCTTGATTCAGTAACCACTTTTCCAATCTAGCATTTGCAAACGTGGGTTCAACATTGAATAAAGTTGAAATAAATCCAACTGCTTCGCATTTAAGTCTTGGTAACTCTAATTGATTTAACATAAACGTTGGTATGCAGAAGTGAAATGCAAATTGTTCTGCCTGCCATTCCTGATAATCCCGGAAAGGCTTGTTCATTGCCGACTGATATCCTTCATGGCGCAAGATATGAGCCAATTCATGAGCAAAGTCTTGCCAAATTGCCTGTTTGGATTGGTTTACATTTAAAAAAATCCGATAAACTCCACCTAAATTATTTGCTTCACTCGATTCATCAAAGTAATAAATTTTTATTTTAAGCATTGTAGAGACATGTTCGATAAGATCAACATGATAAATTTGGGCAGGTTCGGAGATTTTTAGCGACTGATAAATCGAACAAACCTTTTCTTCTAATGAAGATAGATATGATGATTTCAAATTTTATTCAACACCTTCGTCACGTTTTGAGAATGTATGTTCGTATGTTGTTTATAATAATACCCTATCTCGAATAAAAAGATAGGGTTAGTAACTCGAATTTTAAAAGGTGTTTCATTTATCCTCATTTTTAATAATATCCCACATTTTCCTCAATTTACGTAAATCTTCCTCATCAGAGTTAGGTAATTCTGAGTACCAACGTTTTAAGTCGGGATCGGAAATAGCCTTTTTGAATTCTTCTTCATCAATATCAAGAGTGGAAGGGTTATCAGTGTTTCCCAGAAGGTAATCTATAGATACCTCAAAGAAGTTAGCTAATTTTTTAGTTGCTTCATGATCGGTTTCTCTTTGGTTAGTTGAGCTTTCGTAATAACCATATGCTTGTCTAGTTATGCCCAATAGTTTGGCCATATCCTCTTGTGTTAGCTTCTTTGATACTCTAAGCTTTTTTAATCTTTCTTGAAAACTCATAACGTATCTCCTCAGAAAGTAATATTAATTTCATTATAGCGCAACAAGATGTTGCTTTGTACTCATTGAAACAAAAAGTTGCTATTATGTATTGACAGAAACAAAATGTTGCGTATAATACAAAGTGAGAAGAGAAACAAAATGTTGCTATTAGGAGGTGGAATTGAATATTTACCGACTTATATTTGAAAATCTTAATATAAAACAAAAATCAACTTTTTTTTGGTTTTTGAGGCAACAAAACGTTGCTTAATGGGGGGGCGGGGAAGCTAATGAGGCAAGAAGAACTTCAAAAGATTTGGAAAGCGTTGTCTAAATATGGAATCCATACAGAAGAAGAATTGAATACAGCGATTAAACTGATGAAGCCCCTCAATATTGGATGCATGGTTTCACCAGTAAAGAATTTCGAAAATGAAAAAACTGTGATGGTAAAGTGAATCTTTTTATCGAGAGGAAGAGTGCGATATTTGACAGCAACAGTTGTAAGAATAGGACAGGAAGAAGAGGGGCAAATCGCTTAATTAGAGGATCATTAGAAGGGAGATAGGTAGAAATGGCTTACTTTGTAATTCAAGTTCGTAGCGGAGCGGAAATTGAAGTAAAAGAGATGTTGAATACTGTTTTGAATAGAGCAGGCGATTCAATGGTTAAAGCTATCTATGCAATGGAAACATTCACAGAAATTATTCGTGAAGACAGTACTGCTGTAGATCTTTCCGAGTTAAATACAAATGATATTTCTGAACACTTGTATGTGAAGAGAATTCAAGCAGGTTTAAATAACCTTCGCATCGCTTGCGACAAGCTGAAAGAATACAAAGATGCCAACTCTCTTGTCTTACTTGATACGTATAAAGACAATATCCGAGAGCTATCTAAGGAATTAAGAGAAGTTCGAATGAATACGAAGAAAATAAGTAGCGTAATTAGCGGATATATTTTAATAGAGTTAAATGTAGATTTTTATTATTTCCCAGATAATTTGTGGCATTTAGTAAAATCCGTGCCCAATGTAACTGGAATTCCAAGTAAGTACAATGTTCCACAAGAAGAAGTCGATGTTTTCTTCCAACAAGTAGATATTACACCAGAAGTGGAAATGCAATTTGAAGAAATTCTATCAAGTGAAGAGTTTGTTGAAGCAAGAAACGAAATCCTGCATGAAGCGAATAAAGTAGTTGGTACTGTTGAAGAAAAAGTTTTACTCGAAAAAATTGATATTATTGCAACTAAAGTTGTTGATTCTGTAAATGAAATGAAAAATGACATTGATTCCTCCAACCCAATTATGAGAAACGTAGAACGATGTAAAGCGTTTATTCGTCGTAAACGTCAAACAGTAGTGATGCCTATTGATTTATTCTTGGTTCTTTATAATGATATTGAAATACAAAATCTTATCCCAGCCCAAAGTTCTTTTGCATTTCTTAAACGCTTTAGATCCATATTGTATAGAGACGATAAGATGGTGAGTTTGGAATGAATGAATTCATTGGAAAAATTGTAAAGGTTCTTTATAGAAGTGAGGATTTTCTGATTGCTAAGTTGCAAACAGATACTGAAGAACTCACAATTAAAGGGAGCATTTACGGGGTAAATAAAGGTGAAGAAATTAAAGTTCGTGGGACATGGGAAAATCACACGCATTTTGGGAAACAGTTTGTTGTAGAGTTTTGGGAAAGGCCGATTCCGCAAACAAAAGATCAAGTGATTGCATTTCTAGCATCGCCCCTTATAAAGGGATGTGGGCCGAAACAGTCAGTGGTAATTGCTGAAAAGTTGGGGGAAGACACTCTGATGATAATCAGCGAACAGGGCGAGGCCAGTTTACAAGGGATTAAAGGAATCGGAAAGAAACGCGCTAGTAACATTGTAGAAAGCGTCAGGTCTACGTTTGAGGTACAGAAAATCATTTCGGAATTACTTGTGTTCGGAATATCTGCTCGTATGGCGATGCGCTTGTATAAAGAGTATGAGTCTAATACGGTAGCAATTGTTACAGAAAATCCATACAAGCTAACAGAATTAAACCTGATAGGATTCTTAAAGGCAGACGAAATTGCTCAGAAGATGGGTATATCACCAATATCAGGATATCGCATAGATGCATGTGTGAACTATGTCTTGAAGGAAACATGCTTTAGTTCAGGCCATTGTTATGTGATGGAGGAAAGTCTGCTTGCAGAAGCTGCACGTGCATTAAACCATAATACGATTGAAGAGAACAAAGTTTCGATGGATGAATTAGCGCAAAGTATATACCGTTTAGAAGAGAAACATATCGTTATTGAAAATAATTGCGTTTACCCAAAGTTTTTATTCACATATGAAGATAGGTTAGCTCGGAAACTTTCAGAAATGAGGGGTTCACGGGATGGCGTAGCATTGCCTTCGTTAGAAAAACATATAACCAACTATCAAAAGAAGCAGGGAATCATCCTAGCTGAGAAGCAACGTGATGCGATTAGGCGGTTATTTGAAGAACAGATGTTAATACTCACTGGTGGTCCTGGAACAGGTAAGACAACCGTTATACGTGCCATGATTGACGTGTATAAAGAGTTGCATCCAGAATTGGTTATATGCTTAGCGGCCCCGACAGGAAAGGCGAGTAGACAATTGTCAGAAGTAGCTGGACATAACGCATCTACAATCCATAGGCTCATTGGGTATCAGCAAGGTGAAATACCTACCTACAATTGGGAAGATAAACTTCCTTGTGATTTGTTAGTCGTTGATGAATTGTCGATGGTGGATGTTCAGTTAGCCAGTTTACTAATGGACGCACTTGAAAATGATACGAAAATTCTCTTTGTAGGTGACACGGATCAATTGCCATCGGTTAATCCGGGTAATGTTCTTAGCGACATGATTCAATCGGGATTACCAACAGTGGCTCTTACAGAAGTATTTAGACAAGCACAAGAAAGCCAAATCATAAGTAATGCCCATAGGGTTAATCAAGGTAAATCACTTCTTATCGATAGCGATAAAGGTGATTTTTATTTTATTCATCAAGAAGATCCAAAACGAATTGCAGCATTGATCGTTAAAAGTGCTTTACGCTTTCAAGAATTAGGTTATTCCATATCTGACATCTTGATATTAAGTCCCATGAAAAAGGGACCTGCTGGAACAATTGTATTGAATGATCAGTTGAGAGATGCATTAAACCCTGCTGACTCAACCAAAAATGAATGGAAGATAGGTAAAAACCTATTCCGACTGGGTGATAAAGTTATTCAAATTAAAAATAATCAATCTAAAGGCGTTTTTAATGGCGATATTGGTGTGATTACTAATATTTCAAAAGAAGTAAATGAAAATAGTGAGACCGTTGAGAAAATGACATGTGATTTCATGGGAATAAAAGTATCATACGAAAAAAGCGAAACCAAAGAATTAGAATTGGGTTACGCAATCACAATTCACAAATCGCAAGGCGGTGAAGCACCTATTGTCATCATCCCTGCTACGACAAGCCACTACGTTATGTTGGCTCGGAATTTAATGTATACAGGCATGACTAGGGCAAAAGAAAGACTCGTTTTGATAGGTACAGAAAAAGCGATGGAGATTGCTATAAGAAATAATAAACTGACAGATAGAAACAGCTGCTTATCAAATCGTATCACCTCGTATACCGAATATAACAACCGATTCAGTACGGGCAATGCAAGCGGTGAGAGGGGGTGATATAGAAATGGACATGCAGAACGCTTTAGAAGCAGCAGAGAAGCATGCTAGACTTCGTGATGGTGAGAAGTTAGTTGATGTAGCTGCTGTCGCAATAGAAGAACAGAAGGCGAATGGGCAAGGTTACGCTCTTTACAAGTTGAAAAATAAAAACAAGGCATTATTTGTTCAAACAATTCAAGAAAACCTCGATGTGCTTATCAGGAAAGAATTCCTGACAAACGCAGAGTTAGGTTTTCTTTTTTCATTGATGCCGTTGGTCCAGCTGCATTCAAATGGCATTACTGATAGAGAAACGGGGCAATTTATGACAGTCTCAGAAATTGCAAAGTATTTAAAACGTGATCGAACAGGAATTAGTGCAACAATCCAAAGTCTTTTAGTAAAAGGAATATTATTTGAACTTGTAGATTCACAAGAGATTAAGGAACATAAAAGAAGCGTTACTCGAAGACCATTATTTATGAATCCCGAAATTATTTATGCCGGAGATCGGAATAGAATAAATGCTACATTATCAAAATTGGTTATCGAATTTGATAAACTGGAAAGAAAGAAGGCATTGCTTTCCTGGAAGTTATGGATAAAAAATGGAGAAGAGTTCGGAAGGTTGTATAGCAGGAAAAGTTATTTGGAATTCAAAAAACTGAAATGAGTTAGCGAGGTGTCGAGAAAATACGACACCTATTATTGTTGATTTATATAGAGTTTCAACACTTCTTTTAGAGGGTGTCGAAAAAAATCTACACCTTCTATACGCATATTGAAGGGAATAATATGAAAAAGGGGTGTCGAAAAATATCGACACATGTGTAGATAAATCTCTACACGTAAAAGTCTGTGTAAACGTTGTTGTGAAAGGGTTTTTGGGGGATTTCAGGAAGGCTCTCTATCTCACTCTTATATATACAACTGCCATACTAGAATTTTCACCTGTATCTTGAGCGAAAAGTTCGGAGGAAAGTAGTTGTAATTTAAAGCGTATGATATGTCAGTATGTTTTTTATAAAAGATTGCAAACCCTATTATTTTGCAGTAGTTTTGGAAATATTAAAATCTGGGCTGAAAAAAAGTGAGAGATTACGATGTCTGCTCTTTTAGCTCTTCAATTATTCAGCCCATGTTTTAACGCATTCAACGCCATGATCCAAATTTATTATAGTGAATATTTATGTGAATCAAAACCGTTCAGTTGAGTGGTATAAAAGTTGAAGTAACGATTCAATTACATCAAATTTAGAATACTTTGCTAGAATGATATTGAGTATTAAAAAAGTTCTTGAAGTTCAACAATCAGGCTAGATATTTTATAATAAATTATGTGAATATTGTATAATCAGACTAGTTATTGTATAATAAAATGTGCGAATGTAGTAAAATAGGTCTATGTTTAATAAATTATGGTTGGAGGTTGATAAATATCTTGAAAAAGAGCGAAACTTAAATGGAAGTGGTTTTGCTATAGGTATAAGATTAGGTGACAGTAACGGTTTAACTTTAACTATGATTTGAAAGTTTATTTGTTTTATAGTTGTTATGGCTTGCCCTTCTTTAAATATCAGTTTTAATAAAACTGGTTAACCCATATTATATTAGATGTTTTAATAAAATAATTTAGCGAAAGTTAAAGGAGTAGGATTATGAATTCTATCAAAATCACTAACAAAAGAAATATAATTATAGGATTGTTTCTCTCGTCTTTTATCTTATTATCAGCTTGTGGAAATGACTCGAGCGGATCTACAGAAGATACTAAAAACAAAGTACACAAAGTTGAAAACACTACAAAGGATAAACCCGAAGAGGAATTAGCACCTTTGGATATTTTGAATCAACTTGCAACACTGTCTACCCAAACAGAAGAGCTTTATGTTACAGGCGATATAGTAATTGGCGAAGACGAAGAAGTTAAACCTGGTATTTATGATTTAGAAATTACAGGAGGTTCTGGAAATATATTTGGTGAACGTTCTTCTGTTTCTTCACTATTCATAAATTGGGTTGGAGAAGCAAAAGGTGGAGACTATCCTTCAAAAATACGAATGATACTTTTTGAAGGCGACACTCTTGAATTTAGCGATATCTCTAAAGTTAAATTTAATGCAGTACCTGAAAAGGTTGAACCTTCTAATGAATTAGGCATAGGTGAGTTTGTAGTTGGAAGAGATATCATGCCTGGAGATTATAAACTTTCAACAAATGCTAAATTAAATCCTGAATTTGAGAACTTAGGATGGAACATTACAATATATAACGATGAAAATGGTCAGAGCAGAGATCAAATGTATACTGCTACTAATGATGATGTAGCTGTCAGTTTAAAAGAAGGTGAAATTATTTCAATTTCTTACGATAATACTGACTATGGTTCTTCTTCAGATGATGCAAAACTAATATTTACAGAATTATAATAAAAGTGTTATTCGATTGGGTATTTTCATGCGAAAAAGTTTCAATAAATAATTCTTGTATGTTTTACGTTTGGCTTCCTTAGATTAAAAGGCGCGTTTGTTTAATAAGCGATTGTAACTATATCGCAATCAAGCTATTTTTTAGATGAAGAAAACAGTAACAAAAAAAGCAAATGTTGTACAAACAGGTGCAATTGTGAAGAAAAAATATAAAATAATGGTTGAAAAAACGCTGAATTATTTTCAGTGTTTTTTTGTGCGGAAAAATTACATGTTTTCCATCTTCAATTCACCTCAAGCCGTCTTTTATGTGTATTGAACTACTTTTTCGACAATATATCTGAAGGTTTTATATGTAAAGCGTAACCACTTTTGTACCTATCAAAAGCAATCAAAATGTTTTGGTTGTTTTTAAGAGGAACAAAATCATTAATTGGAAGAAAGGGGATAAAAAATGGGATATGAAAAAATGAAGGAAGTAAACGATAATTTAGAATCGAGGTTGATTCATGGAATGGTCCACACACGCTTTAACAGGAATGGTAGCCGGATTTACAGTTACAGGGGGTGATTGGCAAGGAGCGGTGGTAGGAGGAATTGCAGGTGTGCTACCGGATCTCGATGAACCGAAGTCTAAGTTTGGAAAGTTGTTCTTCGTTATAGCTATACCACTTAATTCTATATTTGGTCATCGGACTTTTACACACTCCCTGCTATTTACGTTATTAGCAGGGATTTTTATATACCCATTTACAGAATTATGGGTGGCTTTGTCAGTAAGTGCAGGGATACTTGCCCATATTGCAGGAGACATGTTAACCGGAAAAGTGAAACTCTTCTATCCGTCAGCTAAATCTGTCGGGATTGCAATTCCATCATTCAGTTTTATGTGGATAGACAGAATCACGAGACTGTTGCTTGTTATAGCAATAGGTTGGGTTGTACTTAAAAAAGTAATTTGAACTTATAGGAGGTCAAAAATTGGAAAACGTTGCAGTGGATTTAGGTTATGGATACGTCAAAGCGATTTCATCATCAGGAAAGAGAATAATATTTCCTTCGTTGGTTGGGAAAGGATACGACAGGGGAATTACAAATATCCTCGGAGATACGCCAAATGACTTAGCGAATATACATGTATCAATCAAAGGTGAAGATTATTTTGTGGGAGAACTAGCAAATGAATCACGTTCTTTATCTCGTATCTTTGAACGTGAACGCTTTAATCATATGTACACACACATTCTACTTAATACGGCTATTCAACTTGTCACCGACGGAAGAGGGGGTTCGGTGAATTTGTCAACGGGACTTCCATTGGATTTCTACCAAGCACAGGCAAAGGATTTTCAAACGTCTATTACGGGGGTCCAATCCCTAATTGAATGGAAATCAGGTCCACTAAAAGATGGAGCTAAACAAGTAAATATTGAACGTGCCTTAGTGTTTCCACAAGGTGCGTCAGCTATCTTTTCAGCATTGATTAATCATGATGGAAAATATACCTATCCTCATCTAATGAATCAAGGAATGCTTATCGGATTGGTTGATATCGGATTTAGGACAACGGACTTTGTTGTAGTTGAGATTCAACGGAACGGTTCATTTGTTCCTAAAGCAAAGTTATCTGGAACTGTGGATGACGGTGTAAACAATCTATACAGGGATATCCGTCAAGCCTATAAAACAAAAACAGGTGGTGCTGATTTAAGTGAGCATTACATTTCCCGAATATTAAAAGACGAACAATTGACGTACAAAGGAAATAAAATTGATTTTAGTAATATCATTCAGTCGAGTAAGAAATCCATAGCCACTAATATTGTTGACCGATTAAAAAATGTATGGGCTGAAGAATCTGATCTATTTGACGCGATATTCTTGGCCGGTGGTGGCGGAGAACTCTTTGAACCATTCATCCAGCCTCACTTTGATAATCGATTGGTTAAGATTACTGAAAGTCAGTTTGCAAACACAATCGGTTATTTAAGATTAGGAAAATCAGTATTTGATCAATTAGAGCGTCGAAATTCAGTGATTTGATATGAGTGTTAATTGGGAGAAGCGATATAGCTTTCGTTTGCAAGAAGAGGATAAAGAAATTTATAAATTACTTCAACAAGTCCCGGATAATAAACGAAGTGAAACAATTCGGCAGATGCTGAGGTTCGCCTTTCGTACGATGTCGGAAGGAAAGAAAACGGAGCAAGGAATCCAAGATCTTTTGGCTGAAATAAAGTCATTAAAAGAAAATCAAGAATTGCAACACCAAGAGTTGCTAGTGAAGATAGGGAATGCTGTAGCAATTAATAATGAAGAAGTATACAAACTTGACGACAATAAAATGAATGAACAGGCGATTGACGATAGCGCGAGTGCGATGCTATCGTCTTTTGGTGTTAATTTTGATTAATTAAAGGGAGGTGTTGAAATGGGTAGGACAAAAGGGGAATTGCGTGAAAGAAAAAAGAAAAAGTTTTTAAAAGTATCTGAAACGCTAAGAGTGTGTGACTCCTGTGAATATAGAAGTTTAGTAATGACGGGGGATAGCTCACAAATCAAGGCACTTGTCGAAACAATTTGTGGTGGCTGTCCCAACTATAAAAGAATGCGGAGCGTAGGTGATGAGCTATGGCATACAGATACGAATATTGAAGCGATACTGGAAAAGAAACAAGAGATTACAACTCAAGAAATACGAATGCTGCTTGAAGAAGGTGTAACAAAAAAGAAAATTAGAGAGGCATTAGGGTTCCACTCAGTTATTGAATTTAGGGAGTTCATCTTAACGATTGCGAATAAATAGGAGGGGAATTTTTAAATGAAGTTAGTAGAAGATACCGTAGAAAGTTACCGCAAAGCAGGTAGTACAATAAAACGGCTTTTGAAGGAAATGGATGAACTGATGGATAACATCAATATTTTCGATATTAATTCGGAAGATGTGCAAAGGTATTTCACGCTGTATAAAGCTAAATTAGCACTTGAAGAAGCATATACATCAATTGTTGATTTGAGTAAGGAAATTCAACTTGAAGGATATTTGCGTAAAAATGAACGAGGCCGGTATGAATTAAACGGTTTTGAGTTAACAAGTGGCGGATTGATTGATATTTGGCGTGAAGATCTAGAAATGAAGGATGGAGGTTATTATGTTCTTAGCAGGATTGAACACCATGCAACGGATTATTACTGTGTTGATATGCCTGAGGCGATGTTGGAAGGATTGAAAGCGCGTTACAGGGTATCACCGTTATCAATTTAAATAGGAAGGAGGGTTTTCATGCTACTTAATTTAGAAGAAACCTATAGAACTGTGTTACTAAAAGAGATGTTAGAAAATGAATTAGAAGAATTAGAATCAGCTTATAAATGTTCAGTGGACGAAAAGACAGTAAGTAAAGCAGCAATCAGTAAAACGATAATGCATCTTTTCGTCTGGGTGCCGATTTTCATGGTGCTTGTAAATTATATTCGTAATGGTGTTGATCTTTTTATTTTCATCTACACACCTGTTTTTCTGTTCTATACAGCAATTTACACTGGGGTAATTGTTCTGTTTATTTTTCCCTATAACTTTATTGTTAGGAAATATAACAAATACAGAGTAGGAGCAAATGAAACATCACTTTTCTTTGAGCAAAATAAAGTGGCGATTCAAGAAAATATTAAAACGGTTGATGATGCGTTGATGACTAAATCTACTCTAATTCCTATGTATCATTCAAAAGCGAAGTTAGGAAAAATGATTGAGTATATGAAAAAAGGACGAGCGAGAACAGAAGAGGACGCTATCTATTTATTTGAAAAGGAACACCCTAGATATAGCCAGCCAGGTTCTGCCAAACGAAAAAAACGTTTGATCAATAGAGAAAGGCTAATAAATAAAATGAACCGATTTGGTCGTTTCATAAGTATGGTGTTTTTTGCCTCCTTAGTAGCAAAGAGTCTAAATAGATCAAGTTCTCCTAGAAGATAAGCTGTCTATCCATTAATAGAAGGTTGGTTTCATCGTTTTTTTTTGAAGGGAGGTGAATTCGTGTTTAAAACCATTATCGGAGTAATCCTAATGATATTCTTGATTGCAGTTGTGGGAAGTCTATTATTAGAACAGTTTCCAACCCTAGTCCCGTTGTGGGAAGAATTGAAAATGCACATCGGCACTCTTTATGAATCATCCCTCGTTAAATATGGCACAATCACTACACTACTTTTAATTGTTGCTATTTTTATTATGGTGGGAAGTTCAAAAAGAATGTGATGAACAGTGCAAAATCTGAACAAAAAAGAAAGAAGGAGGTTAACAAAACTTGAGGAAAAAGTTAGGGAAATCTACCGATAAAAGAGATGGAATTGTAAAAAAGTCAATGGATGTATTAAAAAAGTCATCTGAAAATGAAAAACGAAAAAAAGATATGCGAAAACTTGAAAAGAAAAGCAGACCGAAGGGATATCGAGCTAAAAAGCTTGGTGCATTTACTTTCTGGATGCTTTTTTTGTTTATGCTATTAATTGTTTTCGTAAATATATTTTCATCCAGTGGGAATTCAAATGCTAGCGATAAAACAGAGAGTCTACAAGTGAATAAAGCTTTAGCGGCTGAGGGAGTAGAGTTTTCCAAAGACTTTGTTTCGGAATACTTCACATGGAATATAGGTGACGAGGATCGAGAACAACGAGTAGAAAAACTAAGTTATTATTTACCGAAAGAGATAAATGCTCAAGCTGTAATAGCCGATAAACAGTGGAAATCTACGATTGCAAGGGAAGATATAATTTTAAAAGAAGTTGAAGATATGGCTGATAATCGAGCACGAATCACCTTTCAAGTTAAAATCCATTTCGAAAACTTTGCTGCTGGACAAGAAAAAAAGGAGGATGATAAAAAGTCGGGAAAAGTTATTCCAGAAAAGATTGAAACAGTGAAATATATATCTGTTCCAATTTTTTATGATGATGAAAAAAGGCGTTTCGCGGTTTATGAACTGCCGAGCTTTACGTATTTGGATGAACAAAAAATAGATGAAAGTATTGAATCTGAAACGGAAGGATTGAAACCCATTAAGGATGGAAGTACTCAAAACGTTCGTGCTTTCATGGAAACATTTTTTGAAGCATACGCAAACGACTCAAGAGATAAGTTGACTTATATCATTGACGACCCTCAACATCAAAATGGTCTAAATCAAACAATGAGTTTTGTTGGTTTAAAGAACACCGAAATATTCGAAGGTAAGAAAGCGAACGAAAAAATTGTAAAAACGGACGTCGTGTTGGCCGAACCAAAAACAGGAATTGAATTTACATCTACTTACATCCTTGTATTGGCTGAAAGGGAAATGCGTTACACCGTTTTATTCGTCAACAATAAACAATACATTGATGAGTTAAAGGACAAGGAAATAGCAAATGTAGAAAAAGAAATGGATATGGAAGGCGAGAAAGATAATCAGGAATAATACAGCGATGATGGAAAATGAATAGCGGTATGTAGGTACAGACAGTTGTGTCTGTATTTTTTTATTTTAGGGAGGTGAATTGTATGAGTTTGGAAGGATTATTTACTTGGTTCTCACAAGAAATCAAATGGGCATTATTCATCGTTCTTTTTGTTGCATTGATTGTGACTGCGTTTAAGAGAGCATGGATTGCAATGATTGGTGTTGTTATCGGTCTTGCGTTCATTGGAATCTTTATTGTACAACCAGATATTTTAATTAACATATCCGAGTTTATAGCTGAGAAATTGAATTTAGGTAACTAAATTTGAAGACTTTAATGCAGGGGGGCTTGTACATATGTAGCCCCTCTTGTTATTCATTTGGAAAATTTCAGCTTGGAGGTGAAAAGACATAAATAAGATTCCGTTGTATGTGCTTAATAACTTCATTCGTTTTGAACGTCAGCTCTATCAAATATTCGGGTTAGAACTAGGTAGGCCAATTCGTTTAAAAGCGGTTATGTATTTCTTTGTGATAACGATAGTGGAGGCAACTATTTATTTAACGCCGGGAATTGGAAGGTTAATTAATTGGATACCTGTTGGGATATTAATACTTATTCCAATAGGGCTTGCATGGTTGCTTGCAGATGTTGGAACGGAAGGTAGATCACCCGTACACTTCTTCCGTTCTTTTATTTTATATCAAGCAAGAAAAATAAAAGATAGCACGATTTATAGAGGTAGAGAAGTGGAGAAAGAAAAGGATTACCAATTTCATAATTACTTTACCTTTAATGAATATGTTCATCCGGTGGGTGAGGACATATCTATTGCAACAGAGGTTGAAGAAAAACGAAAGAATGCCATTGACTATATAAATCGAATTTCAAATAGGGGGGAAGTAGCTAGTGAAAAACAAGTCGGTTATAAAAGTAATGAAACCGAGGTGGTTAAGCAAGTGGATGATGAAAAACTGCTGGAAATAGAAACGGAACAATTGCAAAGAGAAACGAATCCCAAAAAAACTAAAGCACGAACAAATCGAACCCCTCTTGTGGTAATTAGTGTTGCTGTTCTTTTCACATTTTTACTAGGCATCACTCTGATATTCGGTCATTAACACTAGCCCTTTGAACCCTTAGATCCAGAAGTAGCAACGGAGCCGAAGGGCTGACAAACCCCTACTAATTCGGAGCATCTATTGTTCCAATAAATTATGAAGGAAGTGGTACACATTGAAAATTGAGTTTCCTGTTAAGCATATAGAAAACAATCTAGTATTTGCACATGACGGGACAGTATGGGCTTATTATAAAATAGAGGGATTCAATTATGATTTCTTAGAAGATGATGAAAAAATAATTCCATTTCAACAACAGATGTCATTTCTAACAAACATCGGTCTTGATTTGCATTATTTAGTGGTTCCTAATCCAACGAATATTACAGGTATTTTGAACGCTACAATTGATGAAATGAATATGAAAGATTATCCGTTAAGAGAAAATGGAATTCAGTATATAGAACAAGTCAAAAGGGCTTTAGAAAACGAACGCGAATTGAATGAGTCCAGTGAGTATCATCACTACATTGGTATTCAGTTAGATCCTGAGAAAAATAAATATGCTTCAGGTAACGCTGGTATAGGTGCCCTAACATCTGTTAAAAAGTTTATTGAAGGCTTCAGTTCACCATTATATCAAGCGGTAGGATTGTACCCCGATGACATTTTAGAAAGCCAAATCAAAGCTTTTCAAAGCCAATCAGTTTCAATCGAATCAGCAATATCGAATTCATTCGGTTCACGGATTCACAAAGTAACGACGGAAGAATTAGTATATATAATTGAGAAAAGTTTCAGCACGAGAAATAACAATACAGACGTTCAGCTTCGTAATTCTTATGAAATTGGTAAAGCTGTTGAAGGGATTGATATGCAAGGAAATAAACATAAAGCGATTCGCAATAATAAAAAGGAATTCTTTGATGTACAAAATACGAATATCAAAGAACTTGGCCCGAAAACATTGATGTTGAATCGAATTACTGATGCCAACGAAATTGAAAGTCTCTACTGCCAATACTTAACGATTGAATATATGGATGATGTTCAACATCATCCCGGCAGTGAATGGCTCTACAGGATTCAATTGCGTATGCCTTTCCCGTTAACCGTTTCGATTCGTGCGGAAAATCAACCAAATGAAATAATTAAAAAGAAATTAAGTAATGCAAAACTGGAATTCAGAGACCAACGTAATGAAGCACAAAAGGGTGGTCAAGATCTAGATATGAGTGTCGATATTTCACAAAGTGGGACGATTCAAATGGAAAACTATTTTAAACAAACAGGATTTCCTGGGTTTGCTGTTTCGTTCGTCTTTAAGGTAACTGCTGAAACCGAAGAACAATTAAAGACAAGAGTTGGATTGCTGCGAAATGAATTATCAAAGTACGGCTTAAAAATTGTCGCCCCTTATGGTGAGCAAGTTCATTTCTTATTGGAAGCTATTCCAGGTTCGAAAAAGTATCACGATGATTATAAGATGGAGGTTGCCCCTGGTGTGTTAGCTGGAATGATGTTCGGTGCTACAACAAACATTGGAGATAATCGAGGGTTTTATATCGGTCATACTTCGCAGTTTTCTAAGCCGGTCTTTATCCAGCCTGATTTAGCAGCCAAAGCATTTGATGGGCTTGGTAACGTAGTAGATTCAATTTCAGTTCTAGTTGCAGGAATGACGGGACGAGGAAAATCCTTCTTCATGAATCTGTTTATTTATCTTGCGACACTTACCGGCTCCAAAGGGTTAATCATAGACCCTAAAGGAGATAGAACAGGATGGGATAAGGGACTTCCGTTTATTCCGAAAGAATTCATAGAAGTTTGGACACTTGGTTCTGATCCAGAAGATGCCGGTTCACTTGACCCATTTAGAACAAGTACAAGCATCGAAGAAGCCAAAGATATTACGATGGATATACTTTCGTATCTGGCCAACATTAATTTGAATGAAGATGCGTACAACATTTTGAGCGAAGCAGTTGAAGAAGTGGCAAATGAAAATGACCCGTGTATTGGTAGAGTTCTGACCTATTTAAACGAGCTGTATGATCGTCGGCCAGAAAGCATGTCGAATAGTCGCCATGAAGCATTGGAGCGGTTGAGAGGTACGCTAGAGACATTGAAACGTAATCAACTATCCATGTTGCTGTTCGGGGAAGTGGGCCAAAACTTTAAAGTGCTGGAACAGGACAAACCGATTCAGGTACTCATGATTCAGAACCTTAACTTACCCTCGTCCAGTGAGAAGAACGCAAGAAATATTCACAAGATATCAGAAGCAATTATGATTTCAATCACTGCATGGACAAAACAGTATATGTTTAAGGGTGATAGGGGCACACATAAGTTCATTCTCCAAGACGAAGCAAGTGCAATTGAACGAAGCCCAATTGGGGCTGAATTAATGGACTTCACCGTGCGAATGGGCCGTTTCTATAATACGACACTGATAAAGGGCTCACAAAATGCCTCTGACCATGGGAATGATGTTGCAAATATGGGGATGAAATTTAGTTTCGGTTTGCGAAAAACGAGTGAAGCTGAAGAAATGTTAGATTACCTGAATCTTCCACAGACGAATGCAAATATTGAAACGTTAAAAGCATTGGATCGAGGCGAAGCGTTATTCCAAGATATTTACGGTCGTTCTGCAGTCGTTAAAATTAATCCAGTGTTCGTTGAATTATTAGATGCCTTTGATTCTTCCACGTCATCAGAGGAGGAAAGGGAGCGTGAAAAAGATAGAGTAATATGATAATATACAAAACAACGAAAGGGAGTGTAACGTTGAATAAAAAACGTATTTTAAGCCTAGCAGTTGTGTTTGGTATGGCCTTTCTAATTGCAGGCTGTAATTTCAATGTAAGTGAAACAGTAAACGAAAAAGAAAATGACAATGCAAAGAAATATGAAGAAGTTTTTAAAGAAACAGATGCGGTAGCCCATGACTTTATGGTGGTAAAGATAGAACAAAATTATCCTGAGATTCTTAAATATTTGTCGTCAAAAGGTATTGAAGAGTTAAAAGAGAAAAGAGATTACCTGTTAGATAATCATGAATACCCGAATGGCTTTGAAAAACTCGATGGGAAGTATGAACTTAGAAGATATGACAACTTTTATAGTGATGATAGCGATGAAGTCTATTATAGATATGTCTCTCCTGATGATAAAGGTAAGTTAATAAATAGTTGGATAATCCTAGAGAAGGGTAAAGAGAAAGAGTGGAAAGTAAAATCATATTACGGAAAAAGACCAGATGAAATCAATGATTCTAATGCAGAAACTGGTACGGTACTACACGAATTACCTGTAGAAGATGACGATGATTAAGGATTCGATTTTAAAAGTTTAATACGGAAGGAGGTAATAGGCTCTGAGTAACCCTTGCTATGTGCAAAGGGTTATTTTTTATTGCCTAAAATCATATGAATTCAAATTACAAAAGAATATTTCTTTTATTTATGATGATATTTCTGTTCTTCGGTATGGGTCTATCTCATTTGGGATTTGCAGACGATGGCGAAGAAACGAAAAAAATGACCGATATTATGGATATAATTACAGACCAATACGGTGAGTTTAAAGAGGGAGGGAAATCCTATTATCATTTAGATGCAGTTTCGGATAAAGATGTAGAGTCTTACGATGATGGAGAGAAGTTTTGGGCGGACACATACGATAAATTATTTGGATGGGCTGATGTTAAAGAAAATGTTGGAAACAAATTGAGCGAAATGGTCAATTTGGTCAACAATATTGTCTTTGATATTAATATATTTTTATCCTATACCATGTTGGTTATGTATGACTTAGCTTATACTGCTGATTTTACTGGAAAGATTATAATGGAACTTGAAAAACTAATGTCTAATCTCACTGGTATTTCAGGAGGTAAATTTAGTATAGGAAACGGCCTTTTTGGAAACCTCGTAAAATTAATAGCGATTATTACTGGTATGTATGCTTTGTACGTTTTTATAGTAAAACGTGCTTTTTTTGATTCCTTTTCTTCGGTATTCCAAACAATTATTGCAATGACAATAGCAATTCTAATGTTTGCTAATTACACGACACTTTTAACAGGTGCTAATAAAATAACAACAGAATTAAGTGGATTTGTTGTTAGTCTTCCAAGTCAAAGCGGTGATTCTGATTTAGTTGTAGATGATCCAAGAACGAAAATGAAGGATAGTATTTGGGGAATGTTTGTAGATAGACCTTACTTATATATGCAATACGGCACACACGACGTGGAAACACTTGGGGGTGGGGACAGAGATGAAGGTGTAAAACGAGTTAAACATATATTAAAAGAACCTGTTGGAGAAGATAGACTAACCAAGGTGATAGAAGAGGAAGCATCAAATAGCGGTAAAGGAAACAACATGATGAAATACTCTGCGGTGAATAGTCGACTGGCTTTCTCTTTTTTCTACATGGTTATTAATGGGCTTGTGTCACTTCCCATATATTTATTGTCGCTTTGTTTAATTCTATTCCAGTTCTGGTTTATGGTCATTGCGGCTCTAGCACCATTTGCCTTACTGATTGGTGCAATTCCGGGACAATTTAATGTCTTAAAAAGATATTTCATTGAGTTGGGTATTCCATTAGCTTTGAAGATATTTGTTTCATTCATAGCGTTAATTGTATTTGTAATTTCGGATATTATTTACGCTGGAGATTTTAAGTCAATAAGTGGGGGCTCTAATCCGTTTTATAGTTACGTGGGTGCAGCAACGTTCAATCTATTATTATTCGGAACAATTTTCATCCTACGGAACAGAATCAAAGATATATTCTCGTCCGGATCAAATGCAATTCGTGACCTAAGAGAAAGTTCAGGGACGTTTACAGCACCATTCAAAAAAGGTGTACAAAATGTTGCTACGGTTGGTGGTGCTGCTGCGGGTGCTGTAGTAGGAGGTCCTGCTGGTGCTTTGACAGGTGCTGCAATTGGCGGGTCCGTTGGTAAGGTCGCAACAGGAGAAGGTGGCATTAGTGACGTTGCTGGCTCTGCAATGAAAGCCCAACATCTTGCCCACTTGAGTAAGATGACAAAATCACAACAAGCCGCAAAGCTATCTGTTACTGATAAAGGTAGGTTAGACAGCTTTTTTGATGACAAAAATCTAACTCCTGAAATGAAGGTGGAGACGATGGAAGCACTCGAAAAAGAAGGTGTAACTAATTTAAGTGATGAAGAACTGAATGAGCAATTCGAGAAAATTAGTAGTAAAGGTGATTTGAATGATAACTTTGCTCAAATATTTGCTAAAGGTATTTCAGATGACCGAAGAAGCAATGTAATCGAAAAAGAAAAGAATTTATTGTTTGCTGGAAGAGAACAAAAACGTGAACAAACAAAAGCGATTCTGTCTGACAAAGGAATCCCATCAGAAATGGTTGATGAAACGATGACTGCATTAGATCAACAAGGATTGCACGATGTAAGTCCGAAAGAATTGCATACTCAACACGACAAATTGATGGAGCAAGGCGACTTGAATGATGATTACGCTACAACATTTGCAAAAGGAATTTCGGATGAAAGAAAATCTATTCAATTACAGAAGGAGAAGCAAGATGTATACGGTGAAGTGGAATATGAACTTCATTTGAATAAATCAATGGTGACAAATGAGCTTGCGAATAAAGGGGTGCCACCTGAGATGATTAATCAAGCCCTAGATACATTAAACCAGCGTGGTTTAAACAATGTCAGTCCAGGTGAAATGAACAGACATTTTGATCTAGTAGTTGAACAAGCTGAGAAAGGAGAATGGAAAAACGGTTTCGCTGACACGTTTGCTAGCAACATTGAAAATGAAAGAAGAGCAATCGAATTGGAAAAAGAAAGAAAAGCAATTTTGGAAGGAAATAATCTAAAATCGTTTGACAAGTTTATACAGTAGTAAAAGGCTTTTGTTAAACGAACATAATAACTAGAAAAAGGGGTTGAGATTTCTTGTGAGTGAGAAAACAAAAAGAATAGTTTCTTATGGCGTGATGGGGTTAGCCGTCACGCTTTTATTGTTGGGTTTTATTATCGGTTTTGTCGATAAAGGAAAAAAGAACAATGAAGATGATAATTCGAAAGAAACACCTAATGGAAATGCGGAAGAAAACATATGGCAATATACTCCAAAAGAAGAGAGCAAAAAAGAAAAATTAGTAGTAAATGTGGGAGCTGATTCCAAGGTAGAAGGAAGTGGAGATATTGATGTTGTAGAAGAGAAGGCCGAAAAAAACTATTTGAAAGTACCTGAAGAAGTTTCAAAAACTCCGACTCAAAGCGATATGTTCAGCAATAAGGATTTGGAGAAAACAATGGAAATTGCAAATGAATTTGCTTTAAAGTTTCATGAATTTGATAAAGCATCCCCTGTTAAACATTTAGAGTCCGTTGAGGGACTGTTGGATCAAAGTTATATCAGCTACCTTATGGATAACGAAGAAGAAAAGATTACGGGATTAAAAGATGTCAAAGGTATTGTTTCAAGAAAAGTTCTTTCAGTGGAGATTAAAGAACCTGTTGCCCCGACATTAATTGCTATTTCATGGGATGCCGTAGTTATTAGTAAGGTGATAAATCGTGATGGTAAAACCAGAAAAGATACGGATGTTTACAGTTTGATGTTTGAAAAAGATGAAGGCAGCGAATTCCAAATTGTTGAGTATTACTTAAATTACGATGACAAAAGATAAAGAGGAGGGAACGAACAAAACCTCTTTTAAGAGCAAGTAGTTCGTTGAATGATTATGAAAAAGTTGTTGTGGATTGTACCGGTTATAGCCAGCCCGGTTTTACTATTAATATTTTCACTCCTCGCCCTTCTTCTTTTCTTTGGGATATTTGTAATTTTTACAGAAGAAGACGATGAACAGATGAACTTTGGCGGTGGTGCAATATGTCGTGCGGATGGTGAAATTAGTGAAACTGTATTCTTCTCGCAATTTAATGATGCTGGTAAATTTACAGGTAAAGGGCAAGTGTTTATCGATGTTGCAGAAGAGTATGGCATAGATCCGGTATTGATGTCAGCGGTCGCATTTCATGAAACAGGATTCGGAACATCGGCGGCGGTTATTTTAAAAAACAATCCCGGCGGTTTGATGGACCCTGCAACAGGAAGTAAGTATTTATATTCATTTGCAACAATTGAAGATGGTTTAAGTGCAATGGGGAATACGCTACACAATCGAATTATCAAAGATGGATTAACAACGATAGCTGATTTAGGCAGTGTGTATGCGCCAATTGGAGCAGACAATGATCCAACTGGTTTAAATAAACACTGGGTTCCGACTGTAACCAAACTGGTCGCTCAATTCGGCGGTTTAACGATGAATTGTGAAGTTAATGTCATAGGCGAGTGGATGTTGCCTGTATTAAATGAATTACATGTTACGAGTCCGTTTGGTTATCGTGTACATCCCGTCCATGGCGATGTAAGACTGCATACTGGTGTAGACCTTGCCTGTGCAAATGACGATCCTATCCTTTCAGCTCAAAGTGGCAATGTTATTTTTGCTTCTGGAACTGGTTGGTCAAATGGGTACGGACTACATGTAATTGTCAATCATGGCGAAGTCACCACTTTGTATGCCCATTTAAATTCCACGAAAGTAAAAATAAACGATGTGGTTTCTCAAGGGGATGTGCTCGGTACATGTGGTTCAACTGGAACATCAACCGGAAATCATCTACATTTTGAAATAATTCGCGCCGGTGGAAAAGAAGATCCGATGCCGTATTTAACGGAATATACGACTGTTAGTGAGTAATAAATATACGGAAATGATTTGTCCGACGTTAATGTCGGGTGTAAACGTTGATAGAACAGTGTTTTCCGATTACCAACGTCGGACGTCAAAGAAAATGAACGTCAGACGTGAAAATACTCCGTAAACATTGTTGGTATAAGGTTTCTATTTCCTAACGTCTGACGTTGGGATATTCGTGTTGGAAAAGGTTGATTAACGTCCGACGTTGGGTTTTAAGATTACAGATACATCAAGGGATTGACTGGTGAATTAACGTCCCCAAAAAAGAAAGGAATGAAGTTGATGGAATCTGAAAGGAACATGCTTTTCGAGCAATTAAAAAGCCTAGAGGAAATGAAGGTTTATTTAATGTCACAAATAAATAAGTTAGGGGGAAATAATGCTGCCATTAAGATGACATCAGTCTACCCAATGGCGAAAGTGAAACCAATGATTATCAATGGTTATCCAGTTTTCCAATTTTCATATGAAGGTGCTTTACCGCTTTATAAAGAATCTGATAGGGATTATCTAGCAATGATAAGACATTATTATTTTCGTGCAACCCATGATGCATATGACTTTTCAAAGGTTGATTATCAATTTGATGAGTCTGTAATTATCCTCGCTCAACATTTTGAAAATAAGATTATCCGTGATTTAGATAATCGAAATCGAAAGCTTATTCAAGATGCAATACGGCATACGGGACTTATCGGAGACGATAGCTGGTGGAGGGTATGGAACTTTGATATCGGGTTTCTAGATACAAGGGGAAATCATGTGCAAGTCTTTGTAGTATCGCAGGATAATTTCGAGGATTTTTTGACCTATCTGAAAGAAAAGTATTTCCATTTAGCAAAAATCCCTAAATCAACATTAAAGGAAGAAATATTTGAAGAATATAGAGCAAGAGTAAAAAGGGAAAAGAAAGAAAAAGTGAGCAAGGAGAAAGAACGGTTGAAGAGTCTATCAAATACTAAATCAGAAGATTTTTGGGGTTAATTGTTTCTCAGCATTCGAATATTGTACCCGAGCAAAAGCCTCATATTTTAGGTGCAATATAAAGGGTTTTTCGGAACCCCTATGTTGTACCCAACATGGGCCCTAAATTGTACCCAGTATTAAAAGGTTAAATGTAAGTGGCTATTGGCATTATTAAATTCTAGACGAATTGGACAAAACGGAGAGGTTTAGTTGAATCAATTCGTAACAGCGTGTAGAAGTGACCGAAAATAAACAGCCGAGGCGAACAATCTAAAAGGAGGGAAACGCATGTCGAAGACGGGCAAGAAACAGGTGGTGAAGGTTCTGCAGGCTCGTGATATTGAGATACTTCGTGGCCTGTACGAACATCGTGTGTTGAGTACGGAGCAGATCATGCGACGCTACGTAATGTCACGGTGGTATACGTATAAGAAATTAAGAATCTTGCGTAATTCAAGACTAATCAGCACACACCCGATAAGTGGGTATCTAGCGAATCAAAGTAGACAAGGTTCGTATCACCGAATTAGTGAAATAGGTATCTCCTGCTTAAGAGAGCAGGGGGTGCCTGTTGAGCGAAGAGCCGATGAATTGCGAGTGAATATCCGACGTTTGCCGTTTCTACTATCCACCAATGATGTGATGATTGATTTGGAAAGGTACGGATGGGAAATGAAGGACAGCAGGGATGTAAAAGAGAAATTACAGTTAAACCGCGGTGCCAATGTACAGGGTATGTTGACAAGTCCAGGCGGCTCGAATTACTTGTTCTACATGTTCATGCATGGAGTGGGGATGAAGAATCTGATGAAGACAACAAAGGAATTAAGCGATTTCGGAAATCCAAACTATATACTATTCGCTAAAAGTGCCACCAGTTACAGTACAATTGTTCAGCAACTCTCAACAAATATTTCCGTAATCGTTAAATGTCAAAGCTTGAAAATCTTCCCCTATACGTTTGCAAAATACTATTTACGCTTATTTGAAGATGAAAATAACGTCATGAAGTTTCTGGAAGACTACGAAATCTATGACCTGTCCTTTAAAACGTCTTCTGTAAGCGGAAGTAATAAGCAATACGATGGTTTGGAGCGTGTGGTTCGACATAATGGCGAAGAAAAGTATCTTGTGAATCTGCTCGACACGGATCTAGTTAAAATTTATAACATCAAACAGTACCGCAGAGAAATGTATGAATTGGACGGACGGAAAGTACTAGTGGTAACTACTCCAAATACACGGGATATGCATGAGCAGCTTTTAGAAGAGATTCATCATGTCGATTACCTTGAAATTGATTCCGGGGATCTTGTGGATTATCTGACATCAATCTAAACAACTATTTAATAGAAGGAACTGTTCTTCAAAAGATATTTTAAATCCAAATATTAAAAATAGGAAAGGGGAAAAATTAATGCAAAATACAAATCAAGTTATACCTGAACTACTGGAGATGACAAAACTAACGGCACATGAAAAGGGGCTTAATAATGAGATAGCCGTGCATCTAGGAGAAGCAGAGCAAAGGAGAATGTACCGGACTATGCGTGAACTACTCGCTGATGAACTTGTATTTGTGTTGAATCTGGAAGTGTCGAGTGCCCGAAGTAGAAAGGGGTGATCTAGTTGCAAGTAATTATAGTGGTGATTAGCTTTCTATCGGCAGCGTTGGGCGTCACTGTCATGTACAACGCTGTCTATATCCCCTCGGTAAAATTAATTCTGATTACTGGACTGATCGCTCTGGTCACCTACTTCACCATCAAGCAGCTGCAGCAGTCGAAAAATAAGAAGTTGGACAAACTAATGTCAATCAGTATGACGTTGTTCGGAGCAATGTTCATAGCTAGTCTCGTCTATTCTACTTGGGACATAGAAAAGTTTCTATCACGATTTACAATGATGAAACTCACATTGATATTATTTGGTATAATCGGAGTATATCTGAACGTAGTCTTCATCCGTGCAGAAATATCCTACAAGAAAAAGCGTGGGAACCAAAGAATCGAAGAACAGCCAAACAAAAGCTATTTTGAAAAACGCAAGGAAGAAAAAGAAAGAATTAAACGTGGAGAAGTAAGGATTATTCTGGGTGGATCTACCGATAATGACGATCTTTGACAAGTATTGTTCAGTAAAAGGGCCAGATTGTTGCACGACATAGTAACTTTATTTTGGGCTTATAATAATAGTACCATTTATGGATGTACCTCTTTAACTATGGATTATTGTTCAAACAAACATAAAAACTTAAAAAGAGGGGGTAGATACATGTTACTGTTCTTGATTTTTTATTTTATAGTTGCGCCTATTTGTGTCTTATTACATGAAATAGGACATGGAATCGGCGCTGCCTTTGCATCGAAAAAACATGTGCATATTTATCTTGGACCGGGAAGTGAAAAGAATAAAGAGAACTTCAGACTAGGAAGGATTCACTTTCATATATTTTGGTCCTATACAGGTCTTACCTATTGGGGGAAAGACTTTAGTGAAAGACAGAAAGCGATTGCATTGGCCGGTGGACCTTTAATGTCTTTGTTACTGGCCTTTTTATTTGGACTGCTGACGCTGTTTGCCCCTCAAGGTGAGGTGCATTCATTGTTTTGGTGGACAACAATGTTATTTTTTCTTCAGTTCATTGGTACAATAATTCCTGTGACCTACCCTGGTTGGATGGGAGGACTTGGTGGTTACCCATCTGATGGTTTACAGCTGTTACGAATTTTGAAGAATCGAAATTAACAACATGATTTGGAAGTATTAGCTTACTTTATAAACCAACAACTATATTTTTAATCTACACAAAACACGTCTCATTCAGTCATTGAATGAGACGTGTTATTTTTATTGTTGTTTTACGGAAGGGGGAAATCAAAATATGATTTTCAAAACTAAAGTCAGTAAAAACAAGCTGTATATCTACCCTGAAGTCGAAGTTTATGTAGGAAAGCAAGATCCAGCTAAATTAATCGAGTTGGGCTTTCTTGTACTTGGCACATCTCTCTTATTTTTGAGAATGATGGATACCCAAATCAGCAAAAAGAATATGAGGTTTTGGATAGAGCGTATATCGCGAAATGCTAATTCGTTATCCGAACTACTATTGAAGGAAGGTGAACGATTAAATCAATTGATGATAAGCAAACAGAATAAAGAACAACTACAATTACTCAGATATAAAATATCGAGAACTACTCAGACGTTGTTTAGCTTTGAAGAAAATAATCTGGCTCCATTTAAATTGAATCCGATACATGTGCATTTCGGCAAGTGGGGTTGGGCAAGGAAATGATAATGAAAGGAGGTGAGGCAGATGGGGATGCCAATTGTATGGCAAGGAAGCGACTGTTTTACACACATGCTTGCCGTAGGTCCTACACGTTGCGGAAAGACAGCAACGATATTGAAACCGATGATATACCAATTACTGCTCCAAAAGAAACGTGGAGTCCCTTTAGGCATATCTGTTGTAGAACCCAAAGGCGATGTGGCAGCGATGGTAAATGAAATGTGTTTAGAAATGGGTATTCCGTGTACTCACGTTGATCCCGATAAACCAGATTCAGCAAGATTCAATCCAATGGAAGGTGACACGGATACAGTAGCGGAAGCAACAGTCGTTGTATTAAAAGGTTTGTTCGGAAAGCAAGATGCGTTTTTCGCTACTGTTCAGGAACTTTCGGCACGTAACGTTACGAAGCTACTCAAAGAACTACACGGCAACAACATGGATATTATCGATGTGATGAATACGCTTCGTGATCAAAATGTCTTACAGCAGAAAGTATCCGAACTAAAGCATAGAGATGGCATGACGGACTTGGTCCATTTCTTCGAAGCGGAACTACTTGGTAGTATGCGTGAGAAATATCAGCAATTCGTTATTGGTCTTAGAGCGCAACTCGAAAACATCGTTAGTAATGAGGCCTTGCGAACAATCATGACTGGTAGAAGTGATGTGAACATTGATGAACATCTGGAAACGGGCGGTGTTCTCGCGGTCAATACGGCTCTTGGAAAGTTGCGTAAAGCAGGGGATGCCTTCGGCCAATTCATGATTATGCACTTACAAAACGGTACATTCAGGAGACCAGGAACAGAGGATACACGGATTCCACATTTTTTGATAGTCGATGAATACAGCCGTTACATTAATCCAGATGTAGAGATTTTCTTATCACTCGCTGCCGAATATCGGGTAGCGGGCATTTTTGCGACGCAATCTCTTGGCCAACTTGAAATCGAATCGGGTAGTCTTGGTCCAAAGGCGATGAAACAAGCGATTCTTACATCATGTCGAAACAAAATCTGTTTTGGCGGCATATCCGCACAGGATGCACAAGATTTTGCGGATGAATTTGGTAAAGATAAAGTCATTATGCGGCAAAGCACGTATAAGAATCGAATATTGTTGCCACGGCTATTTCCAGATTCCTATCGGGACACAGAGGATGAAGAATACCGTTTTGATCCTACGGATTTAATGGACGGCATACCGAAATTTAACTTTGTCCATAAACTCCTGCAAGATGGGTCACCACAGAAGCCTGCATTGGCAAAAGGTCAGTTTGTCCCTCGTAATTGGAAAGAGTTGAGGGAATGGGAAGATGGAACGTCTTTTAAAAAGTTGAAGAAGAATAGTCTGCTCAAACGTTTTCAAAAGCGAAAGAAAAAAGAACAGGTTGCCGGGCTTGAACAGGCTAAACAAATGGAGGCTGAGTCACTAACTGAACCAATTACCCAGCCCGAAATCGAAACGTTAAATTCTTTTGTAGCAAATCCTAATAAAAAGACATCGAGTGTTTCTGAGCAAAATGAAACAAAACAGGAAGCGGAAAAGAAACATGTTCCTGAACAGAAAAAGAAATCAAAGAAGCCGATAAAGCCCATCGTTCAACAATCACAAGCAGTGGTTGAACAGTCATTAGGTACAAAAATAAAACCAAAAGAAACGAACAATGTAGTGAGGTCCAATGACGGATTTTGGGATTAGCAAAATGAAACGAGTGTCAATGTCTCACAAAAAATAAACTAATGAAATGGAGAGATTTTAAAATGACTGAAAACAACATGCAAGTTCTAATTGAAGGTTTTGATCCATCAAAAGTACAAGAGGTAAATAATTTTGATAAGGATTGGAAAGAGGTATATAGTGCTTATCAAAACAATTCAATCTTACAAGCGCCAATCATCGGGATTGAAAAGCTGCTTGATAAGCCATGTGCGGTTGTCGGTGTTGGAAACATTCGTGGGTTCATTCCTTTGGAGTTTACAGGTGCCGATAACTTACGTCAGCTTCGTGCCATGACAGGTCAGTCAGTTGCGTTCAAAGTATTGAATTATGACCGGGAAGCAGAAGTATTTACTGGTTCACGTACAGCTGCTTTGGATCACATGGCATCTATCACACTAAAGAAAATTGATGTAGATGATGAAATCATTGCTGTTGTCCGCAGTGTCAGCCCCTCACTTGTTCGGGCAGATATCGGTGGAATCGAAGTTAAAATTCCGCTAGAGGAAATCAAATATGGTTGGATTGACGATTTAACAGAAGAAGTTAAACAAGGCGATCACCTGAAAGTGAAAGTTTTAGAGATTGATCAAGACGAGAAAAAAGTTATCGTAAGTGCAAAGGCGACACAAGAGAACCCGTGGTTGCGTTCGATTGGTCGATACTCTTCTGGGAATGAATACGTCGGTACAGTTTCGGGTGTGCGTGAATATGGAGTCTTCGTCAATCTAGAAGCCGGTGTCGATTCATTGGCCCGTCACTTGAAGTTTCAAAACGTAAAAAGAGGAGACCGGGTATTGGTCCGAGTGTTAGAAACGGATGCTAAAAAGGAGCAGATTCGTACACGTATTACTCGTGTACTGTAAAAAGCTAGGGGGTTGCGTCAAAATGATGTGACCCCTTGGTAAATCTAATATAAGGAGGAGAAATCCATGTCAACCAGTCCATTTTCTTTATCACATCAATGGAGCTTGCACTGGACACGAATACCATCAAACATAAAACGTTCAGATCTTGTCAACGGAGAATCACCGAAAGAACGGAATGCGTTGGAAGCACTTGCGGCAGTGGGCGTAATCGGGGGAGCACAACTCTTTCGATTATTTTCTTTGGATAAGAGACGTTTAAAGCGAATGGCAGCGGAAAAGAAGATAGTACGGCATGAAATCCATCGAAACCAGCAGGTTGTACCAATTTACACAATAGGAATAAATGGTGCCGTTATCGCAGGGCTGAATGATTGTTATGAAAGTAATTACTGGGTTGAATATAAAATAGAGGATGTTTTGAAACGTCTTCTATTTTTCCAACTGTTGAAGCAGTTTCCTGAATCAAAAGTTTTGCCAGCACAATTACCGTTCAATGGTGCGATTCAGTTTCAAGGCAAGCCAATCTACGTATATGTGGTACGTGGAGATGTAAATGATTTGCTTATGTATTTAAAATGGAGCGGCAAACACTTTAACGAGCGTCTAATCATTATTACAGAATCAATTAAGCACTTGCAACCGCTAAAGATCTCTGCCGAAACTTTGAAAGTAAGAGTGGCCCTGGATCAAGATTTACATGATCACATTGAAGACCTTCAAAAGATCTTTTATTTCTTGGATGAATCCGGTAAGTTTGCTAGCGAAGTAGAAAAGGGAGGGAGAGCTAACCATAAATTAGTATAGTGATGATGTATGGAACAAAAAATAATACAAACGTAGAAAGAGGCAAGAAACCCCTTGTAAGAAAGCAATTAAATCTTCAATTGGATTTCACAAGGGGTTATACACTTTAATCCAAGGAATAAAATCATGGCTTGGCACGCTGGAAGTATTGTTTTATCATTTTAGTGACTGAAAAATAGTTTGCAATTGTTTTATTATCTACAAAATCTTGGCGGAAAAAATACCTAGTAAAAAGATTATTAAATTAAATAACCAATTTTCTCTTATTGCTTCGAATATTCCCTGTGGAGTAAGGCCATATTTTTTATACCATTTGGTTTCAGTTTTAAGGCTTCTCTCAATCATCTTCTCCGCAATTGAATGCATTACATTAACCTTTCTTAAAGTCGAATGATGCAACTTTACGTATTCTTTATTTTCAAAAGCAGCAACTTCTTCTACGCCATTCATAAAATCTTTCATTGAAATGTCATTTTTCTTTGCTATTTTTTCAAGTCTGGGATGATCGATATAATCTTGTCCGAAAATAGTTTTTAGTTTATCGGCTAAATCAAATTTGTTTTCATCTGGTATACTCGTTGGCTTTCCCCCTAAAACGTCAAATCTATGATTTATTGCTTGAAAGCCAAAACCCATATCCCTCATATTCCAATGAATCCACTTGAATTTTAAATGAGCTTTTAAAAACTTGAAGAAGTCTTGGAGCATAATTTTTTCTAGTTTGTCGTAATGCGCTTCAATTCCACTTAACAAATCCTCTTTTTCAGCTGTTTTATGAATAGAAAAACTTTCCGATTGACCAGTATTAAAAGATCTAACTGCAATTGAAGTAATACGAGCACTTCTTCCATCTGCTTTATCGTAAAAACTCTCGCTCGAATAATGAATAAGTAAAACATTTGAAGTGTTTTCAACTAAATTATCAAATTCTCTTAATGCTTTTTTACTATTGTGAAGCCTCCGTTGTATACTTACCATGCAAATCCCCCCAATCGCTTATTATAAGTATAAGTGAAAGGTTAAATTTAAACAGTTTAATTATATAAGATTTGCTTATCAACCCCAAAATGGAAGGGTATATTTCCATTCAATTGCGGAATACTTTTGAATTGGATATAATATATACATATTTCATTAGTTTTCACGTCACCATTTTTCATAGGTGAAAGTCGTTAAGCCTTTGTTTCATTACTAAAGGAGATTCGACACAAATGTTTAGCCTTTGTATTTTCAGACTCTTTGAGAAATGTTAGGCAGACGAATTACGTCACAAAACTGCTCTTCGCACACTAGATACTTACGCATTATTTGCGTGATATATATTTTAAAAGCCGATTGATCCCGCTACGGGTGACATCGGCTTTTTTTATTTTAAAAATTTGAAAGGAGTGCTGCAATGAAATGATATGAAAACAAAACAACTTTCGTTATCTGTTGCAATGGGTTACATAAAAGTCGATTGATCCCTTATGGGTGAAATCGGTTTTTTTATTTATTAAAAATACAAAAGGAGATGGTTTAAGTGGAAAAAGTATTGACGTTTACAAACGAACAGAAGTCGTTGATTTGGAATCGATTTGTTCAGCCAGCAAAAGGAACACAAGAAGAGGCGAACCATTTTATTGAAGTGTGTGAAACGTTTGGCCTGAATCCTCTGCTTGGTGACATCGTTTTTCAACGTTATGAAACGAAGAATGGACCGAATACATCTTTCATTACTACTCGTGACGGGTTGCTTCGTGTAGCTACTACACAAGAAGGCTATGTAGGGCCTCCCAACGCTAACGTGGTTCGAGAGGGAGATACATTCGAGTTTATCCCTTCAGAAGGAAGTGTTCGACATGAATTCGGTCAGAAACGTGGCCCTATCCTTGGTGCCTATGCAGTGATGCATCATAAACGTTTTAGACCTGTAGCCGTATTCGTAGATTTTCAAGAATACTTTCAAGCGAATTCAGGAGAAATTAACTCGCGGTATAACAATAAAAACGTTTGGGATAAAATGCCCTCGGCTATGATCCAGAAAATAGCTGAAGTCTTCGTCCTTCGTCGTCAGTTCCCGCTGGGTGGTTTGTACACTCGTGAAGAAATGTCGCTCGAAGAAAACGATAACGGTAATAGTGGAAATGCAGACATTCCGAACCAGTCTAATCCAGCCCGAGAAAAACAAACCGAAGTGGCTGAGCAGCAACAAACTCCAGTAGCACCTGCTCAACAGCCAAAGGAAAACGCTGTCGAAGGGGTATTCATCCTACAAAGTTTTGAAAAAGGCGTAAGTCCACAAAATGTTCCGTTTGCAAAATTGAATGTAATGAACAAAGCAAGCAATGAAGTAAGTCTTGTTTTGGTAAAAGAGAACGAAGAAACAATCGATTCTCTGACTTATGTTCAATTGGGAGCAGAATTATCAATGGTGATCAAAAATGAAAGTGGCTTTAATTTTCTTGAAACGTTCACTCTGATTCAAACGGACGAGCAAAATATTCAAGTTGAATCAGCGCCCGAACAAACAAAACCTATTCCAAAGGAAGAGCAATTAGTTTCTGATTCTGCTGAACCACTAGAAGCATTCATTATGGAAAAATACGAACCAGGTACAACACCAGCTGGCGTAGCTTTCGCAAAAATGTATGTAAAAAACATTGCGGATAATAAGCAATCTATGGTTTTTGCACAAGGTCAAGAAGCGGTTGAAAAAACGAAGCATCTTTCCAAAGGCAGCGAATTTGCAATGGAGACTCGAATCGAAAATGGATTCACGTTTTTCGTGAAATTGGAAGATGCAGATAAAAGGAGTGCTTGAATATGCTCCCAGAGATCTTAAAAGTTGCCGAGGAATATGGACTAACGTTCAATCCCCGGTATCACGGTAAAAAAGAAACGCTTTGCAAATGTACATTTTGCGAAGCGGATAATCGGCCCGGTAAAGGTCATAAGTTTTATCTATCTTTAAATACACAAGATCAAGTATATAAATGTTGGTATTGCGGTGTTTCCGGTGGTGTCATAGACTTCGAAGCAAAGTTGTCAGGTCTTCCTTACAACGAAGTGCGTGAAAAATACTTTGGTAAAAGGAAGAAACCTGTACATCCAGCCGAAAGTTTGAATGCACGTCAACTTCGGTTAATCGGATGGGCTGAATACAAACGAAAAGGCCGTCACGATTTTAAAAAGAATCGAGAGTCGGTTTTGAGAGATTGGAAAAGTTATGAGCATGAAGAGTTGGTAAAACACTTTGCCTTGTTTATGGTGATTGCTCACATTGAAAATCAAGCGGACCGGCAAAATGAACTTCTTCAATATGTGATTCGGTCATGTCATGAAACGCAAATATACTTGTTGTTCAATCGACTGTTGGCTGAATACGTGAAAGATGAAGAGGAACGTTCTGGCTGGGCTAAAGAAGGCACAAATATAGGGCGGGCAGCGTGGAAAGTATCGCTATCAACCTATGACTTCGGAATGGATAAAGTCGTGTATAACGTCGTTTTTCTTTATCACATGCTAGTAATGGAAGAAACGCAAACGCCCAAAAAAGGTACTCACAAAAAGGAATCAATCATGAATGACAAACTGTCTTTCGCTAATTAAAATATCCGTAACCCTATACGGAGGAGAAATAGGGACGTGACTGTAAATCAGTTACGAGAAAAGGAGAAAATTATGAATAACGTGAGCTTAGTAGGACGTTTAACAAAAGAACCAACACTTAAATTTACACAAAGCGGTGTTGCTGTTTGCAATTTTACATTAGCTGTGAATCGTCCGTTTAAAAATGCTAATGGTGAAAATGAAGCGGATTTCATCATGGTACAGGTTTGGAGGAAGCCTGCCGAAAATGCGGCAAACTTCCTTAAAAAAGGTAGTCAGGCCGCTGTGAGTGGAAGAATCAATAGTCGTCATTATGAAAATGATAAAGGGGATCGAATATATGTTACAGAGGTTGTAGCTGACTTTGTACAGTTTCTAGATCCAAAACCTCAAGGTCACGGCAATCAACAACAGCAAGGACAGGAGGGCTATCAGAAACAACCGAATCCTTATGGTGGTACCAGTAATACTCAAAATCAAAATAGTAATCACTTCGAAACGAGTGGAGGTTCCATTGCCGTAAGCGATGATGAACTGCCGTTTTAAAGCGTAAGATTTAATGAAAGGAGATTGGGCATCCAGCCTCCTTTTAATTATTGGGAAACAAAAAGAAGAAAGGAGAGATCATATTGATTTACTCTTTTTCACGTTTAAATCTTTACACAACCTGTCCTTATCGATTCTTTAAGAAATATATCGAGGGATATGAAGAACCGACCACCTATCCTTTAGCTTTGGGTAAGGGGGTCCATAAAGCAGTCGAAGATAAAATTAATGGGGTATCTCATTCAGAAGCTGTTTTAAACGGGATGATTGAAGCTGAATTTCATCCGGAAGTGACAATGGATGAACTGTCAGAGTTGGTTAGTCATGCACCGATTAAAGAGGACATGGGTGAAACGGAGATTCATTTTCAACTACCTTTATCCGATGAAGATTCAGCCCCGATGTTGCAAGGGTATATTGATCTTGTTTCACCAGATGGAAGTAAAATATTTGATTGGAAAACGAATCGTGTGAGATACGATGTTCGGGACAATCATCAAATAGGACTGTATGCGTGGGCTATTGGTCAATTAAAGAACAGAACAGAGGTTGAAGGCAACTTATATTTTCTTCGATTCAGAAGAGCGAGCAAACACGTTTTTAATCAGTTAGATATGGATAGGTCAAGGCAGTGGGCTTTAAGTGTTGCGAATGAAATCAATTCCAAGCGGGAGACCTTAGACTTATTACCAGAAGAAGCGGAAAAGTTGTTCCCATCAACACCTTCTAGCTATTGTAGGCATTGCCCGTTTGTCATTGAATGCTATCGCAAGTTCAGTTGTTATTATTAGGGAATTACATAGGTAATACTATTTTTTTGATACTATGAAAACTCTATTTACAATATTGTTTATTCCCTAATGATAAACATTTTTGAGGAGTTACTAAGATTCTTTGGAGCTTATGTTATAATTGCGGTATCAAATGGATTCTATATATTATAGACTTGTAATAATTTAAGTTTGGTCATTCAAGACTATTTGGAGAAAAGTGTTAAAGTACAATTAAATATTAAATGAAAAAGGTGATGATACTATGAAGGTTATTAAAGATTTTATGAATCACTTACAAAGTTTAGATGATGGTAAAATGCATAATAGTTTATTTATTCCAGAATTTGTGAAGCTATCAACAAGTACGGGAAACTATGGTTTACGAATCTATAATGAGTTAAAAGATGAAGTGATTTATGAAGGTGATAACTATAAAGTTGCTTTAGATGCTGCTAGACATGATGGAGTTCTATGGCAGTCTAATACGATTGAATCAAATTGTGTCAAAGAGGTATATTTAATACACGACAATATATTTTTCAGTAAAGAAAATGCAAACAGCATACAGGACGGAAAAGGACATTTAATAAAGACGTTTATTATTATTAAAGCAGGCGAATTAGTAGCGGATGGATGCTCTTCAGAAGACTATTCACTATTTAATTCAATGGAAGAAGCATTAGAGGAAATGGAGTTATTGTATAATTAGCAGTTGATTTATTATATTCAAGTTTTCCGAAGTGTTGCGACTGCTACTTTGATTTGATAAAATTAATCTATATTCTATTAGTTTTTAAGTCATCGTATTTTGATGAAAGTCGTTATACCTTATCATTATACAAAAGGAGATACGACACAAATGTTTTAGCCTTTTAATTCTCGTTTCGAGAAAAGCTAGGTAGATGTAATTGTACGTCACAAAATTGCTTTCGGGCGTAATCACATGGGGTATTTACGCATTTTTGCGTGATATATATTAAAAGTCGATTGAATCCTTCGGGATATGATCGGCTTTTTTTGTTTTCAAAAATACAAGGGAATGGAGTGATTTAAATGGATGGAAAACAATTAGATGGTCTAATTTCCGATGTTAAAAGGGGAGGTACAAAGAAATCTTTCATCTGTTATATGAATGAAAAGAAAGAAAGAAAATTCCTTGTATTTAAGTTTGGCGGTATCTACCAACTTGATGGCAAAGGAGAAGTTAGAAAACTGAACATGGTTACCGACATTCAAGATATTTTCTTGTCCATTGAAAACGGTGATGTAAAAGTTATTGGTAGTGGAAATATTGGAATCTAAAGGAGGAAGTTCATAATGGTACTTGCAAAAACTGAAGTCATCGAAAGTATGGATCATGCAATTAAGTTAGGAAGAGAAATTGAGAGAGTTGAATCAGCCCTTAAAGCAATGAAAGCAGAGTTGAAAGCATTTGTTGAAGTAAATGGTCCTGTTGATACTGGTGACGTGATTTGGGATTATAGCATATCCGCATCGTGGAGTTTCAATGAAGACGGGCTTAAAGAATTAGCACAGAACATGGTTCTTGAAGGTGTCAATCCATGGAAAGTGTTAAACATTACTGCTTCAAATCTAAAGAAATTGGGTTGGGATGACACCGTTGTAGCAAAAATGGGCGAAAAAAAGGAGACAAGAAGATTCTCGTCTCGTAAAAAGTGATTCTTTAAAACAGTGTAGATTAATTGTAACATAAAAATAAGCCTTCCACCAGGCAAGGAATGAGTGGCACATGAACGCTAGTGCCACTTGGCGCTAGTTTTGTGTGGAGAGGACTATCAAAATGATGACAACAAAATATATTACATCTGCTCGTGAAGCAGTCGCAACATACAATGCAATAGGTTCTGAAGCGGTCATAGAGCTACAGGACATCCTAGCTGTCTTAATCGGCCCATCTTCAACTCCTGAAATTACAGGCCGTTTAGCGAGTCGTGGGATAAGGAGTTTAGTAGAAATGACGGTTGCTGAATTGGAAAAGGAAGGCATGACGCATAATGAAGCCCTGAAGGTTCATTCGGGAATGCTTTTAGCAAAAAAAGTACGTAATGCTGGAAAGAATGAAAAGCGTTACACAATAAGGTCTCCGGAAGATGTAGCATCTTATCTAATGGTAGAAATGACGTCACTAACGCAAGAGCATTTCGTAGTTTTATATCTAAATGTAAAGAATGATGTTCTTCATAAAAAGACAATCTTCATTGGTTCATTAAATTCATCAATAGTTCATCCAAGAGAAGTGTACAAGGAAGCTGTGAAACATAGTGCGGCATCTATAATATGTGCACATAATCATCCTAGCGGTCAGCCCAATCCTTCACAGGAAGATATTGAAGTGACGAAAAAACTGGCTGAGGCAGGTAGTATGATGGGGGTCGGGCTGTTAGACCATATAATTATTGGGGATCATCAGTTTATATCACTTAAGGAAAAAGGCTATATGTAAAGAAATTTGACGGAGGGCGTATTAATTTACGCTCTTTTTTTGTTTGAAAATTTAGGATGATGATTTGTGTGAAGTGTGACTCCACCCTATTTCCATGGTATATCAGCCGACTCTTAAGACAATGGGAAAGGTATCGGGGAAAAGCCAGTCTTACTTGTTTTTGTAGGATGGTAGGATAGATACAGAGACGAAAGCAACAAGAACCAACCTAAATTCATATGGTAACATCATAGTTAAGCCTGCTACTGGTGTTCTAATTAAGTAAGCCTTATAGATTTAGTGGACTGAAATTGACAATGTTATTGGGGTAACGAAATGTAACATTGTGTTTCAACATACAAATTAACAGTGGTATTAACACATACATTTGCAGATCTACAGTAGAAAATGTAATACCGCTAATAGGCTTGTCAATAGGGTGTCTAAAATAGGTGTGTTTCATCCGCAAACGTTGTTACATAGGTGAAAGGATAAGGCCCGATTCGTATGCGAAGTCGGGACTCTAATAGTGTGTTTATTTGATGTTTTGTACCACTCAACTGAACGGTTGCCTTTTTTAATTGTCTAAACATCAAGGAGTATTCAGTTCCAATGTCGGGCGTAATGCGATTTAAAAAAGAGATGGATTTAAAATGGTTATAAAACTTAACCAAACAATATTAGATGAAACGTAGAAAGAGTAGCATCTAGAGATTAATCAGTGAGTAAAAATTACTAACCAAAAGCTAGATTCCAACAGTTCCACATTATTTTTTAAACGGGAATTCCGTTAACTCTTAACTGTATGACCATTTAGACGAACCTAACAAAAATATGATAGAATATTCGAGTTATATGCTGATCAGTTCCAGTTCTTTTAATGGCTCGAAATGGGATAGAAATACTTTATTTATTGGGAAGAGGAATAATGTACTTTCTGCTTTCAAACGGTTACAGAAAGATTGAAAGTAAAAGGGAGGAAAATAATAATGGATAAATCTTTTAGGCCACTGCTCCCAAATAAGTAAAAGGATTAGTTGAAAAGAACACAATTACCGAAAAAACAATCGCAAAAATGTTCGAAATTGCAAAGGTGCCTTATGAAAAAAGACTATTTTATCTCTTATCTCATTTATAAAGGAAGCCAATAAAGTTAAGATAACAGATGGTAATGATACCATCTTCGCGGAAGAGGATATTGTAAAAATGAACATTCCAGAAGACATTTGGTCGGTAACCGACGAATATGGCAATGAGCTAGTGTGTACAGCAATGTTGCCTAAAGAGTATTAAAGTTTGGAGTAAGTGATTTACCGATTACAACTTTGATGAAATAGTCAATCAATATTCAGATCTTATGAACACCCCCAACATACTCCCTCATTACGCGTAGACTTCTTCGGGAAATTATTATTTAAAATACTTCTAAAATTTATGTTTGAATTATTGAATAATAGTTCAAAGCTGCAATTTACATTTGAAAGGTGTATAGTAAGAAGCATAGGAGTATGCAAGAACACATATTCTTACGTGTAGTTAAACCGTTAAGGAGCGATGTATAAAATGATATTTAAAAAAGGTGAACTGTTTAATGGCCCTGGTGGACTAGCACTTGCAGCGAAAAATGCTAGAATAGAGCATCCAATTACCGGTGAAATTTGGGGAATTGAACATCAGTGGTCAAATGATTTTGATTCCACATCTTGTGAAACATATCGTTATAATATTTGTGGTGATATAGAGGACCAAACTGTTATTTGCGGTCCGGTTGAAAATTTACAAATAGGAAACAAGGAAGTGCTAGGTGAAATTGATTGCTTTGCATTTGGATTCCCGTGCAATGATTTTAGTGTAGTCGGAAAAAAACACGGATTAGATGGTGAGTATGGTGGACTTTATTCATACGGAGTAAAGGTGCTGAAAGAATATCAACCTAAGTTTTTTGTGGCTGAAAATGTAGGGGGCCTTCAAAGTGCTAATGGAGGACAGGCATTTATTCAAATTCTATCTGAGCTCGAAGAATCTGGTTATCAAATAACACCACATCTTTACAAATTTGAGGAATACGGAGTACCGCAAGCAAGGCGTCGAATAATTATTGTAGGTATAAGAAATGACTTGGCTGATAAAGGAATTAAGTTCAGAGTTCCAGCACCTACCACTGCTACTGAATTCGAAACAGCATCTAACGCGATAATGAATCCAGAAATAGAGGAGGATGCCCCCAATCATGAGTATCCAAGACACATGGAGAGGGTTAAGAAAATGCTTAGTTATATACCCCCAGGTGAAAACGCTTGGTACGCCGGTATTCCAGAAGAACTGCGCTTAAATGTGAAAGGAGCTCGAATTAGCTCTATTTATAAAAGGTTGGATCCGGATAAGCCTGCGTATACGGTAACCGGTAGTGGCGGGGGCGGAACTCACATGTATCATTGGGAGGAGTTACGTGCACTGACAAATCGTGAACGTGCAAGATTACAATCATTTCCTGACGATTTTATATTTTTTGGGAATAAAGAAGCGGTGCGAAAACAGATTGGAATGGCGGTTCCGCCGCGTGGAGTACAAACAATTTTCGAAGCAATATTAAAAACGTTTGCTGGTATTGATTATGAATCGGTTGAACCAGCGGCCAATCTCCAACTGGAAAATCTCAAAGGTAATCAGAGTATTCACTCTGAGGATATCATATCTAAAAAAAATGATTTGGCTAGTATATTGTCATAAAGTATAGGTAAAGTTGGTATCTCTTAAAACTATATTTTCTTTCATTTATCAAATTGAAAATTAATTCGATAAATGGCGTGTCATTTCATTTTGTATTCGAAAAAAACAACAGGCATAGTATAAGGTTTTTACTATCCCTGTTGTTTTTTATATTTAACGAAGTAGAAGTGCATCAAAATCCTTGCTTAACCATTTGATAGGCATACCTAAATTCAAAATTGCATCTAGTTTAGGGCCTATATAAATACACGTGGCTTGCTTACTGTCTTTCAACTTATTAATATAGTTATTTAAATGCTTGATATCATCAGGATAACTTAAAGTTCTTGGTAGGAATTGAGAATGTATCAATCTCTCTCCTCTTTTAAAGCTGAACCAAGGTGCATTATCTTTATTGGAAATAAAATCTGTGTGTTTTGCCCATCCTACGATTTCCCCGCTTACTTGTTCAAGAGTCAAAATATGTTCCGGATTTTTACGCAACATAGGATTTGAGGGCATTTCATTTGAAAATTTCACCATTACATATTGATCAGCCATAGGTTTTCCACTTTGTAAATCCCAAAACTTATGCCGTTCAACTAATAGCCATTGAGCTAAATTTGAAGATCCTTTAATATCTAATCGAAGAGGTGAAGGCAAACCATTTTCAATGATAGTAACATCTCCGTTATCAGTATGCAATGGGTCCAAGTAGTGTTGAAAGTCTAAATGTACTGCTATCCCAGTATATTTTTGTTCTATTTCTTTTTTAAATAATAGTTCGGCCAACTTACCTGAAATTTGATCAGCTAAAAATGCTTCTCTTGTGCGTGCTTCATCTGTACCGAACTGTTGCAAGCTTTGACTTCTGTTTTCCCATGCTTTTTCAGCAAAACTATAACAAGTTCTGATCTCATTTTTACTAATAACTGGCATTTCGAACATCGCCTTTCCGCGTTTATAGTATAACTGGAATTAACTATATTTTATTAAATTGGAGTAGATAACAAAACGTCAAGATGTTAGGGAAACGTAAGTTATGTTAATAATTTAAGGTCAAGAAATGCTCACTAGTAGTAATAAAAAAGATTAATGTAAAATAGATAATAAATTATGATTGATCAAACTTCAGTTAATCCTGTATCTATTCCAAAGTCCATAAAGTAAGTCTCCGAATCGATTTTGTAAATTCTAACAGATGTTCGTGAGTAGTTTATGAGATCTTGTGAATCTACTCTAGCACCGAGGGAAACACCTAACCTTCTTCTAAAATATTTACCCATTATGCTATTATTTTCGGTTGTATGAATAGCTTTTCGATTTTGCTGTGCCATTTTACATATAAGTTGTTGACCATCATCTGTTAGCATAGTAAATGATTCATCTAAAGAAGGGAAGAAATCAGGATTATGCCGATTGAAAGGCGTTGGGACAGGTATATATGCCTGATTTGGCTCTCTACCTTCTCTTTGTCCCCAGTTTAAACCCGCTCTTTCGTGAATAGCTGAATCGTTTTGAAGAAGAAGTGAGAGATCGACGAAATCTAAATCATGAAGAAACATCTTACTGGAATTATCCTCATATTTAATCTCCATGTCTAATTGAACTTCTTTCGCTTTTGTTTGTATTCTTTGTATTCTTAAGTTATAGAAATTTATATGGTTTTCTATATCTTCATCTGTGCAATCAATAGTCTCAGCAACATTGAATACCTCATTTACATTTGAATAGTTTACCTCTGCTAATAATTCGTTTTGAGTTCGAAAACCATTCCTTGAAAAGTTGGAGGAACCGATAAATGTTAAGCTATTATTCAAGTGGTGATCGGTCCATGAATAAATCTTGGTATGAATTACCGGGTAAACTTTATGATAGCTAATACTAATTCTTGGGTTCCTGTTGGAAATTTCCTTGTATTGTTCATGATCCCATCTTTTGATTCCATCCTTTTTACCCATTCCGATAATTAGATCAATTTCTATATCGGGGAATCTAGTAATAATGTGAGTTAGAAAAGCAGAAGATGCATAGCCCGATAAAATCCGGATTTTCCGAAAACCATTAATGTAAGGTGTTTCAAAAACGTGTTTCTCCAAGTCTTCTATAAGAAGCATTAATCATCCACCCAATCTTAATGATTTATTAGCCTGAAAATTCAGCGCTTCAATTCAATTGTAATAGGTATTAGGAAATAAATCAATGGGTAGTTAATTAGGACTGATAAATGTTATATAAAACCAATAGTTCCATTTAATTTAATAGGAATTACTTTATTTCAATTAAATATTTAACAAATGTAATGATTAGTACAATCTGTACGTCCTTAATAAAAGCGCTAATAAATATTTATCTGTAAAATATAATGAAAACTCAACTTAATAGGCTTCTGATTATTATAACTTATAAATCGAAATGATATATTTTCGTTATGCACAAAAATACGCGTTTTAAAGGCTTATTTATTCATATATTTAAAATAATTGAACTAGCTAAGCGTGCTTTATCGAAACAGATATGGTATCGTGTGGCGAAATGATAGTTGTGATTTTCTAACTATGAAACAAGGATTGTCCAATTGAATACAGATTCTGTTGAAGTGATTGTAATTACTTTTTTCGAGTTGTGAGGTCACGAATGGAAATAGATATACAAATTTCATTTTCGTAACTGTTCCACGTTGAATAGCAGTATATGGATGGTATATGTTGCGTCTAAATAAACACAAACAAAGTATATTCTGAGTTTCTTTTATTAAAGGATTCTACTTGTTCTGTCTTTATCAGAGAAACCGGAAAACTCTTGTGGTATGTATATCTAATGCGAAAAGAGGAATAAATATGATAATTGAGGATGTTCACCAAGGCGTTTTACGTAAATTCGATGCTTTAAAAGGTCAGACCTTAGTTGGAAAAATTCCAATTAAGGGTGTAAGTAAAGAACAGCGTGTACCAGCAGATGAATTTGTAAGCGAAAGTCATATCCTGCATGACTTAATTCGTGGTTTCTATAAACCTGCTGGGATGCCCTATTTAATTTCATATCAAGCAACTGAATCAGTTGAAAATTATGGTCAACAAATTACTTGGAAAAGTAAAGTTAATAATCAATTTGAGACGATTGAAATGAGACCTCCTAACAGCCCCAAAGATAACAGGAAAAAGAGTGATATTGCGGCTGCACGTTATAATTTAAAAAACCAGATACCTATTGGCATATTACTTAAAGTTAAAAAAGGCGTTAATACTATCTTAGGATTAGGAATAATTATAAAGGAAAATGAAAAGGGTATATTTATTGTCAAACCTTATACTTTAACAACGGTAGTTTTTAAAACAGAGTTAGAAAAGTTTGCTCATCAAATTATAAATAATGATGATTTCGATCAGGAACTTGTTACAGAAATATTACAAGAAGTGAAACAACGTAAAGGACAAGCGAGGTTCCGTAAATTACTGCTGGCTAATTTCGATGTCTGTCGATTATGCGGCGTAAAAGCAGAACATACGCGTGCTAGTCATATTAAGCCATGGTCATCTAGTACTGATAATGAGCGTTTGGATGAGCATAATGGCATTTTATTGTGCCCAAATCATGATTATTTGTTTGACAAGGGTCTGATTACATTTGAAGAAAATGGGGAAATATCGATTTCCAGTCTACTTTCATCAACACAGAGAATGAATTTTAACGTAAACTCAACGTTAAGGATTCGAATTAGTGATGAAATGAAAAAATATATGGAATATCATAGTAAGTTTATATTCGTAAAATAAGAACTTTTCACTTATAAAAAAGAATGAGCTTCTACTTGTCTTGGATGTAAAACCAAAGTAAGTTAGATTTGTATCTTGAAGTTTTACTGAAATCTATATAGTAAGTTTAGTATGTTTTTTACAACTGCATCTATTATTAGAATTACAAATTGTACGCATATAGTTAATGAAGTTTAGAAAAGGGTTTTTTAAATAAACAAAGATTATATACGCTACATTTTCACTATGTAGTAAAAATAATCTTTTTTTTCGTTGTATTTCGACTATAAATAGAATATAATTTTTATAAGTTACGTATAACAGCGAAAATGGAGGTGCACGCAGTGGTTACCAATAAAAAAATGGAGAAGTTTGAGGAGTTAGCCGAAAAAAGAGTTAGCGAGACTTTAAAAAAGTTCAAATTAATAGGTAATTTATCCAATAAAAATAACTATGATTATACTGACGACCATATTAAACAAATATTTGACAACTTGGAAGCAGAAATAAAAGTGCTAAAAGGGAGATTCTCAGAGGAAAGTAAAAGCCGTGATACAGAATTTAAATTCATTAAATAAGAAGTTGGAGGTTCTACTAATGACTATAACTCTAGAAAAAAAAGATTTAATAGGTTGGGAATTCCCTAAAACTGATTGGGGATCCGAAAGTGGGAAAAACGATCCAGGAATTGAAACGTTTAGAGGTAATCCTTATCCATCTATCGCGAGAGAAACAATACAAAATTCAATCGATGCAAATAATAAGAAAGGAAATCCAGTCCGTGTAGACTTTTCGGTCTTCAATTTACCAATTGATGAATTTCCAGGACTTAAAGAGTACGTTTCAATTCTCACTAAATGTCTAAACGAAAGTAAGAAAGATTCTGATACATATAAGGAATTGCAAAATGCCTTAAATATATTAAAGCAAGATGAGATATATTTCATGAAAATCAGCGATTATAATACAACCGGATTGGCGGGATCTGAGAAACTACGTGGTACTGATTGGCATCGGTTAATCAAAGTTGTAGGAGAATCGGATAAGGAAGATACATCTGGAGGGGCATTTGGGATTGGTAAATATGCAACTTTTGTTTGTTCAGATTTGAAAGCTGTTTTCTACTCTTCTTTGGATGAGAGCGGTAAATCGGCATTTCAGGGTGTTGCTAAGCTTATCTCGTTTGAAGATGAAGAAGGAGAACCGCGTCAGGCAACGGGATTCTTTGGTGAACGTGATAAAAAACAACCACTTAAAAATATGGAAGATGTAAACAAAAAGTTCGTTCGAAGTAAAATAGGTACGGATCTTTACATTGCAGGATTTGATTTTCGTGAAACTTGGGTTGAGGAAATTAAAGAAGCTACTGTTACTAGTTTCTTCTCAGCCATTCACCATGGGGATTTGGAGGTAATTGTTAATGGTGATGAAATTAATTCTTCTAATCTAGCTTCAGAATTTCAAAAGATGAAAGAAGAGGGATCGAAATCAAGTGCTATCAACTATTATGAAGTGTTGACTTCCGAAGACAGTCATTATTTTGTTGAGGAAAACTTCTGCGGTCTTGGCGAAGTAAAGATGTATGTAGGCGATAGTAATCGTTATAATAAGAAAACAGCAATGATCCGTAAAACTGGCATGCTAATTAAGGAAAAACCAAATTACCATATCCCAATTAAATACGCAGCTGTACTTTTGATTAATGGTACGGCTTTTAACAAAGAACTCAAAAGAGTAGAAAACCCTACTCATAGCGATTGGGAAACTAAGCGTAAGAAGGATGTCAAAGTAATAAGAAATGCGCTAAAGGAACTCAATGACTGGATGAATTACCATATCAAATCAATTTCGCCGTATGAAGATATTATGAAATTTGATGTTGATGAATTATCGGAGTTTCTTCCAGACAATAATGATGAAGTAGACATTAATCATGCAAATGACGAAGGTGTTAGTGGGATGCCTCTTGAAGCAAAAGTAGAAAAAAATAAGAAACCCAAAAAGCGAAAGAAAGCCAGTAATCCTTCTGATAAGGACCCTGTAGATGAAGGAACTACTACAGAACCGGGATCCAATCCAAACCCAGACCCAACACCGAATCCGGATCCAACACCAAACCCAGACCCAGACCCAGACCCAACACCGAACCCGGATCCAACACCGCAGGGGGGTACTTCTACAGGTGAAATCAAGGCTAGTGTTTTAAAGTACAAAATGTATTGTACTGACCCGCATGCAGCAACTTACAGAATTAAGTTTGATTCGAAAAATGAAGGTGTGCTAACGATTGACTTAGAAATACAAGGTGAAGATTCAGATGTACCGGCTAGTATAGCTAAGGCGAAAATGGATGAAAAAAAACTTCAAGTTATTAATTCTAAAATTGGTCCTTTTAAGGTAAGAAAAGGTAGTAATCGAATTGAATTTGAACTAGTAGAAAAGGTTCGTGTAGCGTTAGGAGTGAGTTTTAATGGTAAGTAAAAACTATCCTCACCCTGTTCTGAATAAATTTACGGACGATTTTGATCACGCCAATGCAAAATTTGAAATTCAAATCGTACAAAGAATTGAAGGTTCAAACTACAATTTCGATTGTGAAGTTGACTTATTCGAAGAAGAGCTAGAGCAATTATTGCGAGAAGACAAGATTAAATTTGTTGTTAAGGTTGCATGTTCTTCAACTAGATATAGATCTGTATTTGAATTTGACAAAGCACAAAAATCTATAACACTTCCGTCATCACAAATAGAAAACTCAATTACATTTGAGACTTTCATTGTTGCAAGGACATATATAAGTTCTTATTCTAGCAAATCTTTTGATGACGATTATGAGGATGCTTCGTTCAGTATCTTCCCTGGTGATATTTTAGCCGAAGGCTCTGTATATGATGTAAATATAACAAAGCTAATTGATCCCTTGGTAAAGCTTCCGTCAATATTCAATATCGTCTTCAATGAGAATAAAGAGGCTCAACCAATTGATGTTAGGTATCCGGATCATAAAATCATTATTTCCCTAAACAAGAAAAACTTTAATCAATATAGGAGATTGAAACAACTACATGGTCAGTATGGCCAATTAGCGGCTCTTACATCTTCGATATTCATCACTCCTGCGCTTGTAGTAGTGCTGGAAGCGTTATTTAAACAGTTATCCGCTTTTCAACATGATTTTGAAGCAATTAAAGAATATATCGCAGAGCAAGAAGACGAGCATCGCTGGTTCAAAGTCATTAATGCAAAACTTATAGATCAAGGCATAGATTTACATGATCCTAGGAACATCTCAGACAGCGCTTTAATTTTGGCACAGAAACTCTTAGGCGATCCATTATCTAATGGGTTAGAATTCTTTGAAGAATTTTTTAATGCACAAGGGGAGGAGGAGAACAATTGAAACTTCACTATTTAAAAGAAGTTGCTGTTAATCAACTAAGAGAGAATATGATGAGCAACGTAGAACATTATAGAAATGCCGATGATTGGATAGGCAGTTATTTAGCCAACTACCTTGATAGTGAGACTTGGAGTTTAGAGTCTAATATCTCGTATCGAAAAGCTGACTTAATCATTCCTATTGGTAGTAGTACAGAAGCAAGTAAAACAGATGCAGAAAATGCAAAAAGAATTCACCGATCGTTAAAAAATCTGACACCAGTACAAGCTATGGATTCTAGGATATGGACGTATCTAACACATCATGTTTTTCAAGAATATATGTCTGCACGATGGTTACTTACCAAACAAGAAGTAACCAAAGGGGCTTTAGATAGATATTTTGCTAATACTAAGCGTGAAGTAATTCGTAATGGAATTGCGCGCTTATGGTGGTATGGATATCTAACATATGATCCGACCAAGGAGAATCCATATGAATTGACAGATTTCCTACTTTCTACACAGAATCTTCCCCATGGATTATTAGAAAGAACTGTAGGGGATAACAAGGAATGGCTGATGGGTATGCTAGAAATCCTAATGAAGTATAAAGATGAGTACCCCGATATTATGATGAAGAAATACATTGACAAATTTGTGGTGTATCTCAATTTTGTAGGTGGTGTAACAGTATTGGATTGTGTGAAAAATGAGGATCTAGATAACCTTTTCTTACAATGGATTCAGAAAGAAAATATTAAAAGTGCTTTAATACAGGTTTAAATATTTCATCTTAATGACTGTTATTTTTTCATTTTACTTATGTAGCATATCCTTTTGAGAATTGAGGTCTAAACATTGGATGCTGAATTATCAATGTGTTAGACTATGCGATGACTTTGGATAATTAACATTAGGATGTTCATAACTAATTATAAAAATGCGTATTTGGGGGAATGGGATAAGTTTTTAGAGGATAGATGTCCTGTATTCAAATAATAATACTGCCCTGACGAATTAGAAAGTATATATATAAACGTTCACAGTAAATAATAGTGAGCGTTTTTGTTTTACTACATAATTTATGTGAATATCGGTGTTAAAATCCTCAATAATAACGGTTTAAAATTCCCCAATCTTCACGGATAATCTATTTCAGATAGAGATAGATTGGAAGTGTGGGAATGACGTTACTGTTGGAGGATTTTTTTATGATAAGAGAATTGAAACAGAAAGGCTGCACGATTAGTGCAATCGCAAGGGAAACCGGATTTGACCGGAAAACTATCCGGAAATATTTAGAGGCTGAATCAGCCCCTGAGAAATGGTATACCTACATTTAATTATGAATGAACGGGCCTATGACAGATTATGAATTTCAAAACACAGAATCTGTTACAGTTGCTTACTTAATGCTTGAGTGTAGAAACCTTAGGACATGGTTTCTTTTCCAGCGTGACTATATTCAGAAATCATATTAATTCATATTGTAACCCCCCTTGTTGATCAGTGGCCACTGAAAAAGTCCGATTTGCTTTAATCACGTTAATATCCGTTCCAATCGGACGCTTTCCGGGGGCACGGCTTCAGTCTCCTCGTCACGAAAAGCACGCTCCTGCGGGGTCTTCAGCTCGCGCTGTTCACGCAGGAGTCGCCGATTTCCACTCCAATCAACTAAGTTCCATTGTATAAAGGGAGATTTTCAGGGCCTGGTTGATCATCTTTGTGGGACTACAAAATTTTTAATCATCGTATTCCAAATTTTAAATGGTTGTTATGGGTTCTATAATATATTTACAAACTTTGATATTCGTTCACCATCTTATAAAATGATGTTTTCTTCATATCCGCTTCCTTCATCGCTTTAACTGCTGTAATATCTCCGGACTGCCATTTATTATAAGCTTGAATGAATTCATCCGTAATTTTGATTGCTGGGCGTCCAAATTTCACACCACTCCTCAGGGCTGAATCAATACCTTCGCGCTGACGAGTCCTAATTCTATCTCGTTCATCTTCCGCGAGCCAAGAAAGAACTTGAAGGATAAGATCTGAGATAAAATTACCAATACTGTCTTTATATTTTGTAGTATCCAACAATGGCATATCAAGAACCACTATATCAGCCCCGATTTCCTTCGTAAGTTCTTGCCACTCGTTTAGAATATCATCCTTGCTTCGACCAAAGCGATCCAGAGAATGAATATAAAGAATATCTCCTTTTCTAATCATTCGTTTCATTAATTGATATTGTTCGCGGTGAAAGTTTTTCCCTGATTGCTTATCGAGAAAAATGTCACGATTATTAATATCAATCTTTTTCATTGCTTCCATTTGCCGGCTTTCGTTTTGGTCTTTTGAACTTACCCTGATGTATCCGAATTTTCGTGCTTCCAAAATAAAACACTCCCTTTAAGAACATTTGTTTCTTTAAGTATATATTTCCGTTCGAAAAGTTGCAAAGGAATGGTTGAACGTTCGGTAATGGATTATACACTTTTACGAACTGTTTTTCGCTATGTTTTTGTTACTTGGAAGAGCGTTCGTTAAAGTGTACTTTTATGAACGGAATGAATTGGTCTAGAAAGAAATCAAATGTCACTTTCGAAATTTGGAGAAGCGTGTTCAGAAAAGGACGAGTTTTGGAACGCAAATTACCAAGTAGCTAAAGGTAACTTTTTTTATTTTGTTCTGCAATCGGGCGATTTAAAGTAATGGTGTATATTAATAAAGATGAAATTATAACGGCGCTGCCATTAGGCTCACCGATTGCATCTATATTCTTTTTTGGTTCGGAGTTGACGTATAAAAAGTTAGAAATAAAGCGAAGTGGAAAAGTAATGAAAATTTAAAAAGAGAAAGGGAAAGGGTTAGGTAGGTAATTTATAAAGCAAAGGTGGATTCATCCTTGCTTTATAAATTAACGGACTATTCCAATCCAATAATAGGGCAAGATTGCAGAATAATGAGCAGTCAAGGGAATCTCGAACTAGCGTATATTTAAGGAATTGATAATAAAAGAAAGAAGGAAGGCAATCATTCGGCTGATGGAATGATTGCCATTTTCATAATATCTAGTGCCATAATCTGCATAAGTCTATTGCCTGTTTTAACTAGGCTTTATTTGCTCCATATAATCCTTAATATCGTTTTCAGACATTTCACCTGTTATAATCTTTATAATCTTGCCGTCTGGATTAATTAGAAAAGTTGTAGGTAGTGGCTTAATATTATAAGTTTGCATTACACCTTTTGTTTTATCAATTAACGTAGGAAAAACCATTCCGTATTGGTTGGCAAATGCTCGGACTTTTAAATCAGACTCAGCAATGTTAACCGCTAGCACTTGAACCCCTTGATCTTTATAAATCTGGTATTGTCTTCCCATTGCAGGCATTTCTTTTTTACATGGCGCACACCAAGTTCCCCAAAAGTTTAAGAAGACACCTTGACCTTTATAAGAGGAGAGTTGATGGCTTTCGCCGTTTAAGTCGACCAATAAGAAATCAGGGGCATCATCCCCAACTTTCAATACATCGTGTTTTTCTTTTATTGAGCTGTTGTATATTGAAAAAAATAATAGCACTGGCCAATACTATTAAAACAATTAATCGCATAATGAAACGATTCTTCTTTTTGTTATTCAACCTACTGCTTTCTCCTTTCAAGAACATGCAGGATATGAACGGCATACCTGAACTGTTTTTATTTATGATTATACTTTACTAAAGATATATCAAAAAACTATGCAGTCACAAAGCTGTCATGATTGTGTATAAAAATATTTTTTTATTCATGTACGGAGCTTTCTGCATATTTAATTCATATTTATTCTTTATACTAAAAATCAGAAGAGGGGCGAATGTTCAATTGAACAGAATCTCGGCCAAGTTAACGGCCTATTTTTTCATTTCGGTACTAATAATGGAAGTATCTCTTATTGTTTATCTCCATCAAAGTATCATTCATTCAAGAATTGATGAAGAATTTTCCCGTCTATTGGCAACCGGTTCAAATCATCGTTACGTGCTTGTCGAATATTATTCAGATACAACAATGAAACATATTGTATTAATGGAAAAAGACAGTGACCGGGAAGTCATCATTACAAATAACCAGGGCGATATTATCCATAGCTCGGGGGAAAATATAGGAACCCTAGAAAAATATCTTCCTACAGCAAAAGATATGCATTTGAGGAATGATAAGATTCTAGCATCAGACTGGGAGGGGTTGCCGTATATCATTAGTGCACATCCTTATAAAGTAGATTCAAGCCATTCAGGTTATGTAATCATGTTTCAAAGTACACGTGCTATCGAAAAGTTAGTCGGGAAGTTGAACTTGCATTTTGGGCTGGCGGGTGTAACGAGCGTTGTGGCCTTATTTATCATATACGCTGTTCTATCCAAATTTCTTACACGCCCCTTAATACGTATGAAGGAAGCGACGGAGAAATTAAGCAAAGGAGATTTCGATGTAAGTCTTCCGTTCATTGGCAATGACGAGCTTGGAGAATTATCAGGTTCTATTCAAAAGCTTGCGGATGATTTAGAACGCTTAAAGACGGAAAGGAATGAATTTTTAGCCTCGATTGCCCATGAATTAAGTACGCCATTGACATACTTAATCGGCTATTCAAAAGTGGCTATAAGACAAGGAATCGACGAATTGGATCGTGATCACTATCTCGCTATTATTGCAGAAGAGTCGGACCGCATGAAAGAACTTGTTAAAAACTTATTGGATTTAGCAAGAATGGATGAAAATACTTTCACAGTTTCGAAAGAATATTTTAATGCACGTCTGTTCTTTCAGGATATCTTCAAGCTCATTGGCCCTTCTTTTAATATGAAGAAACTTGGCTTGGATTTAATTTGCGAAGAGGATGTCGAAATCCATGCAGATCCATTGCGATTAGAGCAAATAATGTTGAATTTAATGGACAATGCATTGAAATATTCAACGGAGAAATCAATTGTCAAAGTGAAGGTTTCAAAGAGCGGTGACAAGTCAGTTATTTCCGTTACCGATTTCGGAATCGGAATCCCATCCGAAGAGACCCCTTTCATTTTTGAAAACCTTTACCGGGTGGAAAAATCCCGTTCGCGCACATCTGGAGGATCAGGCATTGGTTTGGCAATCGTCAAAGAACTTGTCGAAGCCCACGGTGGAAGCGTTGAAGTGGAAAGCAGATTGGGAATAGGTAGTACTTTCACCATTAAGATTTAAAGGGGGGGTAGAAGCCTATATGAGAACAATCCTACTAGTTGACGATGAGCAGAGGATGTTAAATCTTATTGAATTATTTATGATCCCTCACGGCTTTAGATGCATCAAAGAGACGAGTGGAAAGAAAGCATTGGAGATACTTAAGAAGGAAAAAGTTAGCCTGGTGCTTTTGGACGTTATGATGCCGGAAATTGATGGATGGGAAGTGTGTGAAAAAATCCGTGAGTTTTCCAATGTCCCCGTCATAATGTTGACGGCCCGAACCGACAAGCTTGATGTGGTGAAGGGGCTAGATAGTGGTGCTGATGATTATATAACGAAACCTTTTGATGAAAGGGAGTTGTCAGCAAGGGTACACGCACTATTGCGCCGTATGCCCGAAGAAGAAAAAGAAACAGAAATGATTATTTATGGTGATTTTAAGCTGGATAAAGAAACGTATTCATTACAATGGACTGACTCGAAAGTTCCGCTGACACTAAAAGAATTTTATATTATTGAAGCCTTGATTTCGCGACCAACCAAGACTTTCACGCGGGAACAGTTATTACATGCTGCATGGGACTATAACACTTATACGGATATCCGAACAGTTGACTCGCATATACGTAATTTGAGAGATAAATTAAAAACCGCCGGATTTCCCATTGAAGAATTCCTGAAAACGGTATGGGGAATCGGATATAAATGGAATTAAAGGAGAAGTAGAATGATTAAAAAAATGAGCATTTTCACGGGACTATTAACATTGATCATTGTCATGTCAGCGTGTAGCAGTGAAAGTGAAACTTATTCGTTTGGAAAAGTGAAAAATAATAAATTTGATCACTTACATGGATTGGGATATATAAATGGTGGACCTGAAATTGTTATTTCGACTCATGAGGGACTTTACGAATATGACAAAGACGGTTGGAAAGAAGCAAATAGCGAAAAGCATGATTATATGGGCTTTCAAGCCGTACGTGAAGGTTTTTTCTCAAGTGGTCATCCAGAACCAGGATCCGACTATAAAAATCCGCTTGGCCTTGTCAAAAGTACAAATCGGGGTGCGAGCTTTGATAAATTAGCATTTTACGGGGAAATTGATTTTCATTACCTTGCAGCGGGCTATGACTCAAACGCCATCTATGTACTCAATGAAATGCCAACGGAAGAGATGACAGGGGGGCTACATTATACTTTGGATGAGGGAACCACTTGGAATAAGACCACGATGAACGGATTCAATTCGGAATTCATCTCAAATTTGGCTGCTCATCCGTCGCAGAAAGAGATGATTGCAATCGGGAGTAAAGATGGCATATTCCTTTCAAGGGACTACGGTGAAAACTTTGAACTTTTTAATAACGTAAACATGGTTCTATCTGTGACTTTGACTGAAAATGGCGGGTACTATTCAAGCTATGAAAATGAAACAGTACAACTCAAAACATTTACATTTGGTAACAATCAAGAAATGTCTATTCAACTTCCCAATGAAAAAATGAATCCAATTGTCTTTATAGCAGTTAATCCGGATGATAAAAAAGAAATTGTCATTGCAACAGATAATAATGATATTTTCCTGACAAAAGATGTAGGGGCTAATTGGGATGCACTTGCTAAAAACAGTGAATTGAAGAAATAATCAAAACGGATGGTGCTTATTAAATGTATGGATTGATGTCGAAAATCAGTCAAGCAATAACTGAACCAGTGACTATCCTTATACATTCCTTTGAACAATACCCTATTGTTGTTGCGCTACTTTTAGGCTTGGTAGGAGCGGTTGCTCCTTGCCAACTTACTGGAAACATGAGTGCTATAACGTTATATGGAAACCGAACGATTCAAATGAAAGATGACATGGGTGAAATTTTATTCTTTATTATTGGGAAAGTTGCTGTATTCAGTTCTCTAGGGTTACTCGTATGGTTCTTTGGTGAAACATTTGAAACCTCACTAACAGACTACTTTCCTTTGTTTCGTAAAGTAATAGGCCCGCTTATTATTGTTACCGGTCTTGTATTAATAGGAATTCTTAAGCTAGATTTCCTTCGAAAATTAACGATGCGAATTCCTATACGCTTACGAAATGGGAAATTAGGTTCTTTCATGTTGGGTGCAAGTTTTTCCCTCGCCTTCTGCCCAACAATGTTTGTGCTCTTTTTCCTATGGTTAATGCCATTGGTTGTAACAACTTCTTATGGTTTTGTATTACCTGCTGTTTTCGGTGTAGCAACATCGCTGCCACTTATTGTCCTATTTTTCTTCATATGGTTCTTTGATGCGAAGCGGATCATTATGAAGAGAAGCATAAAGACTGGCAGAATTGTGCAACGTTTGGCTGGTGCTCTTCTTATTATTATAGGAATAGCTGATACAATCACTTTTTGGGGAATTTGACTTATAAAACTTATCAAGGCTTTTATATTGTTTTTTTATTGTGTTGAGAGGGGATTACTATAGATGTTGGCAGATTTGAACTTGTTTCTTGCATTTGGTGCAGGTTTATTAAACTTTTTATCTCCGTGTACATTACCGCTATATCCAGCTTTCATATCTTATATTACGGGAATGTCGCTCGATGAAATTAACACGGATAAAGGGAAGTTTCGGAAAAGCGGAATCTTCCATACGATTGTTTTCCTAATCGGCTTTTCGGCTATCTTTATCTTTCTGGGATATAGCTCATCGCTTATTGGTACGTTTTTTTATCAGTACCAGGATTTGCTCCGACAATTAGGCGCGATTTTTATTGTCATATTTGGGTTGATGATTCTGGGTGTCTTTACACCGAGTTTTCTTATGAAGGAGAAAAAATTACAGTTTAAGAATAGACCAGCCGGCTATTTTGGTACGTTCCTCATTGGGCTTGCCTTTGCAGCTGGATGGACTCCATGTACAGGACCAATCACGGGTGCTGTTTTCATGATGGCGGCACAAAATCCTGGATCTGGAATGTGGTATATGCTTGTCTATGTTTTAGGGTTTGCAATTCCGTTTTTCCTACTATCGATTTTTATCACTCGCGTCAAATGGATACAAAAATACAACCGAGTAATAACGAAAGTCGGGGGCTACCTTATGATTGCACTAGGTATTCTTCTTTTCTTCGATGGATTAACATATATTATTATTTGGCTAAGTCCATTTTTTGGCGGGTTTATGGGATTCTGATGTATTAAGCTTAATATTTGAAGAACAATGTAAAAAAAGTCACAACCAATTACGTGAATGTTTTCATTTCATGCCCGCCCTAATCAGCGGGCTTTTTTTATTGGGTTTTAATTATAAAATGTAGAAAAAGGTAACTCATTAAACATCTTCAATAATAGGGTCGTTCACATACTCGTCTTATGCGCTCCATAAATATTGCATAATTACTATGTACAATTCAATGTAGGAGAATTTATGGAGTTTTGATGTAATGCTAGATGCTTTCATCCATAAATATTAATAATGATGAAGGAGTCAATTCAAAATGAGTAAAATTACATGTCAATGTGGTCATGAAAATCCATTTGGCACAGTTCTTTGTGAACGGTGTGGCAGGCCGCAAACAGAAGAAGCGAAGGAAAGTAAGCTTATTGACATGAGATACGAAGGTTCTGCCAGAAGATCGCAAACCTATAAAAGATCTATTATAGATAAGATTTGGAACTTTTTCTCTAGCGTTAAAATAGGCGTCAGCATTATTGTTGCGGTTCTTGCCACTTCGGCAATCGGGACGCTATTTCCGCAAAAGTTATTTATTCCTGCCACAAGGGATGTGGACATAGCGGCCTACTATGAAAAGCATTATGGTGTTGCCGGTGTATTATATTATAAACTTGGTTTTTATGATATGTACAACAGCTGGTGGTTCATTACGCTAATTGGAATGCTTGGCATTTCCATCATCATCGCCAGCATTGACAGGGTTGTACCTTTATACAAATCATTGAAAAAACAACGCACGAAGCGCCATGTCTCATTTATGAGAAGACAACGTATTTACGGTTTGGGTACGGTTGAAGATGTGGATTCGTCAATGGCTAAAGCGGAAGAGAAACTAAAAGCACTGCGTTACAATGTGAAAACGGAAGACGGGGCGATATTAGCAGAAAAAGGTCGATTTTCAAGATGGGGTCCATACGTCAACCATACTGGGTTGATTATCTTTCTTCTCGGTGTTCTACTGCGAGGCCTTCCAGGTTTTTACGTTGATGAAACGCTTTGGCTTCGTGAAGGCGAGACACGTGCCCTCCCAGGTGCACCGGGATACTATTTAAAGAATAATAAATTCATTCTTGAGACTTATTCGAAGGAAGATGACGAAGTATTTAGTGAAGCGATCGACCGTGTTGGTGCAATCGCAAAAAATTATCAATCAGATGTCACATTATATAAAGATGCGGAGGGCGGACTTCCTGGTGGGTCCAACCAGTTGGAATTTGTCAAAGATTATTCAATCATCGTTAACAAACCGCTTAATTTTGATGGATTTAATGTTTTTCAGATGGATTTTCGTCTCGATGAACTGAAGTCGATGACATTCCAACTAACAGAAAAAGAATCGGACACTTCACTTGGTGAATTCACGATTGACCTTATCAACCCCGAGCCAATTTATGAACTGGGAGAAGGCGTGTATGTGGAACTGAAGGATTTTTATCCGGATTTTGACGGCATTGAAGATGGTGAACCGAAATCAAAATCTCCAATACCGAACAATCCCGCATTCATTTTCAAAATGGTGACACCTTCGAAGCCGGATGGTGAAATGAGTTTTGTAGCGATACGACAGACACTTGAAACGGAAATGAACGATTATAAAGCAACGTTTATCAGTGCTGAGACACGTGATGTTACCGGACTTGTTATACGAAAAGATAAGACATTGTACATCTTGTTGTTTGGAGGAATTATTTTTATGATTGGGGTCGCTCAAGGATCCTATTGGAACCATAGAAGGATTTGGATTCAAAAAAGTGAAGGAGATGAACTAGTTCTTGCCGGCCATACAAATAAGAATTGGTTTGACTTGAAAAAGGATCTTGATAAAGTGAATGATTTCGCAAACTTACCGCCATACAAGGATAGGCAAGATGCGGAGTCCAGTTCGGATGAAGTGAAAGGGGACAACTCATAATGGAACTTGCGTCTTTAAGTGCAAATTTACTACTTATCTCATTTATCGCGTATCTAATTGCGATGATGTTTTTTGGAGGGGCGGTAAAAGGTTCAAAGTCGGAAGCCACATATAAATACAACCGATGGGGAAATATTGCAATTGTTATTACAATCATCGGTTTCATATCGCATTTGGGGTACTTTGTTACACGTTGGATTGCTTCTAAGCATGCACCGGTAAGTAATATGTTTGAATTTACGACTGCATTTGGAATGATGATTGTAGGGGCATTTATTTTATTGTTTTTCCTTTACAGGACACCATCACTTGGCTTGTTTGCTTTGCCGCTGGCGGTCATTATCATTGGATATGCAAGTATGTTTCCAAGGGAACTCTCACCGCTAATCCCGGCGTTAAAAAGCTATTGGTTAACGGTGCATGTGATTACCGCAGCAATCGGTGAGGCGATTCTTGCCATTAGTGCAGTTGCAGGTCTTGTTTTCCTGTTGAAAAGTATCGATTTAACAAAAAAATCGAAACAGCGTTTCTGGTTAGAATCGGTCATGTTCACACTAATTCTCGTTGTCGGTTTCATTTTGTCATCGTCAACGTTTGCTGTCATGGGATATGAAGCAAAATTTACCTATATTAATCAAAAAGAAGAACTAGCTCAAATTATATATAATTATCCGCCGTTATTCGGCATGAATGAGTACGAATCGCTTACGACGGATAAAATGACACCGATTGCTGAGATGCCTGCAATCATCAATGGAAAGACATTAACGACACTCGTATGGTCAATTGCAACGGGTAGCGTTCTCTATTTATTGCTTAGACTTATTTTGCGTCGTCCAGTTGCAACGCTATTACAGCCGTTCGCGAAAAAGGCGAATTCTCAAGTCATGGATGAAATTGGTTACCGTTCAGTCTTAATTGGATTCCCAGTATTCACACTTGGAGCACTAATTTTCGCAATGATTTGGGCACATGAAGCATGGTCTAGATTTTGGGGATGGGACCCGAAAGAGGTGTGGGCACTTATTACATGGTTATTCTATGCAGCCTACCTCCATCTAAGGCTCTCCCGTGGATGGGAAGGCGAGAAATCGGCATGGCTTGCGGTTATTGGTTTCATCATCATCATGTTCAATTTAATTGCGGTTAACTTGATTATTGCAGGCTTGCATTCATACGCATGACAGGATTATTAAAGGATTATGCAATTGAATAGAAGCATACAAAAACTCCATGGAGAATTTCCCATGGAGTTTTTGTTTAGGAAGATGCTATTCAATAATCATCAACACATCAAGCTTTCAACAAACGTGCATTTTAATGATTTCGATAACCTTAGGGATATCAATGTAGCTCCGACTGCCGGGGCTAGAAAAATTTTGAATTTACGGAAAGTCCTCGAGCCAATGAGATTGCAAGAATATTATAGCCAGCAGCCCACAAAAGAAATAGGCTTGAACTATGCAAAGTCTAAGTTGTTTCTATACTAAGGAACATAGGATTATACTCACATATTAGTAATTTCGATTCTACATATTACATACCCTTATAAGGTATATAACCATTTGTTGCAATACGGAAAATAATTCTACTTTGAGTATAAAAAAGGCGGGGGATTGATGGGGAACTATGAATTATTTATATTAGGTTCACTAGGCTTGTTAACATTTGTAGTCGTTATATTAGCGGTCATTTGGAAAAAAACATTTCGAAATATGCAAGGAATGATGATTTCAATGTTCTTTGGGATGAATGTAGGTTTGACTGCCGGTGTTCTGTTAGGTGTAGCCTATCAAGGTGATTTATATTTTTCCACAATACTATCAATGGTTATAGGCGTACTTGCGGGTTCTTTATGCGGGGCATGTTTCGGGATACTCTCCGTATTAGAAGGAGTAATGGCCGGTTTGATGGGCGGTATGATGGGGGCGATGGTAGGCGAAATGATTAATGTTAACCAGTCAATAAATTTGATACAGATATTTTTATTTTTTTCTATTAGTACAATTTTTGTTATGGCCATTTTAAAAACTTCGAAAAAAACTAAAATAGAAAATAAAAGATGGTTATTAAAACCACTCTTACTTTCAATCTTAATCGCAGTATATTTAATAGCAGGAAATTCATTGGCGGAAAAAAACGAGAAAATGATGAATTCGGAAACGCAACATAGCGATCACTTACCGACAATTAATAATACAGAAGAATTTAATAAGAATAGCCAAGTTATTGCTATAGAAACTGCTAAAATGAAGTACTCAAAAAATGAAATTATTGTTGAGAAAGATAAATCAGTCACATTAACTCTCAAAAATCTGGATACGGTTGAGCATGACATTGAAATCCGAACTTCCTTCTTTAACATGATAAAGGGATCCAAACATAATCATGGGGGAGAAAATAACTTGTTACATTTGCATGCAGCTCCTAAAAAAACGGAGACGCTAACATTTACCGTAACTGAATCTGGCGTCTATGAATTTTATTGTACTATTCCTGGACATAAGGAATCAGGGATGATTGGACGATTTATAGTAAGTTAAATTCTTTAACTAAACTAGGTCACATATATTGGCAGACGGAGGGTTGTCCATGAAAAAATCGTTGAAAATTTGGAGTTCACTCATCTTCATCCTTTTTATTATACCTATCATTTTGGAACAGATTCCAAGAGCAATACCTAAAGATACAGCAGTTGTTCCAATCGATGAGCGAAAATTAGTTTATGCAGCAAATATCATCGAACCGGAACCTGAAGTCCAGATAGGAATGCGTGCACTTTTATACACTACACATTCGCAGGAAGCATTCGAACCCATAACACTAAAGCATAACGGGAAAATTGCGGTTTATCATTCGGAAACAAATATTATGAATCTCAGTAAAACGATAAAATCTCAGCTGGAGCTAAATGATATAAAAGCTGATATTATCGACGTCGACATTACAGCGGAAATGAATAAGGCAGGAATCCCTTTTCACAAATCGTATGATATTGTAAGGCCGTATGTAGAGAAAACGTTGAACGATGTGAATTATGACATCATACTCGACATTCATCGAGATTCACTTAAAGCGAATAGGACGACAATCACTCATAAAGGGGAAAAGTTTGCGCAAGTCGTTTTTGTTATCGGTGGTGATCATGCTAATTTCAAATTGAATCAACAATTAGCTGAGAAACTGATGGCCGGCATGGAGCAGATAGTGCCAAATATAACTAAAAGTATCGTATTCAAATCAGGTCATGGCGTGGATGGGAAGTATAACCAGGATCTTAGTAAAAGACTTCTTCTCGTTGAAATAGGTGGCATTGGAAATGATGAAGCGGAACTAAACAGGACATCGGCTGTACTTGCGAAAGCTGTTTCTCAGATATTAAAAAGCGAAGCGCAATCTAAAAAATAATTGTGCTTGGGCTATGCAATAAAAAATAAATTCAAAAGAAATGAATGAGAATAATGACTTGGGTTGTAAACAGTAAAGCCTTTAGTAACTTCAAAAGGAGTTACTAAAGGCTTTAATTAGATTAATCGCATGAGCGGCGTATTTATTTTGATATTAAGATAACCATAAGTACTGAGTAAACACAGATTTTAGTTAGGGAAATATATTGCTTTTCGCAAATATAACAGCGGGTTGATGAATACGACTAACCGGAGGGACAATTGTGAGTAAACGAACTGTAAGTATGGTTTTAACAACTTTAATTATCGGTATGTTGATTTTGATTGTTAACTCGAATATGGAAACAACAGGGCTAATCGACACAATTGTTGTTGGGGCGGATAGTACAACAATTGAGTATGAGTCTGGACTTGAAAAAGGAAATACACCGCCTGATTTTGAACTTTCTACGCTTTCAGGTGACATAATAAAGCTGACGAACTATAAAGGAAAAAAAGTTGTTCTAAATTTCTGGGCGTCGTGGTGTGGTCCGTGTAAGGCAGAAATGCCGCATATGCAAAATTACTATGTAAAATATAAGGATTCTACGAACGTAGAAATTATTGCGGTTAATATGACGACGGAAGAGCGAGGGCGCAAGAGTATCGAGAAGTTTATCGATACGTATGGGTTAACATTTCCGATTCCGCTTGATAATGATGGTGAAGTAATGGATAAGTATAAGATTATGACAATACCTACGACGTATATGATTAGCACGGATGGGACAATTAAGCAAAAGATTATTGGGCCGATGGACGAAAAAACGATAAAAGAACTTGTTGATAATCTCGATTAGATGAAGCTAGGTCAATGATATTTCTAGTAGTAGAAGCGTAATTATATAAATTGACCTTCAAAAAGAAAAATGCTATTATAGGGTTACGGGGTATATGTAAGAAGAAGTATTCGTGAAGGAGGGAGATTCATGCAAGAAACACCGAAAACAACTGTCCAGCCAAATAAACAACAGCTTCTCAACCGTTTAAAGCGCATTGAAGGGCAAGTGAGAGGTATTCATCAGATGGTCGAAAATGACCGCTATTGTGTGGATATTTTACATCAAATCAGCGCCATTCAATCAGCGATGAATAAAGTTTCTTTGGCCTTGCTTGAAGATCATACACACCATTGTGTCGCAAATGCGATTAAAGGGCAAGATGGTGAATCAGCTATTAAGGAATTAATGGCTGTCATGAAAACGATGACGAAATAAACGACTAAAAAAAATTTTTATTTATTACTTGACATACGGTACGGGGGTACTGTATGGTTGAGGTGAAAGCTGAATAGGAGGTCGTCAAAATGATAGAAACATTAAAAGTACAAGGAATGTCATGTAATCATTGCGTCAAGTCAGTCGAAGGTAGTGTGGGCAATCTTACAGGTGTTTCTTCCGTGAAAGTGGATCTTGGAAGTGGTGATGTTTCAATAGAGTTTGATAGTGAGAAAACATCATTAGATCAGATTAAAGAAACAATCGAAGAGCAAGGGTATGACATCGTTTAATTTCGGACATTATGAATCAGAAGGTTTAGTTAACAAATAATCTGCCGCTTATAACACATGGGGTTAGAAGGCGGCGGATAAGATCGTACCTTCAGGTATGGTCTTTCTTTTCCAAATGAAATATACCCCCACTATGTATCGGAGGGATAATAAATGGCAAACACCGAAAAAACGTTGAAAATTAATGGAATGACTTGTTCAGCGTGTGCAAACCGAATTGAAAAAGGTCTATCAAAAATAGAAGGCGTCGAAAAAGCAAATGTCAACTTTGCAATGGAAAGCTCCACGATTGTTTACGATCCAGATAAAACGAATGTGAATGAATTTAAGAAAAGAGTTGAAAAGTTAGGCTTCCATGTTGTCCAAGAAAAAGTGGACTTCGATATTTCCGGCATGACATGTGCGGCATGTGCCACGAGAATTGAGAAAAGAATTAATAAGATGGAAGGTGTCTCTAGCGCAAACGTTAACTTTGCATTAGAAACGATTGCCGTGGAATATGACGACAAACAGGTTGAAACAGCTGACATGATGACGGCTGTTAAGAAAATGGGGTATGAATTAATTCCCAAGCAAGACGGTAAAGACAAAATGGATCATAAAGTACATGAAATTAGCAAGCAGCAGAGAAGGTTCATTTTTTCGGCCATTTTGACACTGCCGCTGTTATGGTCGATGGTTGCGCATTTTGAATTTTTATCGTTCATTTATATGCCCAATATTCTGATGAACCCATGGTTACAGCTAGCGCTTGCAACACCGGTTCAATTCATCATTGGTGGTCCATTTTACAGAAGTGCTTTTAACGCGCTGAGAAATAAAAGTGCAAACATGGATGTCTTAGTTGCACTTGGTACGAGTGCGGCATACTTTTACAGTATTTATTTATCGGTTGAATGGATGAACACGGGAGGCATTGGACATCCCGAGCTTTATTTTGAAGCAGCAGCAGTTATTATCACACTCATCGTACTTGGTAAGTTATTTGAAGTTCGTGCGAAAGGGAAAACGAGTCAGGCCATTCAAAAGCTCCTTGGTTTGCAGGCTAAAACAGCCCGTGTTCTGAAAGACGGTATTGAAAAAGAAATACCTATTGAGGAAGTCATAACGGGAGATATAATCTTGGTAAGGCCGGGGGAGAAAATTCCGGTGGATGGAGAAATTATCGAAGGGCGCTCCGCAATCGACGAATCGATGATTACAGGTGAAAGTATTCCCATTGATAAAGTTGCGGGTGACACAGTCATTGGCGCAACGATTAATAAGAATGGTTCATTGCAAATCAAAGCGACAAAAGTTGGAAAGGATTCGGCATTAGCACAAATTGTGAAAGTGGTTGAGGAAGCGCAAGGGTCCAAGGCAGATATTCAGCGTTTGGCGGATCGAATATCCGGTGTTTTTGTTCCAGTTGTTGTCGTCATCGCGATTGCGACATTCTTTATTTGGTATTTTGCTGTGACACCGGGTGATTTGCGTTCCGCATTAATTCCAACCATTTCGATTTTAGTTATAGCTTGCCCATGTGCACTTGGTTTGGCGACACCGACTTCGATTATGGCGGGTTCAGGTAGGGCTGCTGAAATGGGACTTCTCTTTAAAGGCGGAGAACATTTGGAAAACACGCAGTCAATTGATACCGTAGTCTTGGATAAAACGGGGACAGTTACAAAAGGTCAGCCTGCTTTAACAGATATTTCAGTGACATCGGGCTTTACAGAAGAAGAAGTGCTACAGTTGATTGCAACAGCTGAAAATCAATCTGAGCATCCTTTGGCGCAGGCAATTGTTAATGGCGTAAAAGAAAAAGGTATTACACTTCTTGATGCATCTGATTTTGAAGCTTTTCCTGGTTATGGAATTCGGGCCGAAGTAAGCGGAAAAGAAGTATTAGTTGGCACAAGAAAATTAATGAAAGAGCATAAGATTGCAACCTTGGATTCAGAAGCATCTATGGAGAAGCTAGAGAGTGAAGGGAAAACGGCGATGCTTATTGCCGTGGATCATAAACTTGCCGGTGTCGTCGCGGTTGCTGATACAGTGAAGGATACATCTAAAGAAGCGATTGCAAGAATGAAAAAGCTTGGGTTGGATGTCATCATGCTTACAGGCGACAACCAACGTACCGCAGAGGCTATTGCCCATCAAGTCGACCTGTCAAACGTAATCGCGGAAGTATTACCGGAGCAGAAAAGTGAAGAGATTAAAAAGCTTCAGGAGCAAGGTAAAAAGGTAGCGATGGTCGGGGACGGGATTAATGATGCACCCGCACTTGCCATGGCCAATATCGGGATGGCAGTAGGTACCGGAACGGATATCGCCATAGAAGCAGCTGACATTACGCTGATGCGTGGAGATTTAAATAGCGTTGCTGATGCGATTATCATGAGTAGAAAAACAATGCGGAATATTAAGCAGAACTTGTTTTTCGCATTCATTTACAATACGATCGGGATACCGATTGCGGCAATTGGTCTATTAGCTCCTTGGGTTGCCGGTGCGGCAATGGCGTTTAGTTCGGTATCTGTTGTGTTGAATGCGTTACGTCTACAAAAAGTTGATTTGAAATAATAAATGAGGATAATTTGTACGATTGAAGTCAGTAGAAATATAAACTCAAAAACGAGTAGGATCGGGTGATTATCCCCGATCCTACCCGTTTTTAGAAATCAAATCATGTGACAATCAGTGTTGACTTCATATCGGCATGTCCTGCCCCACATGGAATATTACAGTAGATTGTATATTCTCCCGGCTCTGTAGGAGTGAAAGTAGCCTCTCCATCTCCTTTAATGTCTATATCGAGGCCATCGATAGCAATTCCGTGCATTCCTTCTTCGTTTTTATATGTTATTTTAACCGTCTCGCCAGCCTTGACAGTATATTCTGCTTGGTCAAATTCGAAGTTTGTTCCTGTAATATTGATTTCATTGTTAGCGGTTGCATCTTCCGAAGAGCCAGTATTATCTACCTTCTCCGTTCCGTCACTCGTATCTTTTCCGCCGCAAGCAGCAAGTACAAGCAAAACACTTAATAAAACTGATGCCAATAACCATTTTTTCAAAATGATTACCTCCTATTTGTTTGGGGATTCATTTCCTTGTATCCCTCTTATACATAATGATAGCTATCAAATATCCATTATCTATGGAGAAAGTAAGTCGAAATGATGAACGATGATTATTGAGTTGTAAGTTCCACATTCGTTCAATATCGTTTGCATATTTTTTTCATATTTTCTTGTTACACTACAAAAGAAATAATCAAGAGAAGAGGGGAAATACTCAATGGGATTAAAAATTAAGATTACCGCATTGGCGATAAGTATATTGGTTATCAGCGGTTGCAGTAGCACTAATTCGGAACCAGATGAGGAAATGGATCATTCAATGATGAGTGACGGAAAGATGGATCATGGCATGATGATGGAAGGTCATATGAGTCATGATGAGGTTGTAAGTTTAAACGACTCGACAGGGGAAAATGAATTGAAAATCCCCTCACAGCTAAAACGTGATAATGAGGACGATGTGGCATACACGGTTAGCGCACAAAAAGGGAAAACTGAAATATTCGATGGAACAGAAACAAATACGTTTGGGTACAACGGATCTTTTTTAGGGCAAATGCTTCGTTTTGAAAAAGGTGAAAAAATTAAAATCAGGACAATCAATGAGTTGGATGAGGAAACAACATTTCATTGGCATGGTTTGGAAGTATCAGGGGATGCAGATGGCGGGCCACATGATGCACTTAAACCGGGTGAGGAAAAGGTAATTGAATTTGAAGTGACACAAGAGGCGTCGACTTTATGGTTCCATCCACATCCAGAGGGGAAAACTGCTGAACAAGTTTATAATGGACTGGCGGGCCTAATCTATATTGAAGATGACAATTCGAAAAGTTTAGGGCTGCCAAGTGATTATGGGAAGAATGACATTCCATTAATTTTTCAAGATAGAACATTTGATGAAAAGAATCAGTTGAATTACAGCGCTGCGATGAATGACGATGGGACAATCGGTGATACGCTATTAATCAATGGGACATTGAATCCGAAGTTGACTGTAAACAAAGAAAAAATACGTCTACGTCTATTAAATGGATCCAACGCAAGAAATTATACATTCAAATTGAATACTGGAGATTCCTTTGTTCAAATTGCAACAGATGGCGGTTTCTTGAATGAACCGGTACTTTTGAAAGAAGTCACACTAACGCCTTCGGAGCGGGCAGAAATCGTGATTGATTTTTCACAGCTTAATACAGAAAATGATTTGGCATTAATCAGCGAGGATGGGTCTGTCCTGTTATCATTTGAAATTTCTGATCAAAGCGGCGCGATTAGCAAAATTCCAGGGAAGATGAATAATTTTGCATTGACAGAAGAAGAGTTGGATTTACCAGTCACAAAGAAAGTTGAACTTTTTGGAATGATGGACATGGTAACGATAAACGGAAAGAAATTTGATCCAGAACGTATTGATTTCACGCAACAACAAGGGGTCACTGAAGTTTGGGAAATTTACAATAAACCGGATATGATGGGTGGCATGATTCATCCGTTTCACATTCACGGAACGCAATTTAAAATAATCTCCAGAGATGGTGAAGAGCCACCGGAAAATGAACGAGGTTGGAAAGATAGTTTTTCTATAAAGCCAGATGAGACCGTAACAATAGCTATACAATTTAAGCATAAGGGCGTGTACATGTTCCATTGTCATATACTTGAACATGAAGACAACGGCATGATGGGACAAGTAAAGGTGGAATAAACTTAATTCAATAATTTGTGGAAGTCCGTTTTAGTTAAATGCCGGAATACTCTATTGAAACAACCAGTGCGAATACGTTCATGCTGGTTGTTTCAATTTCAATAAAGAAAATGAAAGGAAAATAAGGATTTTTTAAGGAGTTTCTCCTTTTTAGTTTTAAAACGTCTCTTAAGGGAAAAATATCACTGATTGCAAAAATAGCAGGAGGTGAGTCCATGAATACGAAATATGAAGAATGCCTAAAAGCATGTTTGGAATGTCTAGAGGCATGTAATGTCTGTTTTGATGCGTGCTTGAAAGAGGAAGATTTGAAGATGATGGCTGATTGTATCCGCTTGGACCGTGAATGTGCAGATATATGTGCGTTTGCAGCACAAGCAATGACGCGAAATAGTCCATTTACTAAGCAGATTTTAGAACTTTGCGCAGAGATTTGCGAACGTTGTGCGGAAGAGTGTGCGAAACATGATCACGATCATTGCCAACGCTGCGCTGAATCTTGCCGAAAGTGTGCCGAGGCATGCCGGAAAATGGTAGCTTAAGCGTTATACCAAAAATGTAGCCATCAATGGAGCTGTTTCAAGAAGTGAAAAAAGTATTTCTCGGAACAGCTTCTTACTATTTGTGAATTATCCAGATAAGGAGCGTTATTCAGATGAAAAAGCAATTCCTTTTATTAAGTGCGGCTATAATTATTGGTTTAAGTGGATGTGGAAACAATACAAGCAATGAAAAAAGCCCAACCACTAATAATACATCCAAACAGGAAGACATGAAGATGGAAATGAACCATTCCGGCTCAGGTGAAGTCCCTAAAAACTTGGAAGAGGCGGAGAATCCAACCTATCCAGTCGGAAGCGAAGCAATTATTAAAACAGACCATATGGAAGGTATGGACGGTGCAGTGGCAACAATCGTGGGTGCTTATGATACTACGGCATACGCTATTTCGTATACCCCGGTAACTGGCGGAGAAAGAGTGGAAAATCATAAATGGGTTATCCAAGAAGAAATTAAAGATGCTGATGACAAAATATTAGAACAAGGAACTGAAGTAACCATAGAGGCAGACCATATGAAAGGGATGGAAGGAGCAACAGCTGAAATTGATTCAGATGAAAAAACTACCGTCTATATGATCGATTACACGCCGACTACCGGTGGGGAAAAGGTTACAAATCATAAATGGGTAACTGAAAGTGAACTATCTGCCCAATAAATATTGAATAAAGGTGAAAATCTTTAATTAAGCCGTAGTTTCCGCTGAAGTTGCTATCAGCCCCAGGTTTTGTTAAAGTGATAGTATATTCTTTATGTTGTTAAGTCACAGTTCTACTAGTGAAAGTCGTTACACTTTTTGCATATGCAGAAAGAGATACGGCACAAATTCTTAGCCTTCGTATACCTTATTTGAGGATAAGTTAGGCAGACGTATTGACGTCAAAAGTTGCTTAGGCATATCAGAAGAGATACTTACGCATTTTGCGTGATATATATTAAAACCGATTTTTCCATTCAAGGGGAGATTGGTTTTTTTGCTTTCAAAATGGAATTGAAAGGAGATGGAAGTGGATTTATTTAAACTGAATGAATTGGGTTATTTTAAAACGCATTTACTTAGCAATTGCTAGGTTAAGTGCGTTTTTTTTATTTACTTTAAATACAAAAGCAGAAAGGGTTGTTAGGTATGTCAATTAATCTTGATAATATGACGGCTGTTCAAAACAAACAGCAAGACGGTATTCTCGGACACCTTATGTGGTTTTCGGTCGGTAAGCAATTAGTTAAAATGGATGATTTGGAGAAAAGTCTCGTTCAATCAGGATTACCCGTTGAATGGATGCCGAATGCAATTCGTCCAGCTGATGCTTTCCGCAGAAGTACCAAGGAGATAGAAACGAGAAAATCTACTGGACACGCTGGCGTATTCGAGAACTTTCTTATTCGGGAAGTATTCTCGGATAAGAGCCACGTGCAAAGAAACATTGTAGTGGAGACTGTAGATCAGGCTGGTAAACGTCTTGACTACAACAGTAAAGCTGGAGTAATCACGCTTGATAAGCATAATAGTTCTCTGATTTTTATAACGGAGAACAAAATTGCAAAAGAGCTGTGCTTTGAAGCAGAGCGTAATTTCAATATTTATAAAGACCATTATTCAGCCCAGCAAGTAAGGGTAATGGTAAGTAAAATACTTCAATCGCTTGCACCCACACCGGTGCGACCAAACGGCGGCGTGTACTTTGTACCTGATTCACATACGGAAGGATTAAATCAACTCGTAAACTTCACCTCATCCCTTGAAAATAGTGAGGGATTTAAGATCCCAGTCGTTAACACATTCGACAACCGGCAAATGGTGAACACGAAGCTAAACGATCATTTAGAATCCATTTTGAATGATTGTAAATCGAGTTCTGGGCTGAAAAAAGGACAAGTGAAAGAGATTATTGAAAACGCCAAGTCTGTAATTGCGAACTATCGAAATTACAAAGGTATTGTCGCAAGTGAAGCAGATACGCTAGAAAATAAAATCATGACGATTCGTGCAGCGGTTACTAAGATGGTTGCAGAACTTTAATAATAGTGGAATGGAGAGATTAAAATGACTGAGTTTTATCAAACTATATTGGGAAGAAAATTCTATGAACGAGATGTAGTGGACTGTGTGCAATATGTTAAAAAGATTGCCCACGAACTCGAACGTTCAAATGAGTTGAAAGAGCAGGAGTTGCAGATGAAAATGCGGGAACTATCGATAAGAGAACAAGAATTGTTTGTTCTTTCGGCAAAAAACTGATCAGGGTTCTTATAAAGGGAAGTACGGTTGCACTAATGGCCGACTTCCTTTTTCTATTTAAACTACAAATCAAAGGGGTTACTTAAAATGACAAACACCAATTTCAAGAAGTTAGAGGAAATCAGACAGGCACTTAATTCAAAGTTTTACGAACGTGAGAATGAGGTCGAGGGAATTCTTGTCGCTCTACTCTCTAGGCAGCACATGCTCATGATTGGACCTGCAGGAACTGCGAAATCCGCATTGTCGGTTGAGTTAGCCAAAATCGTGCAGGGAACAGCGTATTTTCAGTGGTTGCTGACAAGGTTCAGTACACCTGAAGAAGTGTTTGGTCCGTTGTCGTTAAAAGACCTTGAACAGGGTGTATACAAGCGGAATACAGCAACTAAAATGCCTGAAGCGAATCTTGTTTTTCTAGATGAAATATTCAAAGCGAACTCGGCTATCTTGAATAGTTTGCTAACACTAATAAATGAAAGGCTCTTCTATAATAATGGAACGCCGGCAAAGGTTCCTTTGATGTCAGTCATTGGAGCTTCGAATGAATACCCGGAAGAGGGAGAGGGACTTGAAGCTCTTTTCGACAGGTTTTTACTTAGGTTCGAATTAGATTACATTGCAGATGAAATGAATTTTGTTTCCATGATGAAGGGCACCGGTCAAAATCAGGTTATGCCTTCCATGACGATGGATGAATTGGTTCAACTTCAGTTTTTTACTGACATGGTTACAATTCCTGACGAAGTATATGAAACTCTTTCAAAAATCCGTAATGAATTGCGTGATGAAGGAATCCGTCCTTCTGACAGGCGGTTTAAACAGTCACTTTCAGTTCTTCAAGCGAAAGCATTGATAAACCAAAGACAAGTAGTAAAAGTTGATGATATTGTCATCCTTGAAAATGCCCTTTGGGAAACAGTGGATCAAAAAGATAACGTTTCCCTGATTGTTCGCAGTCATGCACAGGATGTGGTTACTCGAAAACTTGATACGATTCAGGAAGAGGCAAGGGAAGTATTTTCTTCGATGCAGACGGATGCTTCTACTGACGCTGGAATGGAAGCTACCCAAAAGTTGAAATCGTTGGTTGCTGACTTAAATAAGTTGAAAACGCATAATCAAAATAGAGATACGGATATTGACTCTTTACTTGATAAACTGAAAGCAATGCAACAAGAAATACTTGACAGTATTTTGGAGCCGATGGATTTTGGCACCACAAATGAAAAGTCAACAGTACAAATACCATTTTAAAAATACATTGACGGATGCTATTGGAATGCTAAGGAACTAATCCTTGGCATTTCTTTGTTTAAAATTGAGAGGGAGTGTTTTATTTGAAACCAATAAGCGGAAGAAATGAAAATCATTCTGTGTTAAATGCAGATACATTCGATAAAAGACGTTTCAAAGAAATTTATAATATGTCGCAAGGACTTCAAAAGTTAAGCATTGATGGGGAACTACCTGAGTTTGAACCGTTACTCGGTGACATATGGGCTTCTTTATACAAGATGAAACCCGAATTAACTGAAGATGAAGTCCCTGATGATTTGCAAGTTAACAAATCGTTTATGGAGAAAATCATGAATGATGATTCGTTTGAAAACTATCGAAAATTTACTCGATTGGATGACATATCTTCAGCCATCGGAACTGTGAAATTCGGGGAGAAAACGAATGAATGGTTAATTGAACAAAAGGAACGGGATGAAAGCTTACAAAAAAAGATGCAAAGGATTCAGGCGATGCAAAGACAGCTTCAAAAGCAGGAACAACAAAATGGGGCTGGAAATGGTAACGGGAAACTAGAAGAAGACTTGAAATCAGCAATGTCAGACTTGGACAGTCAACTTCAACAGACGTTACAGAACAACAGTCATAGTTTTTCACAAGCGATGTCACAAGCTATGCAGGAAACGAAACAGACGAAAGATAGCTTGAAATCATTACTGGGAGGCACGGGTGCTGGTAGTGGTGACGCAGAACTGAAAAAAGTTCCTTTACGGGATCAAATTTCATTAGCTGAAAAAATCGCATCAAATAAACAGATGAAAGAAATTGCAGATTGGGCTGGTCGATTTAAACAGATAGCCCGTAAAAAGCAAAAATCTAAGCATAGTAATTCAATGGAAAGAAGCGGAGTTACGTTAGGAAGTGATATTGAGCGATTGTTACCGATGGAATTGGGCTTATATACACATCCAATAACGAAGAACGACTTCTTACGTCGCTTTGTCGAAGGCCAGACGATGATGTATGAACAGAAAGGGCAAGAGGTATTGGGGAAAGGGCCAATCATACTTTGTTTAGATCAGTCAGGCAGCATGAACAAGCTAGATACCCAATCCAAGGGATTTACATTAGCCCTTATGTCAATTGCAAGAAAACAAAGAAGGGATTTTTGTTTGATATTATTCTCTACTCGTACACAAATCATTAAATATGAGAGAGGAAAAATGGAAAGTTCAGATATGATCAAGTTAGCTCAAACCTTCTTAGGGGGAGGAACGGACTTTGCACTTCCTCTTGACGGAGCATTGAAAGTAATAAACGAAAGTCGGTTTAAACAGGCGGATTTAGTTTTCGTTACTGATGGTGAAGACCTAGTAAAGGATTCGTTTTTAGAAACTTTCAATAAAAAGAAAAAAGAAAAGGAATTTAATGTACTATCTCTATTAATAGGAAATAACACAAAAACAGTAGAGCGGTTTTCAGACAAGATAGTTAATATTAAGGATTTTGATGATGCAGGAAGTTTTACTGCCTTTGAAATATAGAGTAGATGCTAGAAGCAATAGTGTAAATAGCACACAAAAAAGCTCAGACTAAATCTGAGCTTTTTTAAGTATATCAAGGTATTTTTTGTTCCACAATCGCACCCGATTGTGATAGATTTAGGATATGTATACTGATTATACACTTTCATTATTGATATATTCATCAATATATTTATTTAGTAATCCTTTAGCTTCATATATTCCATAAAGCTTGTTTTTCGGTTCGCCTTTTGGGTACTTATCTAAATGCCCTAAATGGTTGTTTGTAAGAACACTGAATTCTTTAGCCCAATTATGAAATGAATAGGGCTGACGTTTGAATAAATATGCTTTTCTTCTATCAGTTCCAATAGTATGATAACCCTCTAAATTAATTCGATTTTCCCCATATAAATACTTTAAGGCCTCTCCTTTCACCCCATAAAGTTCAGTTTTTTCCTCTTTCAATTTTGAAATCTTCGATTTCTGACTATTATCCATTTTATTCCTTTCGATATATTCTGAAATACCTTTGGCACGGTTATTGATAACGTATATTGCATTTAATAATTGCTTGCAACATAATAAATTAGCAAACATATTTTGATTCATCTCTGGTAAGTCCTGTGCCATACTTACCTCGTAAAGTTTAAATTCAGTTAAGGACCTATTTGTCCTTACAGTATGTACATACTCTATATCATTAGGTAGATATAATCCCAGATCCAAAATTTGCCCTCTTGTAGCAAATTTTGGACCAATATTCTCCCATTCCAAAAAAGTAGTCATTAATAAACCTCCAAAGGTAAAGTTTTTTTACATTTATTAAATTTTATCATAAGAACTTAAAGATAGTGCATGAAACTGAGGTATTAGTAGTTATTATTCAAAAATCCGGTCCATTGCGGAAGACATAATTGTTATAACTGCCGTTAGTTTAGTTTCACAATGGATTATTCTCATTCGAGTTATATGTAGTTCGCTGCCTTCGATAGTTTCATGAATTGAGCATCTACAAGCTGGAACTCTTAATTAGTTTACTTCTGGCTATTTATTATCTTACTCTTTATTCTTACTATTCTTCCAAGTTGGGGTCATAGAATTGCAGATCCTCAGATATCATTCCTTGCTCTTTCAATTTTTCTATTACAGGTTTTGGATCTAAAAAGCCTTTAGTGTTTTTGGGGAAGACGTTAAGATCAACCTTTTTACTGGCATTCAATAGCCCTGCTTTATCAAGTAAATCGGCTATATAGTTCCTAGCATTTACGTAGGCATCATATGCATCGTAACCTTCATTTCCTGAAACGTGTATTCGTCCACTATGTACGATTTCATTTCGGAGCCTATATAGCTTCTCATACCATTCAGGAATTGGACCATTAGGTTCGTTAAACTTTAAATTCTCCCCCAAAACTCTACCGATATGATCCTCTATGACATTCCTAAAGGCTATAGAGGAAGCCTTTTCAATCTCTTCTTGACCGGCACCATTATGGAGTAGAAGTAGCTTATGAGTATTACGAATGAATATTTCGAAAGAGGTTTGTAAATCAATTACTGCTTCAATCATCTTCTCTTTATGGAGGTGACTTCGGGCAGTTGCAAAAAATTTCTCAACGAGAACAACTTCGGGGTGGATGTCCCACATCTGTAAATAACCACCCACATTTGAAAGATCCTTTAGAGATAGTTGCTGAGTGGGTGGAATAATATCGTGTGGACGTGTTATGTACTCAAAAGACTCTTCATCATCGATAATAAAGGTCAATAGAACTGGTAAGTCGTTAATTGTAATGTTGTAGATGTGGCTAAGGCCATAATTAATACGAAGTACATCGATATAACTATTCAGGAAATCAATGGCGTTTATAACAGTTAATCTTAAGATTTCATTCTTTTTTAGCCCTGTTATCATAATTTCGTGAGGCATAAAATCTACCGTAACATAAGTACAATCGATTTCATCTAGTAAATAACGCTGGTCAATTACTGAACCACGACTATAGGAGTGATAGGTCAGCATGAAATCTGCATTAGGATATCCATGAATTGTTTTGATTCCATCTTTGATCGGAAATTTGAAAGGCAAATACATATCAAAACTTATTTTCATATTATCGCTCCTTCTTCGGCTCGGAATCTCATTAACAAAGAACTAATGTCCCTAGGTTAGTTTTGGATCCAAGTAGGCTTGTCCATTTGCGAACCTAATACTACCTAATTTCTATAGTTCAAAATTCTAAATCCTTACTCTAGTTAAATCCATTATATTGAGTAAGTTCTTTTCAGCTTTGAAAAATTATCGTATACAGAATCATGCCATAAATTGCGGGTACATTCGTGAGAAGGTATCGTGCTATCCTGCCCGTTAGTACAATATCTACTTATTCCACAATTTGCTCCTTTAGCTTAATAAAGTCGTTTCAATTTGGTCAATCCAGTCTTACTAAAGAAGTTTTTCAAATTAAGGGAAAAGGACATTGATGCCCCTATATAGTAGGTAGCGGCTTTTATTTTATCATTGTATCTCTCCCGTCTTTTCAAGATATTTTATATACCGCTCAATTGTAGGTTTATAGTTTTTCATTGAGTTCTCACTGTATTCCCTTTTTAAAGCAGCTAATAGACTAGGGGTAAGGGTACATTCCCCATTGTATAGTCCTCTATTTATAATTCCTTTTAACCGACCTACATATTGGTTAGCAGATGTTTCCCCCATTTTATATTCTTTCAATAGGTATTCTTTAAAGTTCTCGAAATCCATATTACTCCCTCTTTCCCCCGAGTCAATCAGATAAACTGAATCATTAATTAATTATACATAAACAAAGGTTAATCCTTCTTTAACATAATGGCCCGTTCGTATTATAAGGTTAACCAGTCATTTCTGGTTGACCTATTTTTTATAGGTTTTATGCTTATGGTAGCCGGGGTAGGACGAAATGGCCCGTGGGACAATGATCCCGTCCGCAATACTGTCCTCCCTCTCCTTGTATAAACATGTTTGAGGCTGGTTGGGACTTGATCCCGTATAACAAGCGAAGCTATGACACTATAAGTGAAGCAGAGGCGTACCGGCAAATATAATAAAGGAGTCGTGATGAATATGGACCCGGTAATAGGCTTGGATGTCGCTAAAGGCGAGAGCCAAGTACAAGCTGTTTTAGAACGAAAACAACCCTATAAAGAAAGTTTTAAATTTACTCACGATCTACCAGGACTTCACATGTTTTATCGTTTTTATCAAGAAGTAGAAGAGGCCTCTGGCTATAGTCTTTGAATCTACTGGACATTACCATGAGCCTGTTCTTCAATTTCTTGAGGATCAAGATATAGCGTACTATTTGATTAATCCAGTGATTTCTTTTGAAGCTAGAAAAACAAGCTTACGTCAAGTGAAAACAGATAAGGCAGATGCGTTTCATTTAGGGCAGCTTTACTACAAAGAAGACCTTGAGATTTATCAAAGAAAAACAGACAAAGCCCTTAATTTACGCCTTTTAACAAGACAGCACAGTGCTTTGACGGAAAGTTATGTTGCGATTAAACTTCAATTTCAGGTAGCTTTGGATTGTATTTTTCCTGAGTATCATCACGTGTTTAGTGATCTCTATGGAAAAATGTCATTAAACACTTTATTGAACTATCCAACTGCTTTGGATATTCATAAAGTTTCCCAAGAGACGCTAGCAGAAGAAATGAGTCAATACGGGGCTAGACGTTCTCAATCGTGGTTTTTAAGTAAAGCAGCCCAATTGAAAGAAGCAGCAGAGCGCAATCCATTTCAATCTCAAATTAGCCATGAACAACTTGTGAGTTTGTGTATGTATATTCAACTTCTCTTTCAGTACAAAGAACATTTATCAGAATTACAGAAAGAAATAAACGTGTTAGCACAGTCTTTTGAAGACTATGGGCTAATCCAATCCGTTCCCGTAATCGGCGATAAAATTGCGGCAACAATCTTATCTGAAATCGGAGACGTAACGCTGTTTAAAAACCCTGAAAAGCTTGTAGCCTACGCTGGATTGGATCCATCTGTCTTTGAATCAGGCAAGTACAAAGCTTCAATTAATCGCATTACAAAGAGAGGCTCATCGCGACTGAGACAATCTCTATACATGGCTGTGCAATGTGGTTTAGCAAGAAATAGAAACAAGAAACTCATTGCTTTTTATAAGCGTAAACGCGACGAAGGAAAGCCACATAAAGTCGCTGTAATCGCTTGTGCAAATAAGCTTGTTCATTGGATTTATGCGATGTTAAAACATCAAGAAGTCTTCGTAGATCAAAATTAAAGCGTATTGGTCTTTAATTATTACTTTTTTGCCTTTTATATAAAAGGCTATTTAGCTTGCCTATTTTTAGTGTAACATGAATTTTAAGTTATTTTCAGCGATTAGTATTGACAACTATTAGCTGGTATTGTGGAAGTGCCCTTTTACAAATACATCTTTACTTCACTTTATTACAAATTTAGCAAGATATTCGCCTATTTTTTCTTCAGTACGATTCTTCAAATCTTCACTCGAATATTTTACAAACTTTTCGTATGCCCCACTTGATAATATGAATTCCGTAAACTCTTTGTTGCTATTACGTTTTATCAGTTGCATGTTATTTCGCAGTAGATAAATATTTGTTTTCTTTAAATCAGCCCGAACACTGTTCAACACCTGTTTAATCATTTTTGTATATGGTCGCTTAAATTTAAGTTGAGTTTCTTCTAAAGTAAGCATATCTTTTTCGAGGATTGTGATTAACATTGGTAAATATATTGCGTTATTAAAATGCTTCAACGCATCTGGTGGAATAGATGTCATCTGTTAACCCTGCTTTCTTTTTATAACTACTACAAAAATAACTATATCATTATTTTCTATTAATGATAGTACATAAATGATTAAAGGTTTTGAATATATAAACAACGGAAGGGAGTGTAGATAACCAAATGCAAGTTTATCAGAGTGACGACAAATTCGTGTTGGCCGTCGAAGGAGGACAGTTCCGCGAATTCGATAGTGCACCAAAAGCAATAATCACTAACAATAGACCTGTGCCTACAAGAATGTGGCTAATGCCAGAAGAAAAAGATATTGATCCATTTAAAGATACTTTCTGGCTATACAACTATGAGTTTCGAGAGTTTTTGTGTGACGGTAATTTGATACATATTTTAAAAATTGATTATACACGAGAAAAACCTTCATACGCTGCCGGTGAAGCAACCTTCTTTTTAGACGCCGCATATGTACACGATAAAATAGAGGAGTTACGCGAGAGAAGCATGTTAGCAGAGTACCACTGGGATGCAAATGTCCCGACCTGGATTGAAATTGAACGTGGATTTAAGTATGACGATGAAGATGAAGAAGTGGATGACGAGGAATATCAATAAAAAAGACGACCGCTTATAAGTAAATGAGTGGTCGTCTTTTAAAATCAATTATTACAATTCATGTCTTTCGCATGGTTCATTACTTCACTAGTCGGACTAAATATGTACTTAGAAACTAAAGTAATTATAGCGAATAAATTTGCAATGTTAACAGTTATCATAGCAGAAGTTATTATCAGGAATAGATATCTTCCAAAAGGTGCTCCAGCTGTCATAAATCAGTGTATATGCACTATTGTTAATTACCGCACGATTTTAGTGAGGGCCTTTTGATTCTTTTGATTGTAACCTTTATTATAGAAGGAACAGATCTTATATCGAAAGAGGTGGCGAACATGGCGATTATAATACCTTTTAAAACTAGACAGCAATTAGAAACAGAAAATGCTGTTAAAGTGATGCGTGAGTGGGAAGCACATTTAGAATGGGAAGAGGCGAATTGGCAGAAGGTAGTAGATAGGGAAGTAAAAGAAGAAAGCTTGTCTAAGGAGGAAATTAAGTGGTTGAATGACTGGGTGAGCGAGAAGAAATGATTAGCATAGAAGATAACCAAGACAAGTCAAGAAAGCTTACTCTAACGAAAGAGTAGGGGGGGAAAATATACACTTAAATGATTTCACGAAAGTTTTACACAATGATTGTTCGAAGTGTTGGTTTAACCGTGTCTATGGAAGCAAATCGGCCTAGGACCGATGCCGTGGTCACGAATCTAGGTCCTCCCAGACGTTTGTACAATGTTGCACAGGGATGGAATGTTCCCTTTTAAACTACTTGCCGGAGGATAAACAATCTTAAGTTGTGTGTGTTACTTTGACAAGTAAATCGTCCCGTTTTCCACACTAGTAAGTAATTGTTTTTTGAACATGATCCATACCACACCGGAATCGGATATAACCAATTTCCTATTTTGGATAATTGGATTCTTTACAACTTTCCCCTCGAAGAAAACCGTATTCATACGTTCGCTACTCTCTTATAATATCGACTAACAAGCAGAACTTTTTGAAGTTGGCAGACGATTTTTTCTTTCTGGTAAGGTTGCGTTATGCTCATTACGGGCAATTGTGATATTATAGGATAAGTCATGATTTTTATTGAGCGTAATGAAAGGATGATAAATAAATATGAGTAACAACGAGCTTCCGAAAACCGTATCTATGTATACGTTAGGTTGTAAAGTAAACCATTATGAAACAGAAGCAATTTGGCAACTTTTTAAAGATGCTGGCTATAATCGTGAGGAATTCAATAAAAATTCCGATGTTTATGTCATTAACACATGTACCGTAACGAATACGGGAGATAAAAAAAGTAGACAAGTGATCAGGCGTGCAATACGAAATAATCCGGATGCAGTTATTTGTGTGACGGGATGTTATGCACAAACATCACCAGCAGAAATAATGGCAATTCCGGGTGTTGATATTGTCGTAGGAACACAAGACCGTTCAAAATTATTGGGGCTCATTGCTGAATACCGGGCAGAGCGCAGGCCGATAAATGCAGTTCGTAATATTATGAAGAACCGTGTTTATGAAGAATTAGATGTCCCTACATTTACTGACCGGACACGCGCTTCTCTTAAGATTCAAGAAGGCTGCAATAACTTCTGCACATTTTGCATAATTCCTTGGGCACGTGGGTTAATGCGTTCACGTGATCCCGAAGAAGTCGTTCATCAAGCGCAGCAATTGGTCGACGCTGGTTATTTGGAAATCGTTTTGACTGGTATCCACACGGGCGGATACGGAGAAGACTTAAAGGATTATAATTTGGCTGCATTATTGCGTGACCTTGAATCGAAAGTCAAAGGATTAAAACGTCTTCGTATAAGCTCCATCGAAGCAAGTCAATTGACCGATGAAGTGATTGAAGTCTTAAATAATTCATCAATCATTGTTCGCCACCTACATATTCCGATCCAATCTGGTTCGAACACGGTGTTAAAGCGGATGCGCAGAAAGTACACAATGGAATTTTTTGCAGAACGTCTTGACCGTCTCCGAGAGGCATTGCCTCATCTTGCGATTACTTCTGATGTCATCGTTGGATTTCCTGGTGAGACTGAAGAAGAGTTCATGGAAACGTATAACTTTATCCGTGACCAACAGTTCTCAGAACTTCATGTTTTCCCGTATTCTATGCGAACAGGTACACCTGCTGCACGGATGACCGATCAAATCGATGAGGACATTAAAAATGAACGTGTACATCGATTAATCGAATTGAATGACCAACTTGCAAAACAATATGCATCTTCATTTGAAGGTGAAGTACTGGAAGTCATTCCGGAAGAGAAATATAAGTTAGATCCTGAAAGTGGTCTTTATGAAGGTTATTCGGACAACTATTTAAAAGTTGTTTTCCCGGCAGATGAAACGATGGTTGGGAAAATTGTTCGTGTAAAATTAACAAAAGCTGGTTACCCTTATAATCAGGGGCAGTACGTTCGAGTTATCGAAGAACAGAAAGCAATTGTGTAAAGACAGAAAATAGCTGTACTCCACATTAATAGAGTACAGCTTTTGGCTTGTCGATGATATTCAATAACAGGGAGGAATTTAAATGAATAAGGACTTTGCTAAATATATAGATCATACCTTACTAAAAGCAGATGCTAAAAAAGAAGAAATACTGGAACTTTGCGAGGAAGCGAAAATGTACTCGTTTGCTTCAGTATGTATTAATCCTACTTGGGTTCAAACAGCGGCAACTTCGCTTGAGGGATCACAAGTAAAAGTATGTACGGTGATTGGTTTTCCGCTAGGTGCATCGACTTCAGCAGTAAAAGCGTTTGAAACGAAAAACGCGATTGAAAATGGCGCGACGGAAATCGATATGGTGATTAATATTGGTGCATTGCGCGATGGTGACGACGAAACAGTCAAAAATGATATTGCTTCCGTTGTAGAAGCTGCAAAAGGAAAAGCAATCGTTAAAGTAATCATTGAAACAGCTTTATTAACTGATAATGAAAAACGTACTGCGTGCGAACTAGCTGTCGTAGCGGGTGCAGACTTTGTAAAAACTTCAACTGGTTTTTCTACAGGCGGGGCTACTGAAGCCGATATTAAATTAATGCGAGCGGTAGTAGGACCTGTAACTGGTGTGAAAGCATCTGGTGGCGTTCGTAGTTTCGAAGATATGCAAAAGATGATTAATGCGGGGGCGACAAGAATAGGTGCGAGCTCTGGTGTTCAAATCATGAAAGGTTTGAAATCAGAAACAGATTATTGATACCTAGTGATTCACATTTGCTATTGTTGAAAATTCGACACAATCATATTGATGTATGAATTATGATTGATTTAAAGATTAATATTGACCACCACAATATAATAAGGTATAATATCTAGGTACATGGCACTTGGCCGTGTTATCCAAGTGTGTTCGGAGGGAGGGACAAGAGATATGTCAAAAACTGTCGTTCGTAAAAACGAATCGCTTGAAGACGCTCTTAGACGTTTCAAACGTGACGTTTCCAAAAGTGGAAAAATACGTGAATCACGAAAGCGTGAGTATTATGAAAAGCCAAGCGTGAGACGCAAATTAAAGTCTGAGGCTGCAAGAAAGCGTCGCTAATACTTCCTTGTGTATGTCTCTACTTTTAAGTTGTAAATTGATCTTGAGATTTCAATGCTAAACCGGAAAATCCAATTAGGGTTTTCCGGTTATTTGTCTACGTTTGAAATAAAATAAATACTTTAGTTTATATAAAGTGAAACTTTTAGCCTTTTCATCCGTATTAAAGCTATAATTAACTATAAGAACAGAGGGGAGGTTTATGATGAATATATTAATTAGGAGATTGATCCTCTTCGTTATTCTTGTCACGGCTGTAACGCTACCTTTCATAGAATCCAATGCCAAAACTACAAAAGTGTATCAAGTTCCGATTGAGGATGCAGTTGAGAAAGGACTATATAAATTTTTGCAAAGATCCTTTTCTGAAGCTGCAGCAGCTGACGCGGATGCAATTATTCTCGATATTAATACACCTGGCGGTTTTGTAGATGCGGCAGGTCAAATCGCAAAACTACTCGATTCTTCGGAAATGGAAATAATTGCGTATATCAATGATGATGCATTATCTGCTGGCGCATTCTTGGCACTTCATGCGGATAAGATCTATATGTCGCCCAATGGACGTATCGGAGCAGCAGCAGTAATTGATTCGGGTGGAAATGCGGCGGATGATAAAGCTGAAAGCGCTTGGCATGCGGCTATGACAAATGCTGCCAAATCTTCCGGTCGTGATCCTAAATATGCCTTGGCGATGGTAGACGATTCTTATGATTTTCCAAAATATCGTGCGGGCGTTGGAAAATTACTAACACTAACTGCAAGTGAAGCGATAGAAGTAGAATATAGTGAAGGAACTGTCTCTTCATTTAATGAGTTATTAAAAGTAAATGGTTATGAAAATGCTGAAGTTATTTCAACACAAGAGACAATATCAGAGAGTATTGCAAGATTTATTACGCATCCAGTAGTTGTTCCGATATTGCTTTCATTGGCAGGTCTAGGACTCGTAGTAGAATTGTATTCACCAGGTTTTGGTGTACCGGGAACAATGGGAATTGTTTCTTTGTTACTCTTTTTCTATGGTCATCTAGTGGCTGGGCTTGCAGGTTTTGAGTCGATTATTTTATTAGTTGTAGGAATCGGTCTCATTGTCGCAGAGTTTTTTATAGCCGGCGGAATTGCGGGCATACTTGGCGCGATGGCAGTAATTGGAAGTATTATATTAGCAGGTGGCAATCCAATGAATATGGCTATTTCCGTATTAATTGCGCTTGTCGTTGCTGCAATAGGGACGGTGATTATTATCAAATTTTTCGGGAAAAAATTACACCTGTTGAATAAAGTTGTCCTTATGGATGCGACAGATACTGAAAGCGGGTATGTTTCTAATATTAACCGCACAGAATTAGTTGGACGTATTGGCAAGACTTCTACGCCATTGAGACCAGCGGGTACGGTAGAGTTAGATGGAGAAAGAATTGACGTTGTTTCTAACGGAAGTTACATTGACAAAGGAAAAAGTGTTATCATTATAAAGGTTGAAGGTTCTCGAGTAGTAGTAAGAGAATCAGAAGAGAAGGGGGAAAATAAATAATGGATATAGCTATTAATGCAGGATCAATTGGAATAATCGCTATTGTATTTGTTGCAATCATAATCTTAGCGATATTTTTCACACTTGTTCCAGTAACACTATGGATCTCGGCGATGGCTGCCGGTGTTCGTGTAAGTATTTTCACGCTGATAGGAATGCGTCTTCGTCGGGTAATTCCGAATCGAATTGTCATTCCATTGATCAAGGCTCATAAAGCAGGTTTGGATGTTGGCATCAGCCAGCTTGAAAGTCACTATTTAGCAGGTGGAAACGTTGACCGTGTTGTAAATGCTCTAATTGCTGCTCACCGTGCAAACATCGAGTTAACGTTTGAACGTGCAGCTGCAATTGACCTAGCGGGCCGTGACGTGTTAGAAGCTGTTCAAATGTCAGTTAACCCGAAAGTCATTGAAACGCCATTTATTGCGGGTGTTGCAATGAACGGGATTGAAGTTAAAGCGAAGGCGCGTATTACTGTTCGTGCTAATATTGATCGTCTCGTTGGTGGTGCAGGAGAAGATACGGTTATTGCGCGCGTTGGGGAAGGGATTATTTCAACAATTGGTTCATCTGTGGACCATGCGAAAGTTCTTGAACACCCAGATATGATTTCACAAACAGTTTTATCTAAAGGGCTCGATTCAGGTACTGCATTCGAAATTCTTTCAATTGACATCGCAGACGTTGATGTCGGAGAGAACATTGGTGCAAATCTTCAAACTGAACAAGCTGAAGCAGATAAGAAAATTGCACAAGCCAAAGCGGAAGAACGTCGTGCAATGGCTGTTGCAAACGAGCAAGAAATGAAAGCAAGAGTTGAAGAAATGCGTGCTAAAGTTGTTAGTGCTGAAGCAGAAGTACCAATGGCGATGGCAGATGCACTTCGTTCGGGCAATATTGGCGTTATGGATTACATGAATTACAAAAACGTCCAATCAGACACAAGCATGCGTGATTCAATAAGTAAATATGGTACTGAAAACCCAGATACCGAAAATCAATAATGCATTTGCATAAGTGATTGCAGTGTAGAACTGATAAGTATTTAATTCCCGGAAAGGGGATGTTATAATGGAAAGCTTGATTCCATTAATTATAATGATGGTCCTCGGGGCGATTATGAGCGGTAAACGGGGTGCCAAATCATCCGGTGAAGCAGAAGCAAAGCCTTTCACTGCCGGACAAAAAAAGTCTGAAAGTCCTATGAGGAAATTTAAAGAAGTGTCTACTGAAATGTATAAAGAGATACAACGTGAATTTCAACAGGAAACTAGTGAAAGGCAACAAACACCGCAAAGATCACAAATGACTTCACCTACTGTTCAACCAAAATCTACGGTAGAGGTTTCAAAGAAAACAACAACTGGAAGAGACCGCCGTGAAACATTTAAAGGAAGAACGTCTACCAGAGGTCAAGCCGAAAATACGGACGAAATTGTCAAAAAAGAAATAATGCTTGAATCGTTAGTGCCGAAAAGCAAAGATGATTTAATTAAAGGTGTTATTTTTTCTGAAATTTTCGGACCACCAAAGTCTAAACGCTAATCATTGATCCCCTGTATATATCATAAGATATGTACAGGGGGTTTATTATTTGAAAAAATTATTTAATACAGGCTCTTTAATTACGATTAATGAATTTTCTTCAATACAAATCAACGGCCCTTGTGAACTTGTGACACTAGGACCTGATTTTGCGAAAGTGAAAAGTGGGAATTATGTTATTGAGGCAACCGGTGATGAATTATTAATTGATTTATTATCAGAGGAAATTGCAATCATCTCATTCGATTCGATACATTCAGTTACAATTGCCAAATTGGATAATGAGGTAAATCGTTATGATCTCTAAGCGATATACAATACGTATTGCGAAAAACAAAAATGTATCGGCCTTTCTAACAAAACTTAAATCGTTGGGGACAACGATAACATTACTGACAATCATGGATGGCGTAGTGGATTTTCGTACAGACCACAAAGGTGTCCGAAATGTCCGTAAGTATCGCAGGCGATATGGATTGAAGGTGAAAATCACAACAACCGATCGTGATCCCGGATTAGCCGCGCTTTTTAGTTCATATCGGTTTTTAGTTGCACTTTTTATCCCTTTAGTGCTTTCGTTTTTTCTATGGTCCGTGAGCGTGGAATCTGATGTACCAGAAGTGGCAGAAAGAATTGAAGTGAAATTAAACGAAGCTTCAATCATTCGTTTCCGTCCTCTTTATCTAATTCCGAATGAAGATGAAATCCGACGTAATTTAATGCAGGATGATCCATCATTATCATGGGTTAGATTTAAGCGACGCGGGGTATCATTAACCATTATCCCAATGCTATCACCAGCATCTGATATCGATTCCCTAGAGGAGGGGCCGCCTTCTGACCTGGTAGCCCGAACTGGCGGCATGATTACCCGTTTTGCCTTAACGCGGGGAGAACGTATAGGGCATACTTATATGACTGTTAAAAAAGGGGATATATTGGCGACGGGTATACTTGAACAAGGCGAGAAAGAAGTGCTAGTTGGTGCTGAAGGTGCGGTATTTGCAGATTTTTGGGTAGAGTATAAATTTAGTTTGCCAAAAAGGGTTCAGTACACAGTGCAAGGTGAAGAAGAAGTTGAATTTATATTTCATAACCCGTTAAAAAACAAAAATCCAACTGAATTTTGGAAGTTGTTCACTACAAATAGAACCATAAGCGAGGTTAGCACGGAGTTTGAGTTGGTTGAAGGAATGGAAACGACGATCATCTTGGAACTGATTAAAAGTCAATTATTAGCTGAATATGGACATGAGGCGACGATAAAAGATAATAAAGTTTTGCACGTCTCATTCGATAATGATAAAGTTAAAGGGACTATATTGTTTCTTATAAATGATAATATCGCAATGAAAAGACCGATAGCCAAGGAGACTGAGGCAAATGACTGAACGATTAATCCAACTGCATGTTGAAGACACCAATGAAGCGGTAATGCTGCTCGGGAATTCTGATCAAAACATGAAATTGATTGAAGAGGAGCTTGGTCTTTCGATAATGACGAGAGGCGATTCGATAACTTTAAACGGAGATGCAGAAAATCAAGAAATGGGTCGTGCATTGATTGAACAACTAATTAAGGTTATCCGAAAAGGGATCAATATAAACCAACGTGATGTCGCGACTGCCATTGAAATGGTGAAGGGCGGGACAATTGAATACTTTTCTGAACTTTATGATGAAGAAATTTCGAGGGACGTCAATGGAAAAGCGATTCGTGCAAAGACAATTGGGCAAAGAGAATATATTCAAGCGATTCGTTCAAGGGATTTAGTGTTTTGTATCGGACCGGCCGGGACTGGGAAAACTTTTCTCGCAGTCGTATTGGCAGTGCATGCAATGAAGTCAGGATCTGCAAAACGTATTATATTGACGAGACCAGCTGTTGAAGCAGGTGAGAGTCTAGGCTTCCTTCCAGGAGACTTAAAAGAAAAAGTGGACCCGTACCTCAGACCGTTATACGATGCATTACACACTGTACTAGGCGCTGAGCACACGGAACGTCTTATGGAGCGGGGCGTAATTGAGATTGCGCCGCTTGCTTACATGAGAGGTCGCACCTTGGATGATGCATTTGTTATACTTGATGAAGCGCAAAATACGACGAAAGCGCAAATGAAAATGTTTCTAACACGATTGGGTTTCGGCTCTAAAATGATTATAACCGGAGATAAAACGCAAATTGATTTACCACGGGGCATGGATTCTGGCTTAATAGCGGCAGAAACTATCTTAAGAAATGTCTCTGATATTCGTTTTCAATATTTGGAGGCAGGCGATGTTGTGCGACATCCACTTGTTGCTAAAATAATTGAAGCTTATGATGAGGAACAAACATCGTAAGCACTGGGGTTTTTAGTTCAAATATAATAAATAAAAAATGAGCTAAGTGTCTATAGCGTGATTTCGGGGGATGAGATCTAATGATGCGGCCGATACGTGACTTTATCAATGCCTTAAAATTCAAATACTTTTCACTGTTTTTAATCGGTCTATTTTCGCTCGCCCTCTTTTTTATCATGTACGGAATTGTACAAAAAGAGACGTATGAAATCAAACGTTTTCAAATTGCATCCGAAGCGATTCGATCTATTAAAACAGTAGAGGATACGACTAAAACAGAACTAGAAAAAGAACGTGCGGCAAATGAAGTAACGCCTGTCTATCAATTTTCTGAAGATGTTGCAAAAAATCGACAGGCAATTGCTGAAAATGTTTTTAATTTTTTTATTGAAGTAAAAAAAGGTATTGAGACTGATGATGTTGAACCTAAAGCACCTCAGGTTATCCAGAAAAAGTCCATTGAAGAAGTTCGTGAGAAACTATCTTTTTTAGAGGAAGAGGAACCAGAATTACAATTAGATGAAGAATCTATCATCAGTCTTTTAAGTCAAGAAGTGGTTATTCTTGAAAATGTTCGGGATTTTATCATTGATGCAATCGGCTTTGAATTGATGAACAAAATACGAACAGATGACTTGTCGATTAAAAAATATGATATTGAAAATAAAATTCGAATAGCGAATATTGTCCCATCAACGATAAAGCAACCTGTTATTACCATAGGTCGGACATTAATTGTTGAAACAGAAATAATAAATGAAGACTTGACCAAAGCTAGAATCGAAGAAGCGAAAGCTGCAGTTGAACCGATTCGAATATTGCAAGGACAGGTTATCGTTCGAGAAGGTCAAGTGATTGATAATGAAGTATATCGTCAATTAGAAATCGCTGGACTATTAACGAATCAGTCGCCTGTAAAACCGTTGGCAGGCATTATATTATTCATCTTTGTAATTAGCGCTGTTATTTTCATGCATTTTAGCACGTGGAAAGAAAATACGTTAGCGAAGCGGAAATCACTAGTTATTATTCTAGTTGTTCTTTTTCTGCAAGTGGTCATGATGAAGTTAATTTCTCTTGTCGAGCCAGAATTTGATTTGTTAATCGCTTTCTTATTTCCAACCGCACTCGCAGCCATGTTGGTTAAGTTGCTGACAAACGAACGACTGGCGCTCACAGTAACGATAGTGACTGCAGCAACAGCGGGCATAATTCTACAAGATGGGTATGCTGCCATTATCCAAATGGAAATTGCCTTATACATATTATTTGGCGGGCTCACTAGCCTTTATTTACTTGGTAATGTTAGTCGCAGGTCTACTATATTGGGGACTAGTTTAGGAGTAGCTGTATCAAATCTACTGTTTCTAGCTTTCTATTTACTTATGACTCAAACTTCTTATACCTTATCGGAATTAATCTTTTATGCGGTTGCCGCCATTAGCTCAGGCGTAATTTCAGGTGCATTAACAATCGGTTTATTGCCATTTTTCGAAACGGGTTTTGGCATATTATCAGATATTCGCTTAATTGAACTTTCAAACCCAAATCATCCGTTGTTGAAAAGAGTCCTTACAGAAACACCAGGTACCTATCATCATAGTGTAATGGTTGCTAATTTAGCAGACGCCGCCTGTGAATCTATTGGCGCAAACGGACTCTTAGCACGTGTTGGAAGTTATTATCACGATATCGGAAAAACTGTTAGACCGGGTTATTTTATCGAAAATCAACATACTGGAAAAAATCCGCATGATTTGTTGCCGCCTGAGAAAAGCCGGGACATAATTATTGCGCATGCTGAAGACGGGGCAAAGCTATTGGAAAAGCATAAAATGCCACCAGAAATTATTGCGATAGCGAGACAACATCATGGAACAAGTTTATTGAGATTTTTTGTATTTAAAGCACGTGAATTAGGCGATGATGTAAATGAAGAAAACTATCGATATCCAGGACCCAAACCGCAAACGAAAGAAATTGCCATTATTTCAATTGCTGACAGTGTTGAAGCCGCAGTCAGATCGATGAAAGAGCCAACATCTGAAAAAATTGTTTCCCTTGTGCGCTCAATCATTTCAGAAAAATTAAATGATGGCCAATTTGATGAATGCGATTTATCGATGAAAGAACTTAAAAAGGTCGAATGTGCAATATGCGAAACATTAAATGGTATTTTTCATAACCGAATTGAATACCCGGAATAGGTGCGAGAGGAGGAACTAAAATGCTTGATATTTTTATGGATGATGAGACCGGCTCAATAAATAACGATATACAACAATTAGTATCGGATATATTGAAACATGCAGCGGGTGAAGAAGGGGTGTCAGGAGAAGCTGAAGTGTCAGTGACTTTTATGTCTGACGATGAAATAACAAAAGTAAATGCTGAATACCGCGGTATCAATCAACCGACTGATGTCATTTCTTTTGCTTTAGAGGAAATGTCTGAAGGTGAAGTGGAAATCATTGCACAACAAGGGATTCCGGTTGCACTTGGCGATATCATTATTTCGGTCGATACTGCCGTGCGTCAAGCGGAAGAATATGGGCATGACTTGAACCGTGAGATTGGATTTTTAGCACTGCATGGTTTTTTACACTTGCTCGGTTATGATCACTTAACAAAAGAAGATGAAGTGAAAATGTTCGGTAGACAAAAAGAAATACTTCATTCCTTTGGGTTGGAGAGATAGTCGCATGCAGAATTTTATCAAATCATTCCGCTATGCATTTGAAGGGATTATTCACGCAGTCAAGACTGAGCGCAATTTTAAATTCCATCTAATGGCTACCGTTATCGTAATATCTACAGGATTATTGTCGGATTTATCATATACTGAATGGTTTATAATCCTTATGTTAATTGGCGGAGTGCTTGCATTAGAATTGCTAAACTCCGCGATTGAAAGAGTAGTTGATTTAGTGACTATGAAGCGTATGCCGCTCGCTAAACAAGCGAAAGATCTTGCTGCAGGGGCGGTTCTAATATTTGCGATTATGAGTGCGATTATCGGTCTGCTAATTTTTATTCCAAAATGGATAACTTAAACCAAGGAGTGGTTTTATGACTAAAGAAAAACTTATTATAGAATCGAAAACAGCAAGAGAAAAGGCTTACGTACCCTATTCAAAATTTCCGGTAGGGGCGGCTTTACTCGGAGAAAACGGGATTATCTATCAAGGTTGCAATATTGAAAACTCATCATTTGGATTGTCGAACTGCGCAGAACGAACTGCGTTTTTTAAAGCTATATCCGAAGGGGTGCATTCGTTTAAAGCGTTGGCTGTTACAGGCGATACAGAAGGTCCAATATCGCCTTGTGGTGCTTGCAGGCAAGTAATCGCGGAATTCTGTGAAGGCGAAATGCCGGTATATTTAACAAATTTAAAAGGTGATGTAATGGAAACAACTGTCGCAGAATTGCTTCCAGGTGCATTTACAAAGGAGGATCTTGCATATGCAAGAAAGAAGTAACACATTCAAATCGGGGTTTATCGCAATTGTCGGTAGACCTAACGTAGGTAAATCAACATTTTTAAATCATGTAGTTGGGCAAAAAATAGCCATTATGAGCGATAAGCCGCAAACTACTCGAAATAAAGTTCAAGGGGTCGTAACAACAGATGATTCGCAACTCATTTATATCGATACGCCCGGCATACATAAACCAAAACATAAATTGGGCGACTTCATGCTTAAGGTGGCTCGCAATACATTAAGAGAAGTCGACATAATTATGTTCATGGTAAATGCAGAAGAAAAAATCGGACCAGGTGATCGGTTCATTATCGAAATGCTTCAAAATACAGAGACCCCTGTTTTCCTGATTATTAATAAGATTGACAAGGTTCATCCTGATAGCTTGTTGGAGACCATTGTTTCGTATAAATCGGAGTATGATTTTGCTGAAATCGTACCAATATCAGCATTGAACGGTAATAATACAGATCGTTTACTAGAAACGTTAAAAAAATACTTGCCTGAAGGGCCTCAGTATTATCCAGAAGATCAAGTGACAGATCACCCTGAACGCTTCATCATTTCTGAATTTATCCGTGAAAAGGCGCTCCAATTAACTCGAGAAGAAATTCCGCATTCAATTGCGGTTGTCATTGAAAAAATTGAGCGCGATAAAGATCGCGATATGGTTAATATCATGGCTACGATAATTGTTGAGCGTGATTCGCAAAAAGGAATTGTGATAGGAAAAAGAGGCGCGCTTCTTAAGGAAATCGGAACAAAAGCTAGGCACGACATTGAAATGTTATTAGGATCAAAAGTTTTTCTTGAACTATGGGTAAAAGTGCAAAAGGATTGGCGTAATAGGCCGGGTCGTTTGAAAGAATTTGGATTCGACGACGATGAATATTAAGAATATCTAAAAAGGGGTGGGTCGCTTGCTAAATAAATGGGAAGGCATCGTTTTACGATCAATTCCATACGGCGAGTCCAATAAAATCGTCACTTTGTTCTCAAAAGAAGCCGGCAAAGTGACGGCAATGGCCCGCGGCGCAAAAAAACCTAGAAGTAAACTGGCAGCTGTTACCCAACCATTCACTCACGGGTCCTATCTTATCCGTAAAGGGCGGGGGATGGGAACGCTCTCCCAAGGCGAACAAATTGAATCCATGCGTCATATTCTCCAAGATTTAGAAGTGACTGCCTATGCCAGCTATGTCGTTGAAATTGTTGATAAGATGACAGAGGAGAATGAACGTGTACTGGGCGTCTATGAATTATTATATGATGCACTTCATGCAATGAATGAGGGGTTTGATCCAGAGGCAATATCGCTGTTTGTCGAATGGAAGATGTTGCCCGTTGGTGGTATCCATCCGGTGCTTCATGAATGTGTCAACTGCCGTGCGACTGAAGGAGAATTTGGCTTTTCTTTCAAGGAGATTGGTTTTATTTGTCACCGTTGTTTTTCTGTAGACCCGTATTTGGTTCGTATTACACCGAATCAGTTGAAACTCATTCGTACATTTTATACAGTGCCAATCAATCGTGTAGGGAATTTAACGTTGAAAAAAGAGACGAAAAAATTTATGAAGAAAATAATTCAAACAGTCTATGATGAGCAACTCGGAATTTGGTTTAAGTCAAGATCGTTTATTGAACAACTTGAATCTACTCCTGAATTATTACCAAAAAAAGAATCCCGTGAAGGAAGTTGAAAAAACTTCGCTCACGGGATTTTCTATTTTTAAATTAAAACTCTAAATGTTTCGCAATATAATCCTTGACCTCGTCAATAGGCATACGGATTTGTTCCATTGAATCACGGTGTCTCACTGTCACTTGTTGATCTTCTTCTGAGTCGAAATCATAAGTGATACAGAACGGAGTACCAATCTCATCTTGTCTACGATATCTTCTGCCAATCGACTGTGACTCATCGTATTGTACGACGAAATGTTTACGCAAATCGGCATAAACTTTTTCCGCACTTTCCGAAAGTTTTTTAGATAAAGGCAACACACATGCTTTGACAGGTGCGATTGCCGGGTGGAATTGTAGAACTGTACGCTTGTCATCACCTTCAAGAGTTTCTTCTTTGTATGCGTCAGTTAGGTAAGCTAGCGTTACCCGGTCAGCACCTAGTGATGGCTCGATGCAGTAAGGTACATACTTTTCATTCGTTACAGGATCTTGGTAATGGAAATCTTCGCCTGAAAATTCCATATGACGTTTTAGGTCAAAGTCCGTGCGGTTCGCAATGCCCCATAGTTCGCCCCAACCGAATGGGAATTTATATTCAATATCGACGGTGCCTTTTGAATAATGGGATAGCTCATCTTCAGTATGTTCGCGCAAACGAATATTGGATTCAGTCAAGCCTAAGCTTAATAACCAGTTTTTTGAGAAATCGCGCCAGTATTCGTACCATTCGTTATCCTCGCCTGGTTTACAGAAAAATTCTAATTCCATTTGTTCGAACTCGCGTGTGCGGAATGTGAAGTTTCCTGGCGTTATTTCATTACGGAAACTCTTCCCGATTTGTGCGATTCCGAAAGGCATTCTCTTTCTCATTGAGCGCTGAACGTTTTTAAAGTTTACAAAAATACCTTGTGCTGTTTCCGGACGTAAAAATATTTCGTTTGCTGAAGAGTCCGTAACGCCTTGGGATGTTTTGAACATTAAATTAAACTGTCGAATTTCAGTGTAATCCATCGCGCCGCAAGTAGGGCATACAACATCGTGTTCAACAATCAATTCGTTCATTTTTTCAAATGACAGACCATCAACAATAATTTCCATACCTTTTGCATCCAATGCATCTTCAATTAGCTTGTCTACCCGGTGACGCGTTTTGCATTTTTTACAGTCAATCATAGGATCATTGAAATTTCCAGTGTGTCCAGAAGCTTCCCATACTTTAGGGTTCATCAGTATAGCTGCGTCAAGACCAACGTTATGTGGTGATTCTTGAACGAACTTCTGCCACCAAGCTTTTTTAATATTGTTTTTTAGTTCTATTCCGAGCGGACCATAATCCCAAGTATTGGCTAGTCCACCATAAATTTCGGACCCAGGAAATATGAATCCTCTTGTTTTTGCTAAGTTTACTACTTTTTCCATAAAATTAACATTCCTTTCAAATAAAAATAAGCACTCATCCCCGGACATAAAGTCCGGGGACGAGTGCATAATGACCCGCGGTTCCACCCCGTTTGGCTGAAAAACCCATCAGCCCTCTTGGAAAGTACATAGCTCAAGGTTGCCTATTCATGTCTTTGTTGGCTCTCACTATCCCAACTCGCTTTTTGTAGACATTACTTTAATACCTCTCAACGCTTATTTAGTTCACTAATAAGTATACCATGATTCCGATTTCTTCGCAATAGTGGTCGTCTTCATATATAATAAGCAAGTAGATTATATTACATAGTGACGTTAATTTTACATTCATGAATTATACCTGTAAGGCGGTGACCTATGGAACTTAATAAGCGTCAGACCGAAATTCTTGAAATCGTTAAAGAAGATGGTCCAATAACCGGCGAGCAAATAGCCGTGCGATTAAATCTAGTCAGAGCAACAATCCGTCCCGATCTTGCAATCCTAACGATGGCTGGTTATCTTGATGCGCGACCAAGAGTCGGGTATTTTTTCTCTGGAAAAAAACCTGTTAAATCTCTAAACGATAGTATTAATGCAATGAAAGTTAAAGATTTTCAATCCAGACCGGTTGTTGTGACTGAAGAATTATCCGTTTATGATGCAATTTGTCAAATGTTTCTAGAAGATGTCGGCACCTTGTTTGTCGTTGATAAGTCTTCCTATCTTACCGGAATCCTATCCAGGAAAGATTTACTAAGATCTTGCCTTGGAAACAATGAAATCGATAAAGTGCCTGTTCATATAATCATGACTAGAATGCCGAACATAACTTATTGCAATAAGTCCGATACTTTACTCAAAGCAGCTGGAAAAATGATCGATAAACAAATTGATTCACTTCCAGTCATAATTGATAAAGGGACGGGTCTTGAAGTTGTTGGCCGAATTACAAAAACAAATATTACCGCAGCTTTTCTATCGCTTGCGGATGACCATGAATTATGAGGGTGATAGCATGAAGAAACTTACAATGTTCATTGTCTCTGACTCAGTTGGAGAAACCGCTGAACTCGTTGCGAAAGCCGCTGCAAGCCAATTCGGGAGAGGATTAGATTCAGTTGTATTAAAACGTTTCTCACATATTGAAGATGAAACACAGTTGGAGGAAATTGCCTTTTTGGCACGGCAACAAGATGCGGTAATTGTTTATACGCTTGTTAAAAGCGACATGCGTGAAAGAATAAAAATTGAGTGTCAAAACCAAAGCATTAAGTGTATCGATTTGCTTGGACCTATCGTGGAACAACTCAGCATTCAACTTGACGAGAAACCGCTAGAAGAGCCTGGACTAGTAAGGAAACTAGATGATGATTATTTCAAAAAAATCGAGGCGATTGAGTTTGCCGTAAAATACGATGATGGTCGAGACCCCCGCGGTATATTAAAAGCAGATATTGTATTAATAGGTGTCTCCAGAACATCTAAAACACCATTATCGCAATACTTGGCACACCAACGGTATCGAGTTGCTAACGTACCGCTTGTTCCAGAAGTCGATCCACCAGAAGAATTATTTATGATTGATCCTAAAAAATGTTTTGCGCTAATTATCTCACCAGATAAATTAAATACAATCAGAAAAGAACGGCTAATCGCACTTGGCTTACGTGATGATGCTAATTATGCCCGCCTTGAAAGAATCCAAGCAGAAATCAAGCATTTTAGGGAAATAACCGATAAAATAGGATGTACTGTGGTTGACGTTACTACCAAAGCTGTTGAAGAAACAGCAAATGTTATTATTGGTGAACTATCCAATAGAAGTGAATAAATGAGAAGAACCTTCCGAAATGGATAGGTTCTTCTTTTAGGGACAATATTAATCTATAGTTGTTTAATGAAATGTCACAGAGAATAGTGTAGAATAATAGTTTCGGAGTATTATTAAGAAATTTGTCGAATAAAGAAGGATATTCAAAAGAACGTCACGAAAGATAGTATACAGAGTAGAAGATGGTGATATCATGACACGAATATCAGAGGAAATTATTGAAGAGGTACGTACTAAGACCGATATAGTTGATCTTATTGGTGAACATGTACAACTGACAAAAAGAGGCAAGAATTGGTTTGGTCTTTGTCCTTTTCATGGGGAAAACACACCTTCATTTTCCGTTTCTGAAGACAAACAACTTTTTCATTGCTTTGGATGCGGGGCAAGCGGTAATGCAATTACATTTGTTATGGATATCGAAAATCGACAATTCACAGATGCAGTTATTAAACTTGCAGAACGTACAGGAATTGAAATTGACCCCTCATTTAGCCAAGCGACTAATGATTCCAGACCGCTTGATGAATTTAAACATATGGTTGAAGCGCATTCGCTCGCCGCGAATTTTTACAGCCATCTACTCTTAAATACAGTAGAAGGGGAAAAAGCACTAGAATATCTAGAAAATAGAGGATTTACGAGACTCGATATCGAAAAATATGGAATTGGATGGTCCCTTGATGAATTTGATGCACTATCAACATTACTCCATCGTAAAGGTTTTAATATGATGGAAATGGAAAAAGCTGGCCTTTGCATAATGAAGGATGATGGAACTGGTTTCTTTGACCGATTTCGCGGACGTATTATGTTTCCACTTCATGACGATAATGGTAACGTAATTGCCTTTTCAGGTCGGACATTGGTGGAAGGAAAGGAAGTCGCAAAATACCTTAATAGCCCTGAAACACCAATTTTTGAAAAAAACAAAATGTTATACAATTTGCACAATGCACGTCTTAATGTACGAAAAACGGGTAAAGTAATACTGTTTGAAGGTTTTATGGATACTATTTCGGCTGATCGCGCGGATATAAAAAACAGTGTGGCACTTATGGGAACCGCATTATCAGATGCGCATCTCATAAAAATGAAGCGAGTTGCAAAAGAAGTAATCATATGCTGCGATGGAGATGATGCTGGATGGGAAGCTGCTAAAAGATTTTCCGGTATGATCTCACGCAATGGGTTTGATGTGCAAATCGCAATATTACCGACAAATATGGATCCTGATGATTATATTATGGAGTTCGGCGGACAAGCCTTTCGCGATCAAATTATCGGAAATCCACATTCGTATATGTCATTCATTATGGCATATGCTAAACGTTCTAAAAACTTCTCTTATGAAAATGATGTTTTGCAATTTATACACGAGGTTCTTGAAGAATTAGCAAAACGCGTATCGCCTGTAGAGAGGGATATGTACATTCGACAACTCTCAACCGAGACAAACATATCGGTTGAAGCAATCACGCAACAATTCATGAAAATGGCAGGAAATCGGGCAAGGCAGGCGAAAGCAGAGCCTGTAGAATTTGTAAACGGCGGTAATATTTCTGAAAAAGTTGTACCAAAACGAAACAAAACAGGGACCCAACGAGCAGAGCGATTATTATTATACCATTTGTTAAATGACGGATCCCTATTTGATCGCTTTCAAAAAGAGCGAAGAGATGTTTTTATTGGCGATGATTATTCAGCAATATTCGTTCGTCTTGCCGGATTTTACGAAGAACATGGAATGCCTGATTTTCATAGGTTTGCGGAATCGTTAGAAGATCGCAACTTAAGGAAAATTGTCCTTGAAGCTGCGATGACTGAACGTGATCCTGAACATACCGAACAAGAAATTGAAGACTGCGTCAAACATTTGGAGAAATATCGAATTAGGTTAACAATTCAGAAGAAATTGCATGAGTCTAAAGAAGCTGAAAAGAAAAATGATCATACCCGGGCGTTGGAGCTGGCCAGGGATATTATACAGCTCCGGAAATCATTATCGGCTAAATAGCCACATCCGGTGTTAGGAGGAGGAACGGGTTAGATGACTAAAAAAGAATTATCTGCAGGAATGAAAGAAGAACTTACAATTAAAGAAGTTAAGGCACAATTATTAGAAGCTGGAAAGAAAACTGGTGAAATAACACTTGATGAGGTGACTGAAAAACTCTCCCCATATGAGATAGAACCAGAGCAATTTGAGGAATTCCTTGATTTACTAGAAGCGCAAGGCATTGAAATGGATCGAAAATCAGAAGATGAAGAAGAAGAGGCTGAAAAAACGACGACTAAAGAAGTCGTGGATGATTCTAAGCTCGATTTAAATGATCTAAGCGTCCCACCTGGTGTGAAAATTAATGATCCGGTTCGAATGTATTTAAAAGAAATTGGCCGTGTAGAATTACTTACGGGTGACGAAGAAGTTGCCATAGCCAAACGCATAATAGAAGGTGACGAATCTGCAAGCAAAGAACTAGCTGAAGCTAACCTTCGATTAGTTGTTAGTATTGCAAAACGTTACGTTGGACGCGGAATGTTGTTCCTTGATCTAATCCAAGAAGGAAATATGGGACTAATTAAAGCTGTTGAGAAATTTGATCATACAAAAGGCTTTAAGTTCAGTACGTACGCAACGTGGTGGATTCGACAAGCAATCACCCGCGCAATTGCTGACCAAGCTAGAACCATTCGAATTCCAGTTCATATGGTTGAGACAATCAACAAATTAATTCGTGTTCAAAGACAATTATTGCAAGACCTGGGCCGTGAACCTTCACCAGAAGAAATTGGAGAAGAAATGGAACTAACTGCAGATAGAGTACGCGAGATTTTGAAGATTTCCCAAGAACCTGTATCCCTTGAAACACCTATTGGTGAAGAAGATGATTCTCATTTAGGCGATTTCATCGAAG